>CBDUCL010000106.1:0-9679 GCA_965365625.1 uncultured Chromatiales bacterium | reverse complement strand
CGGGCGGTCTCGATCACGCCGCAGGCCGATGCATTGATCACGGCGGTGACGCCGCCGGACTGGGCGTAAAAGGCGTTTTTCTTGCTCATGCTGACTCCCTTGAGTAACTACTCGGTCTTGGTCTGTGAATTCGTGCCGGCCGGACGGCGCTGCGGGCGGCTGGCTAGCGGCGGGTCTTTTTGATTTCCCCCGCTTCTTGGGCCACGTAGTCGGCCTGTGCCTGGAGGGTGGCGACCACGCATTCGGCGAGGTCGTCGTATTCGCGGCGCCCGGTGCTGAACTGGTGATAGGGCTTGTAGAAGAACTGGCTACGATACTTGCGGTCGCCGGCCTTGAAGATGACGAAATGGCAGCCCCCTTCGGTCCAGTAAAAGACCGGGCAGGGGGTCAGCTCGCGGTCCGAGGGCAGCAGCCGGATCTCGCTGTCGGCGACCTGTAATTCGATCTCTTGCTCCTCGCCGTAGCGCTCCCTGAGCGTGGTCTTAACGATCCAGAGCTCGGTATCGTTGATGTCGGCAATCTCTGGCATCTCGGCTCCCGGTGATCTTGGGGCGATTCGGCTGGCCGAATCGCCCGTGCGTGGCGCTTAGGTGCAAGCGCGCATTTTTACGGGGCCAATATCATAGAGCAGGGGGCTTGTAAGGGGGTAATCCAAAACTTGGATACCGGTATGGAATTTGTTAATTCGCTTAAAAAGCCGAGGTTGGCGCGGGGGCATCCTGCCCCGCACGGCAAGACCTCTATTCAGCGCTTTTCTCGCTCTCGTCGCCGGTGCGCCGGAACTCGGTACCCCGGCACTTGGGGCAGGGCGGGATATGTCCGGCCTTGCGAAAGTGCATCTCCTTGCCGCACCAGCGGCAGGCCAGGGTGCCCGGACCGGTGACCTCGCCGGTGTGGTAGAGCTGGGCCCGGCGCGCTTGCTCGGCCAATTTGCTGAGTTCTACCTGGGTGCGGTCGGCCACGTCCGCGAACATCTCCAACAGGCGATTCTCGATCTGGTCCAGGTCGAAGCGCAGCCATTGGGAAAACTGCTCCTGGCTTTCGTGCAGGTAGCTGGCGGCGTCCTGGAGGTCGCGTTCGATATAGCCGGCCACCTTTTCCGCCTCTTCCCGGGTCAGTTCGCCCAGTTCCACCGCCTTTTCCCGCGCCTGGTCGATATTCTGCTTGAGCTGGGGGATGGTCTCGTTTTCGGCACGCTCCAGGGTCTCGTGCACGCGTTCCAGCATCTTCTCGTAGGCGGCCACCATGCGGCCGATGGCGTCGTTCGGACGTTCGTTGCTCATTGTATGCTCCTTCCGCCGCCCGGTTCGGCTGGTCTCGGGCGGCTGCTTGTTCTTATTGATTATAGAGTTTGCGGGGCGCCATGGGCACAGCAAATGATGCAGGGCAAGCCCGCCTCGGTTATCCTTACGAGTTTTCCGCCGACCCGATCCAAGGGTCCGAACCCGGCGCACGCATCATGCAACAGACCTACGATCCGGCCAAGATTGAATCCGAGGCCCAGGCCTACTGGGCGCGCGAGCAGAGCTTTCGCGTCAGCGAAGACCCGGCCCGGGAAAAGTTCTACTGCCTGTCCATGTTCCCCTACCCCAGCGGCAAGCTGCACATGGGGCATGTGCGCAACTATACCATCGGCGACGTGATCGCTCGCTATCAGCGGATGTTGGGAAAAAATGTGCTCCAGCCTATGGGTTGGGATGCCTTCGGCCTGCCGGCGGAGAACGCCGCGTTGAAGAACCGGGTGCCGCCGGCCCACTGGACCTATGAAAACATCGAGTACATGAAGGGCCAGCTCCAGCGCCTGGGCTTTGGCTACGACTGGGACCGGGAACTGGCCACCTGCCAGCCGGAATATTACAAGTGGGAACAGTGGCTGTTCACCGAGCTGTTCAGAAAGGGCCTGGTCTATCGCAGGAACGCGGTGGTGAACTGGGACCCGGTGGACCAGACGGTGCTGGCCAATGAGCAGGTCATCGACGGCCGCGGCTGGCGCTCCGGGGCCCCGGTGGAGCGGCGCGAGATCCCCCAATGGTTCATCAAGATCACCGATTATGCCGACGAACTGTTGGAAGAGCTGGAGAGTCTCGACGGTTGGCCCGAGCAGGTGCGCACCATGCAGCGCAATTGGATCGGGCGTTCCTACGGGGTGCAGATGGACTTCCCCATCGCTGGCAGTGACCAGCACCTGAGCATCTACACCACCCGCCCGGACACTCTGATGGGGGTCACCTACGTGGCCGTGGCCGCCGAGCATCCCCTTGCCCTGGCGGCCGCCGAGGGCAATCCGGAACTGTCGGCCTTTATCGAGGAGTGCCGCCAGGGCGGTACCTCCGAGGCCGAGCTGGAGACCATCGAGAAGAAGGGCATGGCGCTCGGCATTCAGGCCGTGCACCCGGTCAGCGGCGAGCCGGTGCCGGTCTATGCCGCCAACTTCGTGCTCATGGGCTACGGCACCGGGGCGGTGATGGCGGTGCCCGGCCATGACGAGCGCGACCACGCCTTCGCCCTGAAATACGGCATCCCGATCCGCCAGGTGATCCGCCCGGCGGACGGCACCAGTATCGACATCCAGGCGGCCGCCTATATCGACAAGGGGGTGCTGCTGGACTCCGGGCCCTTCGACGGCCTGACCTCGGAGCAGGCCTTCGATGCTATCGCCGAGTGGCTCAGCGCCCGCGGGCGCGGCGAGAAGACGGTCAACTACCGGCTGCGGGACTGGGGCGTGTCGCGCCAGCGCTACTGGGGCACCCCCATCCCTATGGTGCACTGTCAGGACTGCGGCATCGTGCCGGTGCCCAAAGACCAGCTGCCGGTGCGCCTGCCGGAGGACGTGGCCTTCGATCAGCACACCGTGAATCCGATCAAGGAGGACCCGGCCTGGCGCCGGACCCAATGCCCGACTTGTGGGGGCGACGCCGAGCGCGAGACCGACACCTTCGACACCTTCATGGAGTCGTCCTGGTACTACGCCCGTTTCGCCTGCGCGAACAACGACGAGGCGATGCTCGACGAGCGCGCCAATTACTGGCTGCCCGTGGACCAGTACATCGGTGGAATCGAGCACGCGGTGCTGCACCTGCTGTATGCCCGCTTCTTCCACAAACTGTTGCGCGACGCCGGCCTGGTGAGCTCGAACGAGCCCTTCACCCGCTTGCTGACCCAAGGCATGGTGGTGGCCGATACCTACTATCGGGACGAGGCGGGCGGCCACAAGCATTGGTTCAATCCGGCCGAGGTCGAGGTCGAGCGCGATGCCAGGGGCCGGCCCCTGAGCGCGCGCCTGGCCGCAGACGGCCGGGCGGTTGAGATCGGCGGCATCGAGAAGATGTCCAAGTCGAAGAACAACGGGGTCGATCCCCAGGACCTGATCGACCGCTTCGGCGCCGACACCGTGCGCCTGTATACCATGTTTACCTCGCCCCCGGACCAGTCCCTGGAGTGGTCCGACGAGGGGGTGGAGGGGGCCTACCGCTTTCTCAAGCGCCTCTGGACCCTGGCTGCCGAGCGCGCCGAAGCACTGAGCACCGCCGGCAGTGACTTTTCCGCCCTGAATGCGGAGCAAAAGGCGGCGCGTAGGGAACTGCACCAGGCCCTGGCGAAGGCCGGCTTCGACTATGAGCGCCAGCAGTTCAACACCGTGGTGTCGGCCGGCATGATCATGGTCAACGCCCTGTATAAGCTGGGGAACAGCCCGGGCGACCTGACCCTGCTGCGCGAGGGCATGGGGTTGGTGCTGCGGTTGCTGGGGCCCATCGCCCCCCATATCAGCCACCGTTTGTGGGTCGATCTGGGCTATGGTTCGGATATACTCCAGGCCGCGTGGCCGCAACCCGATGCGGAGGCCCTGCGCCAGGACAGCATCCAGTACGTGGTGCAGGTCAACGGCAAGCTGCGGGCGCGCATCGAGGTGGTGGCCGATGCCGGGCGCGAGCAGGTAGAGGAGATTGCGCTGGCAGACCCCAATGTACAGAACTTCACCGGCGGCAAGCCGCCGCGCAAAGTGATCGTGGTGCCGGGCAAACTGGTCAATATCGTGAGTGGGTGAATCCCTATGCGGCAAATCAACATACTGCTGGCTCTGCTACTAGCGCTGGGACTGACCGGCTGCGGCTTTCATCTGCGCGGGGAAGTCTCTGCGCCGGAAGAATTGATGCCGGTCTACGTCCAGGGTGCGACCGACAGCGGCGTGGCTCAGAACCTGCGCGAGACCTTGACCGACGGAGGCATCCAACTGGCCGAGGCACCGGATCAGGCCCGGTCGCAGATCCGCCTGTTCAAAGAGAGATCCAGCACCCGGGTATTGGCGGTGGATGGCCAGGGCAAGGTGCTGGAGCGCGAACTCATCTATCAGCTGGAATTCGACGTGCTCGATGGTACCGGTGCCGAAATGGTTCCGCGCCAGCGGGTAGTGGTGACCCGCGCCCAGGTGAATCCGGACGTAGAGGTGTTGGGCAAGCAGCAGGAGGCGATCCTGCTGCGCCAAGATATGGAGCAGGAGCTCAGCGGCCGCATCCTGACCCGCATCCGCGCCCGCCTCCAGTGATTCGCTGCCCATGAGGCTGCGCGCCGACGATCTCCCCGGCCAGCTGGCCAAAGGCCTGCGCCCGGTCTACCTGATTGTCGGCGACGAGCCCCTGCAGCGTGGGGAGGCGGCGGATGCGGTGCGGGCCGCGGCCCGGGCCCAGGACTACAGCGACCGCCAGGTGCTGGAGCAGGGCCCGGGCTTCGACTGGCATGCCCTGGCTGCGGAGGCCGACAACCTGTCGTTGTTCGCCGAACGCCGCATCCTGGAGTTGCGGCTGGCCAGCACCCGCATCGGCACCGACGGCAGCCAGGCCCTGTGTGCCTATGTGGAGCGCCTGCCGTTGGACACCCTGTTGCTGGTCACTGGCCCCAAGCTGGATGCCAATCAGCTCAAGAGCAAATGGGTCAAGGCCCTGGACCAGGCAGGGGTGCTGATCCAGGTCTGGCCGCTGCAGGGGCGCCAGCTCGGGCAGTGGATTGAGCGGCGGATGCGTGGACTTGGCTTGCAGCCGGGGCCGGATGTGGTGGGGATGCTGGCCGAGCGGGTGGAGGGCAACCTGCTGGCCGCCGCCCAGGAGATCGACAAGCTCCTGCTCCTGCACGGCCCGGGTCCTCTGGACGCCGAGCAGTTGCTGGCGGCGGTGGCGGACAGCGCGCGCTTCGATGTGTTCGGGCTGGTCGACAGCGCCCTGCAGGGCCAGGCCGGGCGCTGCCTGCGCATGCTCGACGGGTTGCGCGCCGAAGACGTGCCGGCGCCGGTGGTGCTCTGGGCCCTGGCCCGGGAGATCCGCACCCTGGCGCGCCTGGCCCGGGTTCAGGAGCAGGGACAGCCGTTGGAGCGGGCGTTCGCCGAGCTGCGAGTCTGGGACAAGCGCAAGCCGCTGGTGCGCCAGGGTCTCCAGCGCTTCGGCAGCCGCCAGTGGCGGGGCCTGTTGCGGGGCTGCGCCCGGATCGACCGCATCATCAAGGGCCGGGAGCCCGGGGCCGATCCCTGGGAGGCGTTGCGGCGGCTCACCGCGCACATGGCCGGCCTGCCGAGTCTGGGCCAGAGCTGAGATTAGAACCGACGGAAAACCACGACATGACTGCAGACACCCAAGCAATCACCGACATTCACGCCTATATGGCCGATCTGGGCCGACGCGCCCGGTCCGCCTCCCGGCTGCTGGCCCGGGCCAGCACCGGGGAGAAGAACGCCGCCCTGCTGGCCATCGCCGAGGACCTGGAGTCGAACGCCGAGGCCCTGATGGCGGAAAACGCCAAAGACCTGGCCGCCGGGCGCGACAAGGGCCTGGAGCCCGCCCTGCTGGACCGCCTGGAACTGACCCCGGGGCGCATCGACTCGATGGTCGAGGGCCTGCGCCAGATCGCCGCTTTGCCGGACCCCATCGGTGCCATCACCAACCTCGACTACCGCCCCAGCGGCATCCAGGTCGGGCGCATGCGGGTGCCCCTCGGGGTGGTGGGCATTATTTACGAGTCCCGGCCCAATGTGACCGCCGACGCCGCCGCCCTGTGCCTGAAGTCCGGCAATGCCACGGTGTTGCGGGGCGGCTCCGAGGCCTTCCACTCCAACCAGGCCATCGCCGCCGGCATCCACCGCGGGCTGGAGGCGGCCGGCTTGCCGGCGGACGGGATCCAGGTGCTGGCCACCACCGATCGCGCCGCGGTGGGTGAGATGATCAGCATGCCGGAATCCATCGACGTGATTATCCCCCGCGGCGGCAAGGGCCTGATCGAGCGCATCAGCCGCGATGCCCGGGTGCCGGTGATCAAGCATCTGGACGGCATCTGTCACGTCTATATCGACGACGAGGCGGACCTGGACAAGGCGATCCAGGTCGCCTTCAACGCCAAGACCCAGCGCTACGGAACCTGCAATACCATGGAGACCCTGCTGGTGGCCGAAGGCATCGCCGAGCAGGTGCTGCCGGAGCTGGCCAAGATGTATCAGGAAATGGGCGTCGAGCTGCGGGGATGCGAGACCAGCCAGCGCCTGGCCCCGGGCACCCTGGCCGCTACCGAAGCCGACTGGGACACCGAATACCTGGCCCCGATCCTGGCCATCCGCGTGGTCAAGGATATGGACGAAGCGATCGAGCACATCGCCCGCCACAGCTCTCAGCACACCGACAGCATCGTCACCGAGAACTACACTCGGGCCCGCCGCTTCCTGCGCGAAGTCGACTCCAGCTCGGTCATGGTCAACGCCTCCACCCGCTTCGCCGATGGCTTCGAATACGGCTTGGGGGCCGAGATCGGCATCAGCACCGACAAGTTCCACGCCCGCGGTCCGGTCGGCCTCGAAGGCCTGACCTCGGTCAAGTTCGTGGTGCTGGGCGACGGGCATATCAGGCAGTGAAGATCTTGAGGACTGAGGACTGAGGACTGAGGACTGAGGACTGAGGACTGAGCGCCGACGCGCGGCTTATCTCCAATCCCCGACCGCTTTCTACTCAGTCCTCAGCACTCAGTCCTCGTCACTGATAATCCATGATCGGCATCCTCGGCGGCACCTTCGACCCCATCCACTACGGCCACCTGCGGACTGCCCTCGACGTGCAGCAGGCCCTGGGGCTGGAGCAGTTGCGTTTGATCCCCCTGCGTCGGCCGCCGCACCGTGAGCCGCCGCGGCTGGGGGCGGAGCAGCGGGCGGAACTGGTGGAGCTGGCCATCACCGATCAGCCGGGGTTCGTGCTCGATCGGCGGGAGCTGGCCCGGGAGGGCATCTCCTACACCGTCGATACCCTGGCCGCGCTGCGCCAGGAGCTGGGCGAGCGGCTGCCGATCTGCCTGCTGCTGGGACTGGACGCCTTTGCCGGTTTCCAGAGCTGGCATCGACCGGAGCGCATCCTCGAGCTGGCCCATTTGGTGATTATGCACCGGCCCGATGCGGCGCTTCCCGACGAGCCCTACCTGCGCGGGCTGTTGGCCGAGCGCCGGCAGGACGACCCGGCCGCCCTGCGCGCCCACCCGGCGGGATACCTGCACCTGGTGAAGGTTACCCAGTTGGAGATCTCCGCCACTGCCATCCGCGGCCTGCTGGCCCGTGGCTTGAGCCCGCGCTTTCTGCTGCCGGACCCGGTGCTGGCCCGCATCCGAGCCGCTGGCTTCTACGCCGGGCCTGGCTAAATCGGGTATGCTTGACCCTGAGAGCCTGGCCGCCAAGTGCTCCGGACTCTCCACCGCCCCAGCGGCGCCAACCACAGGAAACTCTATGCAAGTTGAAGAACTCAGGGATCTGGTCGTCAAGGAACTCGAAGACATGAAGGGCCGGGATATCCTCGTTATCGACGTCCGCGGCAAGACCAGCATTACCGACATCATGGTGATCGCCAGCGGCACCAGCGACCGCCACGTCAAGTCCCTGGCCGAGGCGGTCTACTTCCAGGCCAAGGCCGCCGGCGAGATGCCGTTGGGCATGGAGGGGGCCAACGAGGGCGAATGGGCCTTGGTGGACCTCAACGGTGTGGTGGTACACGTCATGCAGCCGAAGGTGCGGGACTTCTACCAATTGGAACGGCTCTGGTCCTTGAACAGCCCGGAGACCGGCAGTCAGGCCAGCGACGCCCGCTGACCCCGGCCCGGCGTGGACCGGTTCGACCGCATCTTCCAGCTCAACAAGCTTTTGCAGGGGGCACGGCAACCGGTGCCCCGGCGCGAGCTGGAGCGCCAACTCGAATGCTCCCGCGCCACGGTCAAGCGTGCCATCGAAGACCTGCGCGACTTCCTGGGCGCCCCCATTCGCTACGACCCCGAGCGCAACGGCTATTACTACGATCACAGCGAGCAGCCCCTGTACGAACTGCCGGGACTTTGGTTCAACGACTCCGAACTCTATGCCCTGCTCAGTGCCCAGCAACTGCTGACGAGCGCCCAACCCGGGCTCATGGATTCCCTGCTCGGCCCCCTGGTGCGGCGCATTGACGCTATTCTCGCCACCCAGCACGCCGGCAGTGCCCAGCTGGGGCGGCGCATCCGTATCGTCCAGATGGCTGCCCGCCCGGCCGGCGACTGCTTTCAGCAGGTGGCCGGCGCCCTGGCCCAGCGCCGGCGCCTGCAGCTCGACTACTACAGCCGGGCCCAGGACCGGACCAGCCAGCGCCTGGTCTCCCCCCAGCGTCTGGTGCACTATCGCGACAATTGGTACCTGGACGCCTGGTGCCACCTGCGCGATGGCCTACGCAGTTTCGCCCTGGACGCCATCCGCGCCGCCGAGGTCAGCCCCGAGCCGGCCCTGGAGGTGAGCGAGGCCGAGATGGAGGATCACTTCGGCAGCGCCTACGGCATCTTCGCCGGCCGCGCCGATCAGACCGCGGTGCTGCGCTTCAGTCCGCAACGGGCGCGCTGGGTGGCCCAGGAGCGCTGGCACTCGCAGCAGCAAGGCCGCTGGTGTGCCGATGGGCGCTACGAGCTGCGCCTGCCCTACCACGACCCCCGGGAGCTGATTATGGATCTCCTCAAGTATGGTCCCGAGGTCGAGGTCCTGGCCCCCGATGCCCTGCGCCAAGCGGTGGCCAGGCAATTGCGCGCCGCCGCCGCCCTGTATGCCGGCGGTTGAGCCGCTCCCGCCGTTGGATTGAATTGCGGAGGTGGCTCACGGTTTGAGCCACCCCCCTGGCTACACTGGGGGCCCATGCAACTTGGAGGAGCCGCCATGCAATTGATCAGAACCCTGTCCCGCCTGCTGCACCTTCCGCCGCGCCTGCCGCGACGCCGCAGCGCGCCGGCCCGCGCCCGCCGCATACTTCTGCACGAGATGCCCCTGGCCGGCTTCGACCACCATCGCGGCCCCGGCGTCTGGCCGTTTCTCAGCCTGGGCGCCGAGCTGAGCCTGAGGCGCGAGCCATTCAACCGGCATGACGCCAATGCCATTGCGGTCTGGTTCCGGAACGAGCATCTGGGCTATGTTCCGCGCCGAGACAATCCGATGCTGGCCCGCCTGATGGACCGCGGCGAGCGCCTGGAGGCCCGGGTGATTCGGCTGTTGGAGAGCGACAACCCCTGGCGGAGGGTGCGGATACGTGTGGAGTTGGTTAGTTCGGACGACTGAGCACAGCTGCGTGCGCTCCACGTCCAGGCTTGAAAACAATGATTCGGCGTAGACATTATGGATTGACCTGCCCGACCTCGAGAACGTGGGTTATGTTATCGA
>CBDUCL010000105.1:0-9785 GCA_965365625.1 uncultured Chromatiales bacterium | reverse complement strand
AAGTCCGCCACCAGAAACGCCAGGCCTCTATCGATTCCGCCTATGCGAAACAGCAACTTGAGTGAGATGCCCAGCCGATTGGTAATGTGACAAAGTAGAATTAAAAGGGTCTAGCTGGGCCGTTTTACCGGCTGCAAACAACCCGGACACCCAAAATTCGATCGAGCCTGAAGCCTTCACTGCCCGCCTAGAGGATCCTGCGGGCGTAATGTAAAATCGGCTTGGGCCAGCACCTCGCCTTTGGCGTCACGCAGTTGCACGGTCCAGACACCCGTCTTCGCCTCGTTGATAAATTTGCTGGAATGGCTTCGCCAGCGCTGGTCCGCAACCCGGATCCGCACCGCCGCCAGTTGCTCGCCTTCGTGCAGCCAGTGGTAGTAGAGGGTCGAGCCCATTAACCCCTCGACTTCGCTAAAGGCGTAGGCCGTGGCGAGCCCGTTTTCGTCGAAGCTGACCGCTTGCAGATCGGCTACCGGCTCCCTGTTCTTCACGCCGTTCGCCAAAGAAAAGCGTTGGACAGCGGGCGAGAACAACCTAGTTTCCCCGGCCTCGAAAACAGCGTGTGGAGCCGGCTGCGCCGAATCTGCGTGCTGCGCCGACGCGGAGGCTTGGCTCGCTATCGGGTCGGCGGCCTTGTCTCGATCCGGTAAAGGGGCGGCGGAGGCGAGAAGTGGAGCCGCGGTACTGGGCGATAGGCCTGGGCTGGGAGTTGGCACAGCAGCGGTTGGGAGCGATGTCGGCTCATTTGCCGCCTCGGCCGGATCGGTTGCCGGAGCTTCGAGCGCCGGACTCCCTGTCTCCTGACCGCCGAGCTCGGGGTTGTCCGTAAGCGCCTCCCCAACCTCGAGCGGCTGCGTAAGCTGCTGCGAATCTTCCTCTACCGGCGCAGGCGGATCCGATTCCGGCGGCGCGATGGCAACTCGCGTTTGGTCCGTATCGCCTTTCGTCTCCGAGCCGGAAGCCTGTTCCGGCACCGACTCCTGGCCAGGTTTCGCCGACAAGTCGGTTGCGGGAGCGGTAACGACGGTAGAACCCTCTCCGGCCGTTGTTGGTACGGGTTCGGGCGAATCGGGTGCAGCGGCTTCAGCATCCACTGCGGCTGGGGTTGGCGGCGAATCCGGTTGCGCGACCTCTGGTACTTCGCCATCCGAAAAGAACAGCGAGGCAACGCCAAAGGCTCCTGCTCCGAGCAAAACGACGAGAAGGGCCAGAGCACCGAATATTCGGTTCCAGTTATAAACGTATTCTGACGTCATCTATTTGTCCTCGAACCGGCGCAGCTGGCGTGGTTCCGGGCCAGCGCATTGCGCTAGGGAATCAAGCCAGGGAATAGACTAACCCCCGCTCTCTTCGATTCGCAGTGACTCCAGATAGAAGTCATAGCAACGGTCCTTCATCTCCGGGTTGCCGCGCACCCGCATAGCGGCCCGCGGATGCTGATTCAGGAAACCGCCGATACCGTAGATATCGTTGAAGCCCCACTCGATCTGGTCTCTTAGGGGAACGAATTGTTCTTGAATCACCCGGTAGATGGGGCGCACATCGAATTTGGGGTTTTTCAGGAAATTCAGCAGCAGTTCCAGGTTGCAGTTGCCGGCGCCTCGGCCTATGCCGTTGATGGTGGCGTCCAGCAGGTTCACGCCGTCGATGATGGCCTGCTGGGTATTGGAAAACGCGAGCTGCTGATTGTTGTGGGCGTGGAAACCCAGTTCCTTGTCGGGGGCGTGCTTTTTGTACAGATTCAGATAGTAGGTCACCTGCTCCGAGTAGAAGGCACCGAAGCTGTCGACCAAGTACAGGTAATCGACCTCGGGGGTCTTGTTGACCTCCTGCAGGCCTTCGACCAGCTCGCTTTCGATGGCCGCCGAGGCCGCCATGATATTGATCGTGGTCTCGTAGCCAAGGTCCTTGCAGCGCTTGATCAGGTCGAGACCGGCGTCGATCTGGTGCACGTAGCATGCGGTGCGAACCATTCCCATGGGGCTTTGATCCCGCGGCTGGAGCTTGCTGACGTCCACTCGGCCTACGTCGTACATGACCGCTACCACAGGCGAGTTCTCGCATTCGCAAGCGTCAATAACCTCCCGCAGGTCGTCTTCGTCGCAGAAATTCCAGGGACCATACTTCTCGCGGGTGTATTCGTCGCTTTCCTCCAGCTTCTTGCCAAGCTCAACGTAATCGACGCCCGACTGACAGGCAGCCCGGTACACCGCTTTTACAAAGTCTTTGGAAAACTGGTAGTTGTTGATCAAGCCACCGTCGCGGATGGTGCAGTCGAGGACTTTCAGCTCTTTGCGGTACATGATGTCGGGTGTTTCCTGGTCGGTGAGTCCCATAGATGGGCCTGAGTGGAGGTAGAGGCTCGGTGTTCCATAGAGGCCGAAAAACCGGCATTTACATGGCAGGGGTAGCGGGTACCCAGTCCGTCCGATCCCCACCCGTCGCACATGCTTCCGTCCGGATTTCGGCAAGGACCGCATAAAACGACCATCATCCCAGCTTGGGAATCCGTCTTCAAGTGCGTTGCCTCCCTGCCCGGGGACGGGGCAGATAAGCAGCCCACGAGGCTTCCTTCCCGGCCAGACATCCCCCGAAACCTGGCACCGGCGTTATGCAATTGGAGCCAAGAAACCGGTGGGGGAGCAAAAAGCGCCAGTGCATACGGAGTTCCGGTGGTGTCGCCGATTTCTCCGAGGTCAGGCCATCGGCACCGACCTCTCGCAGCATTCGGAAACATCAACTCCTGTGACCGATGCGCCTTCCCCAAAACAGGGACAGCAATCAGCTGCCCCGCGCCTGGCCTCCCCGCTTGGCCGTTAGGGCCCCAGCCCGGAATCGATGTCGCCGACCAGGTATCCGCTGGCCCAGAGGGTGCAGGAATTGAAACTGGCAGGCTCTAGTATGTCGTCGGGTTTAAAGAGCCGAATGGACAAGCTCACGACGCTACCCGCGTCCGGGTAGAGCCGGACCGACATGGTATTGCGGTATTCCGTTACCGGGTCCGGCGGGCTGAAGCCACGTCGGTACATGAACTTTTTGTTTTCGGTTGGAAAGTGAAACTCGCCCGTGACCGCGCTTTGCTGCCCGGTGGTTACGCTGACGGCCACGTTGTCGTCGAAATGCCGAGTGTCACCGTCCGCTTCCGCCACAAAGGATAGGGTCTCGATCACCAGGCCCGGCGGCGCGTTGAACTCGGCTTCGCACCTCCGATTGGTCGACGTGTCGCTGCCTGCCGTTTGGCCAAGGAACGGCTCACGCACCAGTGTTTGCGCCGTCGGCAGCGGACTTCCCCCAGTGGTCACGGTAACCGCGCCTTCAACGGTGACGGGCGGCATGGAAACCACATTGACGTCGTCTATTTTCTTGCCGGGGGCCGCCAGCCCTATCGCCGGAATCAGCGCCGTCACTAAGACAAAAGATCTGTTCACGGTAACCTCCTCACCCAAGAAAACCTTAAATAAAGTATAGGATAACGATTTGAGACATCGGGGTACTTCGCAGGCTACGGCAGTCATCGACGGCCGAACGAGCAGATTCCCCACCGTTTCCGATCTGCCATCATCGGTCTGAGAAACCGCGCAGTCCGGCACAGCATAACGTACACGCGAGCTACCGTTAGGGAGAAGCTGGGCGATCAGCCACCGCAAAAATCGAGATCAAGCCAGCAGACTCCACCCGGTAGCGCAGAGCGACTGTGAAGATATCGAGGAGAAAAAAACCGAGAGGCCAGGGAGCCTGGTCGACCTATTACCGTCTGCCGCCTCAAACCACCCGCAACCGCAGCGGATCGATTTCCTTATACATAATGATCAGCGGCTTTTTCTTCGAAAAGGTGATAATGCGGGTGCCCTGCGGGTAGCAAAAGTGGCTGGTCAGGAACATGTGGATCTCGTCCGGGCTTTGCAGAAACTCCCGCAGGCGGCGCAAGCCTTCGAGGTCGTGGGGGTGTTCGACCGGATATCTTAAGCGGTTGATGCGGGCCGCATCTTTGTACAGGGTAATCTCCGGCACCTCGCCGTGATGGCCCAACAATTCGCGGATGAAACGCCGGCGCAGGCCGGGTGCCAGGGTGATGCCGGCCTTGCCCTCGCCGAATATCCAGTGGATCTCCCGCTCCTGGTCGCAGTCGATCTCGTGCTCGCCGAAGGCGACACCCCAGCCTGCGTAGTAGGCGGTATAGCGATGGACGATGCGTTCAATGGCCATAGTTTGGGATTCTACCCCAAAACCGGCCAGGAAATGGCGCATCCAATCGGCTACCCCGTAGCCCGGCTGCGGGGCAGGGCGGCGCTGTTGCCCAGGATATCGGCGATGGCCTCTCGGTACAGTGTCTCTTCTCGCTCCAGCTCGGCACTGAGGCGCTCCACCAGGGGGCGCTTGCCGGTAATCAGGGCCTCCGCCCGGGTCTCGGCCTCGCGCAGCAGCTCGCGCACTGCCTGATCCACCGCCTTTGCAGTAGCGTCGCTGTGATGCCGAGGCTGGGCCATTTCACGCCCGAGGAAGGGGTGCTCCTCGCTCTCGCGCAGATCCATGGGGCCGATCTCTTCGGCCATGCCCCAGCGCGCCACCATGGCCCGGGCCAAGTTGCTGGCCTGGCGGATATCGTCGTCAGCGCCGGAGCTGAGGCTGCCCAGCAGCAGCTTCTCGGCGGCGCGCCCGGCCAGCATTACCGCCAGACGGTCGTGCAGATAGTCCTCGGGCAGGGTGTAGCGGTCCTCCTCTGGCAACTGCTGGGTCACCCCCAGGGCATGCCCGCGGGGAATGATGCTGACCTTGTGCAGCGCGTCCGCATGGGGCAGAAACCAGGCCACCAGGGTATGGCCGGACTCGTGCACCGCCAGCCGGTGGCGCTCGTCCGGCTGCATCGCCAGGCTGCGCTCGGTGCCCAGCAGCACCTTGTCGCGCATCGCCTCGAAGTCCTCCGCGATCACCCGCTCGCGCCGATGGCGGGCGGCCCGCATGGCCGCCTCGTTGACCAGGTTCTTCAGGTCGGCGCCGGAGAAGCCCACGGTGCCGGCGGCCACCCGCCCCAGCTCCACCTCCGGTTCCAGGGGCACCTGGCGGGTATGCAGGCGCAAGATCGCCTCGCGGGCGCGGCGGTCCGGGAGGTCGAGGGTAACGTGGCGGTCGAAGCGCCCGGGTCGCAGCAGGGCCGGGTCCAGCACGTCCGGGCGGTTGGTGGCGGCCAGCACGATCACCGCCTCGTGGCCCGAGAAGCCGTCCATCTCGGCCAGGATCTGGTTCAGGGTCTGCTCGCGCTCGTCGTGACCGCCGCCGAGGCCGGCCCCGCGCACCCGGCCGACGCTGTCGAGTTCGTCCACGAACACAATGCTGGGGGCGGCGGCCCGGGCCTGTTCGAACAGCTTGCGCACCCGCGACGCACCGACACCGACGAACATCTCGATGAATTCGGAGGCGGAGATGGAGAAAAACGGCACCTGGGCCTCGCCGGCCAGGGCTCGGGCCAGCAGGGTCTTGCCGGTGCCCGGGGGCCCCATCAGCAGCACCCCGTGGGGGATCTCGGCTCCCAGCTTGCGGTAGCGCTCGGGCTCGCGCAGGCAGTCCACCAGCTCGGCCACCTCGCGCTTGGCGTTCTCCTGACCCGCCACGTCGTCGAAACTGACCTTGGGGGGCTCGGCGCGCACCGAGTCCCGGGGCTTGAGAAAGCCGTCGATCTCACCGCCGCGGCCGATGCCGCCGGCCAGGTTGCGCGAGACTCGACGCCAGAACCAGGCATAAACCCCGATCAGCACCAGCCAGGGCAGGAACGCCAGCAACAGGCGACCGCCCCCGCCCTCCTCCGGCGGCCGGCCCACCGTAAGTTCCACCTGCTGCTGTTCCAGCAGTTCCATCAGCCCGGGGTCGCCGAAGGCCGGGATCCGGGTCTCGAAGCGGCGGCTCAAGCGCCCGCTGTCGCCAAGCGGGCGCGGGCTGAAGAACTCGCCCCGCACCTGGTCGCCGCGCAGGACGACGCTGGTGATCTGGCCGTCGCTCAGCAGCTGCTTGAACTCGCTATAGGGAATGGCCGCCGCCAGGGTCTCCTTCGGCGGCTCCCATACCAGAGCAAAGTACAGAACCAACAGCAGGATGAAGGCGAGCCCGACCCAGCTGCTGCGTTTCGGCGGTGGTTGGCTGGCGATACCCATGGTTCCGGTCGGCTTACTGGTGGCTGAAGTGGCCGCGCCGCAGGCCACGGGTCAGATGCTCGAAGCCGGCGGCGTCGAGGTGCGCCAGCAAGCGGTGATCACCGGTCTCGATATACACATTGGCCAGGCTGGTCAGGGCCTCGTCGAGCACGCCGTCCAGGCCGTAGGCGGGGGCCAGGGGCGGCACCGAGCCGGGCTCGCAGTCCCCGAAGCGCGCCAACACCTCGGTCTCCGGCGCCAGTTCCAGGCCGGGCCGGTCGAGCTCCCGGCGCAGGGCCTCCATGCGCAGCCAGTGGTTGCCGGGGATGACCGCCAGCAGCCAGCCTGCCGCGTCCCCCACCAGCACTCCCTTGGCAATGTGGTCCGGCGGCACGTGGGCGGCTAGGGCGGTGCCCCGGGTACCGCAGCTGCGCGGGTGCTCCAGCAGCTCATACGCGACCTCATGCTCGCTCAACCAACGCTCCACCTTTGCCGCGATGCTCATATTGCCCTCCCTGTTGGGCACTCGGATTGGACATTCGATCCGCGCCCCATCAATCCACCTCGCTGGCGGCCGAATGCCCGCCGGTCAGGGGCACGAAGGCCACGCCGAGCACCCGGCGCTGGGTCACGACGCCGTCGCTGTCCTTCTCCAGCAGGCAGAGTTCCTGATAGCCGTAGGGAGGCCCCAGCGGGATCACCAAGCGCCCCCCGGGGGCCAGTTGGTCCAGCAGCGGTGGCGGCACCTCGGGGGCGGCGGCGGTAACCAGAATGGCGTCGAACGGAGCCTGTTCCGGCCAGCCTCTCCAGGCGTCCCCGGCGCGCACCTCCACATTGTTATACCCCAAGCGCTGCAGCCGCTGGGCGGCGGCATCGGCCAGCTCCGGAAGGATCTCCATGCTGTAGACCCGCTTCGCCAGCAGCGACAGCACCGCCGCCTGGTAGCCGCAGCCGGTACCGACCTCCAGCACCACTGAATCCGGCTGCGGGGCGGCCAAGTCCGTCATCAAGGCCACAATGTAGGGTTGGGAGATGGTCTGCCCGCGGCCGATCGGCAGCGGCCCGTTGGAAAAAGCCGCCGGGCGCAGGTGCAAGGGCACGAATTGCTCGCGGGGAACCCGGCGCATGGCATCCATTACTCGCGGGTCCAGGGAGTCGCGCCCGATCATGCGGCGGGTAAAGGCCACTTCCGACTGAATATCGGCCAGCATGCGTTGAATACCCGACATCGGCTCCCGACTCCGCAAAATGCTATGCATCTCTATTAAATCATAGTCCGCCAGCGCCGAACCGACCCTATACTGGGGGTAGGAGACTAACGAGCCCATGGAAACCGCTTCGCCCCTGCTGCTGAACCTGGGTCTGCTGGTGACCTGCGGCCTGCTGGCGGGCCTGATCGCTGAACGCCTGGGCCTGCCCCGCATCCTCGCCTATGTGGCCACCGGCATGCTCTTCTCCCCTGGCCTTCTGGGCAATTACGCCGGAATCGGCGTCAACACCTGGTCGGGGCCGCTGACCGACCTGTCACTGGGCATCATCGCCTACTTGATCGGCGGCTCCATGAGCCATCACCAGCTGCGCCGCATGGGGGGGGTGATCCTCGGCTCCGCGTTTGGCGAGGCCCTGGGGGCTGTGTTTCTGGTGTTCCTGGCGATGCTGCTGCTGGCCCCGCTGGCCGGCGCCGCCGAGCCAATGAAATTGGCGCTGGCCCTGGCGGTGATGGCGGCCACCACCGCGCCCGCGGCCACGGTGGCGGTGTTGCATCAGTACCGGGCCCAAGGCCCCCTGGCCACCACCCTGCTCGGGGTGGTCGCCCTCGACGACGCTCTGGGCATGCTGCTGTTCTCCCTGTTGCTAGTGCTGAGCCTGCACGGCTCACTGGGGGCAGGATTGAGCGCCGGGCTGGCCAGCATCGGCGGCTCTCTGCTGCTCGGGGCGGCGGCGGGTTGGCTGCTCACCCACAGCGCCCGCTACATCCGCGAACGGGGTCTGCTGCTGCCGCTGGTGGCGGGCAGCATCATGCTGCTCACCGGACTGGCCGGTGCCTGGGGCCTGTCACCTTTGCTGACGGCCATTAGCACCGGTTTCAGCGTACGTTTGTGCTCGCCCAGTGCCGGGGAACGCCTGTTCCAGCCCATGGAGCGGTTGGAAGAGCTGGTGTTCGTGGTCTTCTTCACCCTGGCCGGCGCCCACCTGGACCTGCAGGTGTTCCAACAATATCCGCTGCTGATCCTGGGCTACTTCCTGGCCCGCATCGCCGGCAAGATGGCCGGCGGGGCCTTGGGGGCCCGCGCCGCCGGGGCCCCGCCCGCGGTGGCACGCTGGCTCGGCCTGGGCTTGGTGCCCCAAGCCGGGGTGGCGGTGGGGCTGGCGCTGGCGCTACGGCACCAGCCGGGCTTCGAGGCCACCGGCGCGCTGGTGGTAAACCTGATTCTGGGCACCACACTGCTTTACGAGCTGATCGGCCCGCTGACCACACGCTTCGCCCTGGCCCGCGCCGGCGAGTTGGGCAGTAAACGCGGAGGACCACGCAGATGAAGGTTGCCGAATGGCTGCGTCTGCACCCGGGGGACACCGTGACTCTGGGGCCCGAATGGCCGCTGGAGCGCATACTGGACCGGTTGCTGGCGACACCTGGTCTGCGGGACCTGTACGTCGCCGACGCCAAAGGCCGGCTGCTGGGACACATCTCCCACCGCCGCCTGGCGCAGATGGTGCTGATCGAGCACCGCCCGGTGCATACCCGGCGCCAGATTCTGGAGCGGGTGGCACGGGGCTCGGCCCGGGAACTGATGGAAACCCATTTCGCCAGCGCCCGTCCGGAGGAGGAACTGGATGACGTTCTCGACCACCTGCTCGAGCATGGAGTCGAGAACATGCCGGTGGTCGACGCCGCCGGCCATTCTCTGGGGGTGATCAATCTGACGGAAGTGCTGGCCGCCCTGCGCCCCTGGTCGAAGCCGGCCGCAGACTGACCGGGCCGAGCGCCGAAAAGGACTCTGCACGTCGTGTCTTTTGTGCCGCCAGGCGTTACAGTTAGCCCTGGTATTCGGATCGAGAACCCGGTGCAATGCAGGTCCCTGAAAAACGTCTTCGCATAGCGCCGCCGCGCTGGAGCAGCGACCGGCCTCGGCGCCCAGGCACCGGGACCTGAGCGCGCTCATGCCCCTCGAGCACCCGCAACGCCCCCCCGCGTCCTGGAACCGGCATCGCGTATTATGGGTCGCTGGCCTGGGCGCGGCCCTGGCGGCACTCGCCCTGATCTGGTACCTGACCCTCCCGAGCCGCTACATCGACGATGCCTGCGCGTTGTTCGCCCGCAACCCGGACTGGCAGCGGCACAGCCAGGGGGTGGAGCAGCGCTGGGGGGTGCCGGTGGCGGTGCAATTGGCGATCCTGCGCCAGGAATCATCGTTCCGGTCGGACGCCTTCCCGCCACGCACCCGCCTGTTGGGACTGATCCCCTGGGAACGCGCCACCTCCGCCTACGGTTATGCCCAAGCCCTCGACGCGACCTGGACCCAGTATCAACTGGCAACCGGCCACTCGGACGCCCGGCGGGATGACTTCGCGGCCGCGGTAGACTTCGTCGGTTGGTATTTGCACCAGACCGAGCGTCGACTCGACATCCCGAGGGGCGACGCCTACCGCCAGTACTTG
>CBDUCL010000104.1:0-9839 GCA_965365625.1 uncultured Chromatiales bacterium | reverse complement strand
CGCCATCAGTGCCAGGCGGCGCCGTAGCCAGGGGCGAGCGATGAGCAGGCCGAGCACGCCGCCCAGGCTGAGCAGGGCCGGCAGGGTCTGGTCGGCCATGGTTTGGAGCAGGGGGCCGAGGGAGACCATCCAGCGCTCACGCGCCGCCAGCCATTGCACGGATTCCGAGAGCTGTGCCGACCAGCCCCTGCCGATGGGTGGGCTGCTGGGGATCAGCCATAGGTGCTCCTCCAACAGCCGGGCGTATTGATTCGCCCGTTCCAGCAGGTGCTCGCCCTCCAGTTGCAGCTCCCCCAGGGCCTCGGCGTAGCGGTTGTAGGTCTGGTGCAGCCCTTCGATCAAGCTCATGCGATCCTTAAGCAGGGCGTTCAGTTCGGCCCGCAGGGGCTGCCGGTCCGGAGACAGTCCGGCCTCCGTGAGCAGCTCGGCGGCTCGCTGCGCCGGCTCGGCGAGTTCCTGTAGCCGCTCCTCGAGCTCGAACTGCTGGACCCGGGCGGCGGCCAGCTGCTTGCGGAGCTTGCCGGTCTGGCGCTGGGTGCGGTTGATGTCCAGCAGCAGGTTCAGCTTCTCCCGCTGGCTGTAGAGGAACTGTCCCATCGCCGCCTCCGGGCCGGCCAGCTCCAGTTGCTGGCTGACCCGGCGTTGGTAATCGTCGATCTGTTGGCGCAGGCTGCTGACAAGCTGAATGCGTTCGCGGGTCTCCGCCAGTTCCTGATCGAGGGTGCTCAAGCGCTCCCCGAGTTCGGTATTCTCCCGCGCCGCGGCCCTCAGCAGGGGGTGCTTGCCCTCGGCCTGCTGGCGCGCCTCGGCGGCCGCCTGCTGGGCTTGCTCGGCCCGGCTGCGGCGGCGCTCGGTGATCTCGTCCTGCAGCCGCTGGACCGCCCGCCGGGCTTGCTCCAATTCCACATCAGCCAGGGCGGCGCGCAGCTCTAGCTGCTCCAAGCGTATCGGGGTGCTCAAACGCTCCAGGTCGAGCATGCCGATGCGCGCCTGCAGCGCCTTGCGCTCTGCCTCGAGGGCCAGCCGGCGGGCCTGGGCCTGGCGCTCCGACACCCCCGGAGCCGCCGGCTGGCCAAGCAGGGTCTGCAACTCGTCGAGACGCTGGCGAGCGGTGGCCAGCTCGGCACGGATCTGGTCCGGCCTGGCCCGGGTCGCGCCGATCTGCGCCTGCAGCTCGCCGAGACCGGTCTCCAGGGCGCTTACCTGGGCCCGGCCCCGGTCCGACGCCTGCTCCAGCTCGGGCAGGGACAGGCTCGGTTCCGGCGCTGGAGCCGCCACCACCGCGGCCCGGGCTTCCTCCAGAGCCGTTTGCCGCCGGGTGAGCTCCTCCGCGCCCTGGTCGATCAGCCGCTTGTGTTCCTCTGCCCGCGCCCTGGTCTCGGCCGCTGTCTGCAGCTGGTGCAGGGCCTCGCGATAGCTTCCCAGCAGCGGACCGGCCTCCGGGTCATCGGTCCCGGCCTGCTCCAGATTGGCGATCTCGGATTCGATCTGGGCCTGGCTGGGCTCGCCGTTGGCCGGGGCCCGGTCTCCCTGGGCCCAGGCCGGGGCTAGTAAACACAGGCACAGAACAGCCAGTAACGCCGGTCTGCGGCGCGAGCGGACCAGAGTAGGAGGATGCGGAGGTATCATTCGCTTGCTATGCTCTTCGGCCGATTGTGGCGCACAGTGTAGCAAGCATCATCCGGCCACCAAGAATCCGAGGAAGCGCTTTATGCCCGCCAGCGACCCGACCCTGCGCATTGCCGAGCTGATGGAGACCAGCGGCGTCAAGTTCGGCACCAGCGGCGCCCGTGGCCTAGCAGCCGACATGACCGACGCAGTCTGTTATGCCTATACCCAGGCCTTTCTCCAACAGATCACCCAGCAGGGCGATCTGGCGGCGGGCTCGGCCCTGGCCATTGCCGGCGACTACCGCCCCAGCAGCGGGCGCATCGCCAACGCCTGCGCCCGGGCCGCCCTAGATCTCGGCTATGCGCCTGTTTACTGCGGGCGCCTGCCGACCCCGGCCCTGGCCAACTTCGGGTTGCGCCGGGGCATCCCCAGTCTGATGGTCACCGGCAGCCATATTCCGGACGACCGCAACGGCATCAAGTTCTACAAACCGGCGGGGGAGATCCTGAAGCCGGACGAGCAAGGCATTCGTGCCCAGCGGGTGCGCCTGCCGGCGGGCGCCTTCGATGCCGCCGGCGCCCTGCTGGATCGCGAGCCGGCGCTGCCCGCCGAAGATCCCAGCGCTTACCGGGCCTATGTGCGGCGGTTCCTGGATTTTCTGCCCGCCGGCTGCCTGGCCGGGTTGCGGGTCGGTCTCTACGAGCACTCCAGCGTGGCTCGGGACGCCGCCTACGAGGTGATGACCGGCCTTGGCGCCCGGGTTACCCGCCTGGCCCGGTCCGAGCGCTTCGTGCCGGTCGACACCGAAGCGATCCGCCCCGAAGACGTTCGCCTGGGTCGGGATTGGGGCCGGTCCGGCGAGTTCGACTGCTTGTTCTCCACCGATGGCGACGGGGACCGTCCCCTGGTCGGGGACGAGCAGGGCCACTGGTTGCGCGGAGACCTGGCGGGGGTGCTCTGCGCTCACTACCTGGGGGCCGACGCCGTGGTGACGCCCGTAAGCTCGAATACGCTGGTGGAAAAGTGCGGCTGGTTCCAACACGTGCTGCGCACCCGCATCGGCTCGCCCTATGTCATCGCCGGCATGCAGGAGGCCCGATCAGCGGGTTGTCGGCGCGTAATGGGCTACGAGGCCAACGGGGGTTTTCTGCTTGCCAGCGATCTGGAGCGCGACGGTCGCCGGTTGCCGAGCCTGCCGACCCGCGACGCCTTGATCGTCGTACTGGCGCTGTTGTTATTGGCCCGGGAACTGGGTCGCCCCCTGTCCGGCCTGCTGGACGGGCTGCCGCCGCGTTTCACCGCCAGCGGTCGGCTCCAGGCGTTTCCTAGCGAACTCAGCCGGGCCCGTCTGGCCGCCCTCGCCAGCGATGACCCCGCCGCCGACCGGGTTGCCGCGGAGGCCCTGTTCGGCGGTCGCTTCGGCCCGGTAGCGGATATCGACCACACCGACGGCGTGCGCGTCACCTTCGCCAGTGGCGAGATCGCCCACCTGCGGCCCTCCGGCAATGCCCCGGAGTTTCGTGCCTACAACGAGGCCGACAGCCAGCAAAGGGCCGAGGAGATGAACCGCATCTGCTTAGAGATTCTGGACGGCTGGCGGGAGTAGCATGCCTCGGGGGAGCAAGCGCTCAAGCCACGCGATTGCGCCGTTCGCCGGCGGCGAAGGCGCGGATATTCTCCACCAGTTGGTCGAGCAGGCGTTGGCGCGATTCTCGGCTGGCCCAGGCGATATGGGGGGTGAGGATCAGGTTGGGGATGCCGGGCGCCAGCAGGGGACTGCCGGATACCGGCGGCTCGCGCTCCAGCACGTCGATGCCTGCTCCGCCCAGGCGCCTGGCGCGCAGGGCGTCTGCCAAAGCGGCTTCGTCGACCATGCCGCCGCGGGCGGTGTTGATGAGCAAGGCGTCCGATCGCATCAGGCTCAGCTCTCGGGGGCCGATCAGGTTACGGGTGGCCGGGGTTAGGGGACAGTGCAGGCTCAAAATATCTACTTGGGGCAGCAGTTCCGCCAAGGGTACACGGCCCGTGGCCGGCTCGCCCCCCGGGCGCTGGGCCAGTACCAGCTCCATGCCGAAGGCCTGCGCCACCGCCCCGACCGCGCGCCCCAGCTCTCCGTAGCCGACGATTCCCAGCCTCAGCCCGGCCAGCTCGCGGATCGGGTAATCGAGCAGGCAGAACTGGCGGCTGCGTTGCCAGGCCCCTGCCGCCAGGGCCGCTTGGTACTCGGGCAGGCGGGTGGTCAGGGCCAGGATCAGCGCAAACACGTGCTGTACCACCGCCGGGGTGGCGTAGCCGGTGACATTGGCCACCGCGATGCCCAATTCGCGGGCCGCTGCCAGATCGACGTTGTTGGTGCCGGTGGCGGCCACGCAGATCAGGCGCAGGTTCTCCGCCTGCTTCAGCAGCGGCCGGTCCAGTATCACCTTGTTGCTGATCACCAAGTCGGCGCCGCGGATTCGCTCTGCGGTCTGCCCCGGGCCGCTGGCCGGATGCCAGTCCCAGCGCGTGCACAGGGGCTCGAGATGGGAGCGGTCCAGGTCGCCCCGATCCACCGACTCCAGGTCGAGAAACACGCCGTGGCTGAAGGTCATGGTCTATGTGAACTAGTGCTCTGTGCATTGCGGAAAGCGCACCCCCGAAGCCCTTAGCTTCCGCGGGCGGATTACGTAGCCTGCGACAGCACCCAGGGTGCTGCGGCGCCCTCTATTCCTTGTACTGCTTGTGGCAGGCCTTGCAGGTCTTGCGGGTGGCGTCGAATTGTTCTGCGATGGCCGCCTTGTCGCCGCCAGCGGCCACCTCGGCGAGCTTGGCGGACGCCTGCTTGAGGTCATCGTACTTGGCGGCGAAATCGTCCCAGTCGAGCCAGATCTCGGACATGGCGGCGCTGTCGTCGCTCACCGAATCGTCGGGGAAGCCGGACAGCACATCCAGGGCGGCGGCGCTGGCCAGGTCCTTGGCATGGCGGGCGAAGGCGGCCTGGTCGTAGGGGATCTTCTCCTTGAGCATGGCGCCCATGGGGCCCAGGTTCCAGTTGAATACGTTCATCACTCCCGAGCGATAGTCGATGGCCTCCTGAAGGGAGTCGTCGCTGGCCAGGCTCGGGGCGGCGAGGCCGGCGCACAACAGGGTCGACAACAGGGTGGTGGCAAGGCGTTTTTGCGGCATGGTTTTCTCCGAATCGGTGGGAGCGGCGGGCCGGCCCTTTGCCGGGGCCGCCGCGAATACGCTGCTTGAATACTTTTTCTTAGTCAGGGCCGGGAGATTTTTCAACCCCCGGCGACCTATAATTGGCCCCATCTTCCGCCAGTTCCACCGGGCCGTCCATGACTTCCGCCAGCCAGCGCATCCGCGAGATCCCCTATAACTACACCTCGTTTTCCGACCGCGAGATCGTCATCCGGTATCTCGGAGAAGAGATCTGGCAGCTGATCGAGGAACTGCGGGGCAGCCGCCGCACCGGGCGCTCGGCGCGCATGCTGTTCGAGGTGCTGGGCGACATCTGGGTAGTGGACCGCAACCCCTTTCTCCAAGACGACCTGAACGAGAACCCGCATCGGCGCAAGGCCTTGATCGCGGCGCTGAACCATCGCCTGGACCAGTTCGAGGCCCGCGCCAACGACAATCGAAAGGCCCTGGAGCTGCTGGCCGCCGCGCGTCGAGCGGTAGGCGAGTTCGCCGCCCGTTGCGAGGAGCAGGTGCGTCTGCGCGAACGTACCCAGCGGGCCCTGCTGCGCCACACCCGGCGCGACAATATCGACTTTAGCGGGCTGGCCCGGGTGTCCCACGCCACCGACGCCACCGACTGGCGGGTGGAATTCCCGCTGGTGGTGCTCAGCCCGGACACCGAACAGGAGACCGCAGCCCTAGTGCAGACTTGCATCGAGCTGGGACTGACGGTGATCCCTCGGGGTGGCGGCACCGGCTATACCGGCAGTGCGGTGCCTCTGGACCGCTACAGCGCGGTGATCAATACCGAAAAGTTGGAGCAACTGGGCCCGGTGGAGGAGTTGGAGCTGCCCGGCGTGCCGGGGAAATGGCCCACGGTACGCACGGGGGCCGGGGTGGTGACGCGGCGGGTGTCGGAATTGGCCGAGGCCCAGGGACTGGCCTTCGCCGTGGACCCCACCTCGCAGGACGCCTCCACCATCGGCGGCAATATCGCCATGAACGCGGGCGGCAAGAAGGCGGTGCTTTGGGGCACCACCCTGGACAACCTGGTGTCATGGCGCCTGGTCACCCCGGACGCCCAGTGGCTGGAGGTGGAGCGCGTGGAGCACAACCGCGGCAAGATCCACGACCAGGAGCGGGTGCGCTTTCGTATCCGCCGCTTCGGCACCGACGGCAAGACGCAGGTCGGCGAGCCGGAGCTGTTGGAGCTGCCCGGCTCGGCGTTTCGCAAGGCCGGTCTGGGCAAGGATGTCACGGACAAGTTTCTGAGCGGTCTCCCGGGGGTGCAGAAGGAGGGCTGCGACGGCCTGATCACTTCGGCTCGCTTTCTGTTGCACCGCATGCCCGAGCACTTGCGTACTGTCTGCCTGGAGTTCTTCGGCAGTGACCTGGGCCGGGCGGTGCCGGCTATCGTCGAGGTCAAGGATTACCTGGAGGCGGCTCCCGGGGTTCTGTTGGTTGGCCTGGAGCATTTGGATGAGCGCTACGTCAAGGCGGTCAACTACTCCACTAAGGCGCCGCGCCGGGAGCGGCCCAAGATGGTGCTGCTGGCGGACATCGCCGGTGACGACCCGGACCAGGTGGCGGCCGCCGCGTCCCAGGTAGTGCGCCTGGCCAATGCCCGTGACGCCGAGGGCTTCGTCGCCGTCAGCCCCGAGGCACGACGCCGCTTCTGGCTCGACCGCGCCCGCACCGCCGCTATCTCCGCCCACACCAACGCCTTCAAGATCAACGAGGACGTGGTCATCCCCCTGCAGCGCCTGGCCGAATACAGCCAAGGCATCGAGCGTATCAATATCGAGCAGTCCATCGCTAACAAGATCGAGATCGCCGATGCCGTGCTCGGCTACCTGGACGGCCCCTTGGCCGAGGCCCGCCTGGGCGCCGACTTCGAGGACAGCGCCGAGGCCAGCGCTATCCTGGAGGCCAAGCGCGAGGCCGCTCGCGACGCCATGCGCCGGGCCCGAGGCCGCTGGGAACTGATCCTGGAGCAGCTCGACGCCCCTGCGGAGTCCCATGCCCAGCTTCTGAGCGGCGACGAGAAGGAGCGGATTCGCCCCGGCGACCGGCTGCTCGACCTGCTGTTGCGGCGTGACCTGGTGATCTCCTACCGGCGCGAAGTGGCCGAGCGGCTGCGCGAGATCTTCCCCGGCCGCGACCTGGAGGCGGTGCGCGAACGCCTCGACCAGATCCACGGGGGGATCCGCAACGCCCGCCTGTTCGCGGCCCTACACATGCATGCCGGCGACGGCAATGTGCACACCAATATCCCCGTTCATTCCCAGAATTACACCATGCTGCACCGGGCCGAGCGCATGGTCGACCGCATTATGGAGCTGACCCAGGGCCTGGGCGGGGTGATCAGCGGGGAGCACGGGGTCGGCATTACCAAGCTGCAGTACCTGGAGACCGACAAGCTGGCCCGCTTCGCCGAATACAAGCAGCGGGTGGACCCGGACGGCCGCTTCAACCGCGGCAAGCTGCTGGCCGGGGCCGGGTTGCAGAACGCCTATACGCCCTCGCTGCAGTTGCTGGAGCAGGAGGCCATCATCCTCGAAGAGAGCGAGCTCGGGGCGCTCAATGACGACATCAAACACTGCCTGCGCTGCGGCAAATGCAAGCCGGTGTGTCAGACCCACATCCCCCGTGCCAACCTGCTCTACTCCCCGCGCAACAAGATCCTGGCCAGCGGCTTGATCATCGAGGCCTTCCTATACGAAGAGCAGACCCGGCGCGGCCTGTCGGTGCGCCACTTCGACGAGATGAACGACGTCGCCGATCACTGCACCGTCTGCCACAAGTGCGCCAATCCCTGCCCGGTGAACATCGACTTCGGCGACGTCAGCATCCGCATGCGCAATATCCTCAGCGAGCGCGGCCAGAAGCGGCGCAACCTGGGCACCAGTGCGGCCCTGGCCTTCCTCAATATCACCGACCCCCGCAGCGTCCGCTGGCTGCGCAAGGGCATGCTGGAGTGGGGCTTCCGCGGCATCAACCTGGGCCATGCCCTGGTCAAGCGCCTGGGTCTGCTCGGGCGCCCCGGCGCCATCCCTCCGGCCACCGGCAGTCCGCCGCGGGCGGACCAGAAGCTGGTCGGCATGTTGCGCCGTCCGCTGCGGGTGGAGCTGCCGAGCCACACCGCCCGCTCGGTGCTGGGGCTGGAAGAGCGCGGTGTTATCCCGATCCTGCGCGACCCGCGAAAGGCCGGCGATGATGCCGACGCCGTTTTTTACTTTCCCGGCTGCGGCTCCGAGCGCCTGTTCAGCGACATCGCCCTCGCCGCGCTGGCCCTGCTCTGCGAGCGGGGCGTGCAGACCGTGCTGCCGCCCGGATACCTCTGCTGCGGCTATCCGCAGAAGGCCGCCGGCCAAAAGGACCGCGGCCAGCGGATCACCACCGAAAATCGGGTGCTGTTCCACCGTGTCGCCAACACCCTGAACTACCTGGATATCCGCACCGTAGTGGTCACCTGCGGCACCTGCATCGACCAGCTGCTGGAGTACGAATTCGACAAGATCTTCCCCGGCTGTCGGCTGCTCGACATCCATGAATACCTGGCCGAGTTGGGGGTGCAGGCCCAGGGCGTGGCCGGACAGGGTTATCTCTACCACGACCCCTGCCACACCCCCATCAAACAGGCCAACCCGACCAAGCTCGCGGGCGAACTGCTCGGCCAGGATGCCTTGCTCAGCGATCGTTGCTGCGGCGAAGCCGGTACTCTGGGCACCGCGCGGCCCGACATCGCTCGGCAACTCCGCTTCCGCAAGGCCGAGGAACTCAAGGCCGGTGTGCAGCAACTAACCGGCAAGCCGCTCGCCGATGCCACAACGAAACTCCTAACCACCTGCCCCGCTTGTGTCCAGGGGCTGAGCCGCTACCGGGACGACACCGGCCTCAGTGCCGAACACCTGACCGTGGAACTGGCCCGGCTGCAGCTTGGGGAGGCCTGGAAACAGTCGTTCCTGGAGCAAGCCAAGCGGGGCGGAGTGGAGCGGGTGCTGCTGTAGATACCCGGTTTCTCGGGCGAGGAATAGTTACTGAATTTCGTCGGTTCCGGCAGTCGCCGGCCGGTCTGGTGAGGAATGGGGTGCGGCGGCCAGCGCGGGTTGACGAGCGGTCCGAGCGCCAAGCGGGGGGTGCGTCGAAGGCCCTGGCCTCGATCGCCAGCCTATCCCTGGTTCGCGCGGGGTGCCGAGTTAAGCCCCAAAAGGGGCCCGAAAGCGTTCTTTAGAAACAGGAAAGCGGTGCCGACCACGCCCCAAAGACGGTGGTCGATGCCGTAGGCACCCGCTTCCTTGCCCTGTTCGATCAGGACTTCGAAGCCCGAACAATCCATTGACCCGACGGCCTCCGGCAACTCGAACGAGAATTCTTGGCCGTCAATGGTAAAACGCGATACCTGCTGCAAAAAGTAGTCTACAAAAACCTGCTCGATTTGTTCGGAGTCGTCATGTCCTTCCTTTTTCCACTGGACAATCCGTGGTTGGAGATCACCCCGCTGCTTGATCTGCTTGAACAACCGGCTGGCCGCCAGTCCCTGCGCCGCCCAAGTCCCGAGTCGTTCCGGAATATCGGGAGAGTCGGCCTGCGGGGACGCCGCAGGGGGCTGGCCTGGCGGCGCAGCCGCAACCTCCGGTTTCGAGGAAATGGGCGCGGATTCGGAAGTGGATGCCGACGGCGTTGGATTCGCGGCGGTCTGGGTATCGGGTGTGGCGCCGGACTCGGAGTACACGAGATCCAAGATCTTGCCGGTAACCGCCGCGGCCGGCAGCTCGCCAGCCTCGACCTCCGCAAACACCCGATCGAGAAGCCGGTTGAAGGTCTTCGGGGTCTGCACCGACAGTTTTCGCACCTTGCCCAATTGCATCGCTTGCTGGCGCAATTGCTCGCGACGCTCGGCATCGATCGAAGCAGTCGGTTTCTGGGGCGAATCCAGAGGCGCGCCGTCGTCGGGCTGGGCTTGCCCGGGATTGTTCGCGGAGGGAGAGGACGCTGGAGCCTCCGCGCGCCGAGCCAATGCGAGTTCTGTCTCGTCGGTGACCAGCTCGTAGAGACGAAAC
>CBDUCL010000103.1:0-9881 GCA_965365625.1 uncultured Chromatiales bacterium | reverse complement strand
AAGCACTGCATCGGCGGCGTGCCCGGCAACCGCGAGACGATGATCGTCATCCCCGGCGGGCTGGGACCGGAAAAGCTGACGGATACGTTGGGGCTCATCGGCGCTTCGGTGGACAATGTGCCGGGGGTTCCCGGGGTCCATTTCTCCTGACCCAGAGCGCGCGTTTATGTGATATCGTGTTATCGCTGCGAATCGTATGTCCCAAATGCAAAGTAGGGAGAAATTCGATGTTGAAAAACAGTATTTCCGTAGCATTTTCCATTCTTGCGGGAAGTATCTACATGACATCAAGCTTGGCTGAGGATGGCATCGTGACGTTCGACGCCCCGCTCGTCAAACCGGCGACAGAAGAACTAACTCCAAAGCAGTTTGAAAACCCAGCCTTTAAATCGAAGCCAGTGGAACAAGCCCCCAAACAGTTTCAAGACCCTCTCTTCAAACCAAAGCCGATGGAACCGACCACTAATCGGACGAAAAATTGACACAACCGAGCAAGACGGAAGATATTAGCAACTAGGCCCGGGTATACCCGGGCTTTTTTCGTTCAACATTGGTCGTAGTTGGTCAGCGGCAGTTTCTGTAATAGGGTGCAATCGCGGACGCACAACTATTACATTGTTGTTTGCCGATTCTCAGCGACTGCTATGAGCATTGAGCTGAAGATCAAGACTGTAGAGTCGAAAGTCCGTTGGTCGAGTCCGGTCCCTGGCGGAGAGGGAGGCGAGTGACTGGTAGCGCCGCATTACCGTCACTGAGAGCGGTCACTCTCAAGCGACTAATCTCAACTCAATTTCAGGCTGTTTTTCGTCGCTTGTTGCTCGTAGATGCGCCTCGAGCAAAAGAAAAGGGTTAGGCTTTCGCCTAACCCTTTGTTTTATATGGTGGGCCGTGCAGGGATCGAACCTGCGACCACCTGATTAAAAGTCAGATGCTCTACCGACTGAGCTAACGGCCCGGGGAAAAGCGGAGGGCATGATATACCAGATTGGCCCGATTGACAAAGCGCACACGCGTCCTGAAGCGCTTCGTAGCCCCAAATCTGCCTCCAATTCGCCTGGGCTAGGCGCTTGCTCTCTGCGCCCCGGACCGGGAAGCGGGCATCTCCGCCTCCGCCGATACGGTGATTCCGGCCCTACGCGAGGTCAGCTCCGGTGGCTATCCTGCCGCAGGGAGGGCATTTATCGATCGGCGTGCGGGGGGAGATGCAAGCGGATCGCGAGCATGGCATTGGGCAAGATGCCCCGCCGTGCTAACGCCCCCAAGCAACCCGGAACCCAAGGCTTTCATAGTTTCCTTTTCCGAAAGCCCCCGTCGAGAAACACCCAGGGCCGGTCTGCGTTAGCGCTAGCCTAGCGAATCTGGGTGGTTGCGCTGTCGCTCTCGCCCAGATTGTCGGTCCAAGTAAGCTCGACGTCGTCTCCGGCGGCACCGCCGGGGAGATCGAATGCGAGGTAGGGATTCTTGGATACACTGCCGCCCCAGTCTGCGCTCAGCACCACCTTGCCCTGGTGCTTGCAGACTACCTGTTGGATGAAATGGGCCGGGATCAGCTCACCGCTGGTCTTGTCCTTGCGGCGTCCGGTTTCCATCGGATGTTTGATCAGGGACTTCACCTCGGTCGTGTCACCTTTGAGCTTGGCGCGCAGTTTGATGGATTTTTTTTCAGACATGTTCTGGCTCCGATTCGAATTGGATACTCGCGAAATCCCGTCTCAGCCGCCGCAGCCGCCGGCGGTGACCTTGACGCTGCGCCGCGCGGCGTAGAGCTTGCCGTTGGCCTGCACCAAGCCGATCACCTCGCCGGTCTGGCCCAGCTTGACGCGCATGGCGACGCTGCGCACGCCGCTATCGCCCAGGTGATAGGTCGCAGCCAGGGGGGTCGGGTTTTTCGCCGCCAGCACCGATATGGTCTCGGCGCCCTCGAGGGTGGTGCTGACCCGAACCGGAACCGAAGCGCCGTTTTCGGCCAAGTCCGGCAGGTCGAGCTCAATCTTGTCGGAGTCCTCCAAGGCAGTGCTGCCGAATCCGCTTTGCAGGGCCGCATCCAGATTCTCGGCCCCGAACGCCTCCGCGTTCCAATTGGCCAGCACCGTGCGCGGGCTGAGCAGCCCGGCGGCTACCGCAAGGCCCACGCTGGCGACGGCCATGGAGCCCTTGAGAAATAATCTTCGCTTGGCATCTAGTGTCATCGGTTATCCTCCCATTGGTTGTTTAGCTGGCTAAACCTTGGCGGCAAGGCAAAATATCAGCTTCTGCGCCGGCACGAAATGACAATCGTCAATCCAGGCCCTGATGGATCGGAAATTACTTCTTGATCCTTCGGTAGGCGGGCCAGGTCGCGATCTGGCGCCGGTCATTCCGGCCCGTCGAGCAAACTAAACCGACTACAGCCGACTACGCAGCAGGCCCGCCAGTTCTTGGTCGCTGAGCACCAGCGGGTTGGTCTGCATGCTGCCGCCCCGGCAGTTAGCCACCACCCGGGGGATGTCGGCCTCCACCATGCCGTAGGCACCAATGCGCTGCAAACCCAGCCGCTCGCTCCATTCGCGCAGGGCCTGCACCAAGGCATCGGCGCCTTCTGCCGCGTCTACTCCGGCCAGCAAGGCGCCAACCCGGGCATATTTGGCCAGGGCCGGGCTGTCCGGATCGCGCTCGCGTAGGGGCTGGATATTGAGCGCACTGGCCTCGGCCACCAGAGTGCCGCAAACCACCCCGTGGGGAATGGGGAAGAAGGCCCCCAGGGGCGAGGCCAGACCATGCACCGAGCCGAGCCCGGTTTGAGCCAGGCAAATGCCGGACTGCAGGGAACCGTAGGCAATGGCGGCACGTCCGGCGGGATCACCGCCCAGGGCGGCGAAAAGACCGGTTCGAAAGGCCTCCAGCCCAGACCAAGCCAGGGCGTCGGTCATCGGATTGGCGCGCAAGGAGACGTAGGACTCCAACAGCTGGGTGAAGGCGTCCATTCCCTGGGCTGCCATCAATTCGCGCGGACAGCTATCCAGCAACTCTGGGTCGACCAGGGCGACTTGGGCCACCAGGGCATCGTGTCGGAAGGACTTCTTGTAACCGCCCTCCCCGCGCACGCTGAGCACGGCGTTCTTGGTCGCCTCGCTGCCGGTGCCGGCGGTGGTGGGCACCGCAATGAAGGGAGTGGCCGGCCCCGAATAGGGCATACCGCGGCCCACCCCTTCCAGATGGTCGAGCACCCGGGTGCGCTGCGGCAGCAGGCCGGCAATGGCCTTGGCCGCATCCAGTACGCTGCCGCCGCCGATTCCCAGCACCACATCCGGTCGCCAGTCCCGGTGGGCATCCACGGCGGTGTCCACCAGTTCCGGGGAGGGCTCGTCGAGGACCTGGGTATAACGCCATTCCAGCCCCTGCTCCTGCAACCCGGACAGCAATCGCTCCCAACGGCCAGTGCCGAAGAACGAGCGCCCGCCGGTAACGAGCAGCACCCGCTGGCCCCAAGCGGCGGCCTGGGCCGGCGCCTCGGCGACGCGGCCGGGCCCGAACAGAATGCGCGGCAGGCGCGCAATATCGAAAGCTGTCAGGGTCACCCATCCACCTGCGGGAAGAGCCCGAGGTAGGGCACTCCCTGGCGCGGTTCGGCCATCATATCCGCGACGCTCTCGCGCCAGGTCAGATAGTGGGCCGTGTCCTTGTGGGCTTTTGCCGCAGCGGCGTCCGCATAGGCCTCGTAGAGAATAAAGCGGGTGGAGTCTTCGGGGTCCTGCAGCACATCGAAACGCAGGTTGCCCGGCTCACGCACCGAATTCTCGTGGTTGTTGCGGCTGGCCTCGATAAAGGCCTCAACGCTGCCCGGCTTGACGTGTACGTGGACCAGGGTGACGTGCATGCTCGGCTCCTCCCATCGTGACGATAGCGACGATTCTACCGCCGCCAACGCCAGGAGCAAGCGCCCGCTCGACGATGCTCCAGGATTCCCGAGCCCTCAGTTTCCGAAGTGTTCCACCTGCTTGCGCAGCTTGCGGGAGTAATCGTCCAGGTGATCGGCCACCTCTTCGATGCCCTGCATCACCGCCGTGGAGATGGCCGATTCGACCGTCACCGCCAGCTCGGCGTAGGTGCTCTCCTTGATGTGCTTGCGGGCCTTCTTCGGCAGCGAGTCCTGGAAGCGTTGGACAATCTCTTCGGAGTGGGGCTTGTGGTTTCTTTTCATGCGCGGATGCTCCTTGGTTCGACTACTTCGTTAAATCTTCGGAATGCCTTTGTTCTCCAACTCCACCGAACCCACGATCAAGGGATCTGGGGTCTGCACGATCTCGGTATCCTTGTTGGAGTAGGGCAGGCTGTGCAGGATGTGGCGCATGCAGTTGATGCGGGCCCGTTTCTTGTCGTCGGACTTGATCACGGTCCAGGGCGCATCGGCGGTGTTGGTGTAAAAAAACATATTCTCTTTGGCCGCGGTATAGTCGTCCCACTTGTCCAGGGACGACAGGTCCACCGGGCTCAGCTTCCACTGTTTGAGGGGATCCTTCTCGCGGGATTTGAAGCGCTTGAGCTGCTCCTTGCGGGTGACGGAGAACCAGAACTTATAGAGCCGGATGCCGCTGTTGACCAACATCCGCTCCAGCTCCGGCACCTGGCGCATGAACTCCAGGTACTCGCCGGGCTCGCAGAAACCCATCACCCGCTCCACCCCGGCCCGGTTGTACCAGGAGCGGTCGAACAGCACGATCTCGCCGGCGCTCGGCAGGTGCTCCACATAGCGTTGGAAGTACCACTGGCCGCGCTCGTATTCGGTGGGCTTTTCCAACGCCGCCACCCCTGCCCCGCGCGGGTTGAGATGCTCCATAATGCGCTTGATCGTGCCGCCCTTGCCGGCCGCGTCCCGCCCCTCGAAGATGCAGACAATGCGTTCGCCGCTGTCGCGCACCCAGTTCTGCATCTTCAGCAGCTCGATTTGGAGCTGAAACTTGATCTTCTCGTATTCGTCCCGCGGCATCTTCTTCTTATACGGATAGCGGGCCTTGTCGCGCTCCAACTCTTCACGGCTGAGCGGCACCGAGATCCTGTTTCCGGACTGTCCCGGGGACGCCTCGGGTTCGGCCTGCTCCGACTCACCGCCAGCGGCGATTGCAGCTTCCGCCTCGCCTGGGACTTCGGCTTCGGCGGCGACTTCCGCAGCAACTTCCACATCGGCCCCGGCTTCGACTTCGGCTTGTATGTCGACGACTCGCTTGTTCATGGCTCCCCCCCTCGCGCATCAACGGACCGGACCGGCGAGGATGCCGATCGGTCCGCTGTAATCTGGCCGTAACAAATGGCAAGTGTAGCACCCGGAGGGGAAACCATACAGAAAACGCGCGTGATCCCTTGGTCAGGCAAAAATGCCGTGCAGAAACCAGCCTCCCCCGGCGCCCAATTCACGGTAGACCCACAGCCGCTGGCCCCCCGGGCCCAGGGCCTCGAAATAGTCCCGCTCCACCTCGCAGCCATCCCACCAGCCCGTATGGATGCGCTCGCGCTCGGGTCCCAGGCGCAGCCGGCCACCATACCAGGGCCGCCCGGCACGTAGCTCCAGGGGCTGGGGCCGGGATAACAGCCACAGCGGGCGCCGGGCCGGACGAGACTCCCCGGGCGGGCTGCCGGGGGGACAGTAGGCCCAGGCCCGCTCCGGGCGATGATCGGCCACCAGCCGGATGCCGCGCACCCCGTCGCGACCGATGCGTGCCTGCACCCGCTCCAGCCAATGGGGATCGGCCTCCGCCTCGGGTGCGGCGAACAGGTCGGACACCCGCGGCGCCAGGGGCTGGGGCAGTTCGGCCCGCAGCTCGATGCCCAGCACCGGGGCCGCCAGTTCCAGCCGCTCCAGGCGCTGGCGCAACAGCTCCAGCAACAGGGCTGGGTCACGCTCCGGCTTGAGCAGGCCCAGGGAGAAGCGGTCGGCGGGGACGGATTCGTGTTCCAGGCGCCACTCTAGGGTCTGCACTCCCAGCCCGCGGGCGGTGAGGAAACCGCCCAGCTCCAGTAACAGCCGGCGAGCGGGAAACAATAGCCCGGGGGCGGCATTCACCTCCGCCGGCAGGGCCAGGCGGGCATCGAAACGCGCCGGCGGCCGGTAGTCGAGGCGCGGGTCCGGGGCTCGCCCCAGGGCCCGGTCCAAGCACGCCGGCAGGGCCGGCCCCAGGCGCCGGGCCAACCCCGCCCGCGGCAGCCGCAGCAGATCGCCGATGCAGCTCAGGCCCAAGCCCTGCAGCAACGCCAGGGAACGGGGCTCGGGCACCAAGGCCGCCAGCGGCAGCCGAGCCAGGGCGGTGCGCAGGGCCTCGGCATCGGTGACCGGCGCCGGATGACGCGCCGCCGCCAGCAGGCTGGCCCCCAGCGGCGTCGGGGCGAGGGCCAGCTGGGCCCGGTAGCCGAGCGACTCCAGGCCTGCCGCCACTCGCCGCTGCAGGGCCCGCTCGCCGCCGAACAGGCGCCCGCTGCCGGCCGCTTCCAGCAGCAGGCCGGCGGGCTCCAGGCTGACCCGGGAGCTGAACTGCAGGGCCCAAGCGGCGAGCTGCTCCAGGGCCGCCCGCTCTGCCGCCGGGTCCCGGGCCAGGATGCGCAGATCCGCCGCCAGGGCCCGGGCCGCCGCCGGACTCAGCCCAGGTCGCACTCCGCGGGCCAGGGCTGGGCGGTTGCAGCGCAGCAGCCGGCGGCCACCGGCGTCACTCACCGCCAGGGGGGCGGCATCCGGGGCGGCGCGGCTAAATACCTCCAGCGGCAGTCGGGGCAGGTGAATGGCGAGCCAGCGCATGCAACACTCACGGCGCTGAGGGCTCAGACGCCGGCCGGCAGGGAGATCGGCCCCCGGGACCAACCGCCGCGGCGCTTGAGGACTTCCACCTCGCTGCCACCGTCGGCGCACAGCTGCACCCGCAACCGCAGGGCCGCCGGCGACAGCTCCCGGGCCGCCGCCGGCGGCCGGAACAGCCAGCCCATGGCGCGCCCGGCCTCGGCCGCCAGCTGCAGCCGGCGCAGGGCCTGGCCCGGCAATGCCCGGGGCCAGGCCAACACCGCCGCACAGCCGCCGGAGCCCAGGGCCTGTTCCAGGGTCCAGAGGCCGTCGTCGGGCCCGGGGGTGTGCAGCAGCAGCAGGCGCGATAGCTCGATGCCCCGGGCTGCCAGGCCCGGGGCATAGGGCAGCTGCGGGGGGTCGATCCAGGCGATCCAGCGCCCCTCTTGGCTGAGCCGGGTCAGGGCCGGAAGCAACAGGCCCAGGACCGTCAGGCCCTGGGCCGGGCTCAGGATCTCGCTCAAGGCCCCGCGCGGCCAGCCGCCGCCCAAGATCCGGTCCAGCTCGGCATGGCCGCTGGCCAGCAACTCTACTCCGGCGCTGCGGTTCCGGTCGCTGCCGCGCCAGAGATCGGGGCGCTCCCGCAGCAGGCTATCCAAACTCATAGCGTCTACCGGGATCAGACGTCCAGCCCCAGGGCCTCGGCGTCGTTGCGCAGCAGGCCCACGCACAGGCCCTCGATCACCAGCTCCTGGTTGCGCAGGTCGATCTCGATCGGCGCGAAATCGGAGTTCTCGGGCAACAGGCTGACCCGGTGCGGCCAACGCCCGGAGCGACGGAAACGTTTTACCGTGACCTCGTCGTCGATCCGGGCCACTACGATCTGGCCGTTGCTGGCCTCGCGCTGCTGGTGCACCGCCAGCAGGTCGCCGTTCAGGATGCCGGCGTCGCGCATGCTCATGCCGCGCACCCGTAACAGGTAGTCGGCGCGCGGGCGAAACAGGGCCGGATCGATCTGGTAGTGCTCCTCCACGTGCTCCTGAGCCAGGATAGGGCTGCCGGCGGCCACCCGCCCCACCACCGGCAATCCTTCCGGCTGGACCTGGGCCGAATCCAACAGGCGGATGCCGCGGGAAGTGCCGGACATCAGCTCGATGGCGCCCTTGCGTTCCAGGGCCCGCAGGTGGTCCTCGGCCGCGTTCACGGAGCGGAAGCCCAGGGCGGCGGCAATCTCGGCCCGGGTTGGCGGCAGGCCGTTGCGTCTTACATAGTGGCGGATCAGATCCAGGATCTGAGCCTGGCGGGGGGTGAGTTGCATGACGGGTCCTCTTGGATCATGGCGCCGGGATATACTGTCAGTATATACAGCCATCGAGGCGATGCAAGAGCGTGAGGACTGAGGACTAATGGTGAGGGGTGAGGGGTGAGGGGTGAGGGGTGAGGGCGCTCCTAACTCCTCATCCAGCAATCACCGCCCCGGCCGGATCAGCCCGCCGAGGCCCTTGTCTTCCAGCTGTTGCTTCATCAGCAGGTGGACTGCGGCGGCCTCTTCGCAGGCGATGGCTGCCTGCAGCATTTCGCGCGCTTCGGTGCAGCTGAAGCTGCGGATCACCCGCTTGACCCGCAGCAGGCTGCCGGCGCTCATGCTGAGGCTGTTCACCCCCATGCCCAGCAACAGCGGCGCCGCTTCGGGGTTGCCCGCCATCTCGCCACAGACGCTGACCTCGCGGCGATAACTCCGAGCCCCTTGCACCACCTGCAACACCGCAGCCAGCACCACTGGGTGCAGATCGTCGTAGATTTCCGCCACGTGGGCGTTGTTGCGGTCCACCGCCAGCAGGTACTGGGTCAAGTCGTTGGTGCCGATGGACAGGAAGTCGACCCGGCGCGCCAGGGCGGCGGCCTGATACACCATCGCCGGGACCTCGATCATGGCCCCCAACGCGGGCATGCGCACCTGGTGCCCTTCCTCTCGCAGCTCGTCGTGGGCGCGCTGGATCAGCTCCAGGGCGTCATCCACCTCGCTCAGGGTGCTGACCATGGGCAGCAGCAGGCGCAGGTTGTACAGGCCAGCATCGGCCTGCAGCATGGCGCGCACCTGGGTCAGAAAGATCTCCGGATGGGCCAGCGAGATGCGGATGCCGCGCCAGCCGAGAAAGGGGTTGGACTCCTCCACCGGAAAATAGGGCAGCGGCTTGTCGCCGCCTATGTCCAGGGTGCGCATCACCACCGGACGTGGGGCAAAGGCCTCCAGCACTCGCCGGTAGTTGGCGCGCTGCACCTCTTCTGCGGGGAAACGGTCGCGCACCATGAACGGCAGCTCGGTGCGGTACAGGCCGACTCCGGCGGCGATCTCCTCGCTGCCGCTGTTGCTGGCCTCCAACACCAGCCCGGTGTTCAGGTAGAGTGGAATATCGACCCCGTCGCTGGTACGGCTGGGGGCGCCGCGCTCGGCCTCCAGGTCGGCGGACAGGGCACGGTCCTCGGCCGCCAGGCGCGCGTATTCGCGTTGCACCGAGGACGGTGGCGACAGGTAGACCCGACCGCGATAACCATCGATGATCACCCGCCGGCCGTCGATCCGGCCTACCGGCAGATCGGTCACCCCCATCGCCGCCGGAATGCCCATGGCGCGGGCCAGAATCGCCACATGGGAGGAACTGGAGCCCCGAGCCGATACCACCCCGACCAAGTGCTTGCGGGGCACCTCGGCCAGTTGGATGGCGCTGATCTCCTCGCCGGCCAGGATGGTGTCCGGGGGATATTCGACGCTGCGGACACCTTCGGTCTGCAGGTACATCAGGATGCGGCGGCCGAGGTCGCGCACGTCGGAGGCGCGCTCGCGCAGATAGATGTCGTCCATGGCGTCGAATACCCGGGCGTGCTCCTCGATGGTGTGGTGCAGGGCGCCGGGGGCCCAGTTGCCGTCGGCGATGCGCTCTAGGGTTCCGCGGATCAGGGAATCGCTGTCGAGCATCAGCAGCCAGGCGTCGAACAGGGCCTGATCCTCGGCCGGCAGATTACCCTCGACCCGCCGCGCCAGGGTGCGCAGGTCCGCGTTCACCGCCGCTACGGCAGCGCGAAAGCTGCCCTGCTCCTCGATTACGTCCTCCGGTGGCCGATCCGGCACCGCGTCCAG
>CBDUCL010000102.1:0-9947 GCA_965365625.1 uncultured Chromatiales bacterium | reverse complement strand
ACGAGATCGAAGACACACTTGCCCGCTGGCTTACCGCAAGTCGGGGCCAGCCGACAGAGCAGAATCGGAGAAGCGCTAATCGCCCACATCGTTCTAACCGGCATCGCCGGCGTCGGACACGTCGTCCTCCGGCCGCCCGAAGCGGCGCCCGGTGTAGGCCAGAACCAGGATCGCCAGGCTCGGCACCAGGATGGAGCCGGTGATCGTAAGCAGTAGATAGAGATGAAAGCCGTCTGAGACTTTCTGCCCGTCGATCACCAAGTGACGCGATAATGCCGACCATGGCCCCCAGCTCCAGGTGGATGAGCAGCAACAGGATGTCCTTGAGTCCGGCATGGCCCTTTGCCATGATATCGAGATACTCGTGGACCGCCGACCAGACGATGCTGGCGCCGATCACGAAGAACGCGAGATAGTGGAACCCGTCCACCAGCAGATCGCCGACCCGCTGCACCTGAATTCTTTTTTCCTGCATCCGATCGCTCTTGGTCCGAATCGATAAGCGCCCGCCCCGGGTCCAAGCCCCGCGAGCGCCCACATCACAACAAGGCCGAATCGGCGACACAACCGGCCACAGGCACTGACGCAGTTGCGGAGCCTTTCCCGCTTCACTATGCTCATGACCGGGAACGAGTGCGCGCTTGCGGTTGGCCTGCGCCAGAACTGCCCGCTGCTGCGCAACTTCAGAGTGGCCCGGCCGCCTCGGCCCCAACCGGCGAACCTGGCCTAAATCCTGCCTAGTGTTCACCGACCGCGCACCCAGGAACCAGCCGCGCCGGTGGCCCTCGGGTTGGCGCGATTTGCGCTAGGGCGCCGATCGCTTACAGTTTGGAAATTCCATTTACCGGGACCATCGACATGTTATACAACCCCTACCGCCTGTTTCGCCCGCTGTGCAAGAGCTCCCCCACCGAACAGATCACCGACCTGCCGGCTCTGGGCATGGACGCGAAGAGCCTGGGCGACGACTTTCGCCACTACTTCAGCCATACGCTGGGGCGGGACAAAAACTGCCGATTTGCCCATTACCCCTATAAGGCCCTGTCGATCGTGTTGCGTGACCGCCTGATGGAGCGCTGGAAGAACACCCGCTTCGCCTACGAGGAAACGGACTGCAAGCGCACCTATTATCTGTCGTTGGAGTTCCTGATGGGGCGCGCCCTGGGCAATGCCATGCTCAACCTGGGGCTGGAGGAAGGCACGCAGCGGGCCCTCCACGAGTTCGGCCTACACCTGGAGGAGATCGGCGAGAGCGAGCCGGACGCCGGCCTCGGCAACGGCGGCCTCGGGCGCCTGGCGGCCTGCTTCCTCGACAGCTGCGCCAGCCTGCAGCTGCCGGTCAAGGGCTATGGACTGAGGTATGAGTACGGCATGTTCCGCCAGCTGATCGACAACGGGCGCCAACTCGAGGAACCGGACCACTGGCTACGCGACGGCAACCCCTGGGAACTGGAACGCCCGGAGTTTACCCAGCGGGTCCAATTCGGCGGCCGCACCGAGCTCTACACCGCTCCCGGCGGACGCACCCATGTGCGCTGGGTCGATACCCACGACGTGCTGGCGGTTCCCTACGACATCCCGGTGCCCGGCTACCGCAACGGCACCGTCAACACCCTTCGCCTATGGAAGTCGGCTGCCACCGACGAGTTCGATCTCGACGAATTCAACGCCGGCAGCTACCCGGAGTCGGTGGCCTCGAAGAACGCCGCCGAGCACATCACCATGGTGCTCTACCCGAATGACGCCAGCGAAAACGGCAAGGAACTGCGCCTGCGTCAGCAGTACTTCTTGGCCTCGGCCAGCATCAAGGACGTGATGCGCCAGTGGTACGAGCTGCACGACCGGGGACTCGAGGGCTTCGCCGAGAAGAACTGCTTCCAGCTCAACGACACCCACCCCAGCATCTCGGTGGCGGAGCTGATGCGCCAGTTGATCGACGAATACGGCATGGACTGGGATCAGGCCTGGAAAGTAACCAGCCGCACCATGGCCTATACCAACCACACCCTGCTGCCGGAGGCCCTGGAACGCTGGCCGGTGCGCCTGTTCGAGCAGCTGCTGCCGCGCCTGCTGGAAATCATTTACAAGATCAACGCCCACTTCCTCAGCGAGGTGGCGGCGCGCTGGCCGGGGGACGGCGAGCGCCTGCACCGGATGTCCCTGATCGAAGAGGGTCACGAGCCCCAGGTGCGCATGGCCTACCTGGCGATCGTTGGCAGTTTCTCGGTCAACGGGGTAGCCGAACTGCACTCCCAGCTGCTGCGCGAGGGGCTGTTCCGAGACTTCTACGAGCTATGGCCGAAGAAGTTCAACAACAAGACCAACGGCGTCACCCCGCGGCGCTGGATGGCGCACTGCAACCCGCAGCTGCGAGAGTTGATCAACCAGCAGATCGGCGAGGACTGGATCACCGACCTGCCCCAGCTGCAGCAGCTGCAAGATCACATGAAAGACCCCGATTTCCGCCGCCGCTGGCGCGAGGTCAAATACGCCAACAAGCAGCGCCTGGCGCGCTTGGTGGCGGAGGAATGCCGTGTCGACTTCGCCCCCGAGGCGATGTTCGACGTCCAGGTCAAGCGTATCCACGAGTACAAGCGCCAGTTGCTCAACATACTGCACGTGATCCACCTCTACGACCGCATCAAGGCCGACGACACCGCGGACTGGACCCCGCGCTGCGTCTTGATCGGCGGCAAGGCGGCCCCCGGCTACGCCATGGCCAAGCTGATCGTCAAGCTGATCAACAATGTCGCCAACGTGGTCAACAACGACCCGGCGGTGGGCGACCTGCTGCGGGTCGCATTCCTGCCCAACTACCGGGTCAGCGCCATGGAAGTGATCTGCCCCGCCACCGACCTCTCCGAGCAGATCTCCACCGCTGGCAAGGAGGCCTCGGGTACCGGCAATATGAAGTTCATGATGAACGGGGCGGTGACCATCGGCACCCTGGACGGGGCCAATATCGAGATCCGCGACGAGGTCGGGGCCGACAACTTCTTCCTGTTCGGGCTCACCGCGGCCGGGGTCGAGCAGACCCGCGGCCATTACGACCCGAACGCCATCATCGAAGCCGACCTGGAGCTGAAGCGGGTAATGCACCTGCTCGAATGCGGGCACTTCAACCAGTTCGAGCCGGGGTTGTTCAACCCCATTATCCAGGCCATCCGCAGCCCCGAGGACCCCTGGATGACCGCTGCCGACTTCCACGGCTACGTCGAGGCCCAGCGCCAGGCCGCTGCCGCCTACCAGGACCCGGAGCGCTGGACCGATATGAGCATCCTCAACTGCGCCTGCAGCGGCCGCTTCTCCACCGACCGCACCATGGAGGAATATAACCGGGAAATCTGGAAGATGGAGCCGGTGCCGGCGCTACCGGTGGAATAAGCTTCTAGCCGGCCGTCACCAGTGGTAGCTGCCAACGCCGATGCCGATGTACACCCGCGGCTCGCTGCGGGAACTGGGCTTCAGCAGCTGCAACTGGTCCGCCTCGACCAGGGGATAGAGATATTGCGCCTCACCCACCCGGCCGGTCTCGCTGCCCGCCAGGCGCCCGCGCACGCTGAGCAAGCGGCCCGGGGCATAGTCCAGCGGCTCCAGGTAGCCCGAATAGCTGGCTACGAAGCGTCCCAGGGGCGCTGAGTCCAGGTCCGGGTCGCCATTGTTCCGACGAGGATAGGCCAGTACCTCCAAGCGGCTGGTTTCGGGCAGATTATGCACGGCCACCAGGGTACCGGCCCAAATCACCTGGCGACCGCGCCAGCGCTCCGGCTCAGCCGCTGCCTGGGCGGGCTCCGGGCCAGGGTTGGGGGGCATCTGGGGGGTGCCGGCACAACCGGCAAGCAGCGCCAGCACCAGCAGCCGGTGCCAGCCCCGTTTTACCACCAGTAGGGATGGCGCCATGGGTCGTACCAAGGGTCATAATAGGGATAGCGCCAGTAGCCCGGCGGGTACTCGGGAACCGGTTCCCAAAGCTGGCTCTCCTCCACCCGCAGTACCGGGTAAAGATAGGGGTAGGTTCCCACGTTGCGGGTCTGGGGCGCTTCCAGGCGCCCGCTGACGGTCAGCTCACGCTCCGCTTTGTAGGTGGCGGGGTCGATAAAGCCGTCGAATCGGGCCAGAAACCGGCCCGGGCTCTGGTCGGTGTCCTTGGGACGTCCGCCAAACCCGAGGGGGCGGGCCACCATTACCACCCAGGTCGCGCGCTCCCCGTTTTCCACCGCAACGATCTGCCCGCCCCAGCGCACCCGATCACCCAAATGGGCATCCGGCTGCTGGCGTACCGCCTCCAGCTGCAGGTCCCCCGGTGGTGCATTGCGAATCTCCTGGGGGATGCCGGCACAGGCGCTCAGCAGCAGGCCTGCCAGGACAAGTGCCAATGCGCGGTAGGACATGGCAGTTCCCGGGTCAGGGCAACTTGGCGGTGTAGGCGGCCAAAGCCTCGATTTCCCGATCGCTAAGGCTGACCGAGATCCGGCTCATCAGCGGGTGATGCCGCCCGGCTTGCTGGAACTGGCGCAACATCTTGGCGGTGTAGTCAGCGCGCTGACCCGCCAGACGGGCATACCCATCGCCGCCGCGGCCGTCGGCGCCGTGGCAGCCAGTACACAGACGCCGGTATATGGGGCCGCCGCGATCGGCCAGTTCCGGATCGCTACCGGCCTCGGGTCCCAGAGGCTGGCTGGCGTAATAGAGGGCGAGACGGATCATATCGGACTCGCCGAGGCCGTCGGCCAGACCGCTCATGACGAACTCCTCGCGCTCGCCGTCGGCAAACCGCTCGAATTGCTCCACCAAATAGGCCGGGTCCTGGCCCGCCAGGCTCGGCACCCCGGGACGCTGGCTGACCCCCTCAGGGCCGTGACAGTGACGGCACAGGGAGGTGCGCAGCTCCCCTTCCAGGATGTAGCGGCGAAAACGGTCTTCATTGCGGACCAGGGCATCCAGCTTGCGCTCCAGGACCTGGCGGCGCAACTCGCCATCTGCTGCCGCCGCGCCGCGTGCCGAAGGCTCGGCGGCCAGGCCCGCCGCCGCTAAACCGAGGATCAATCCGCATGACAGCCATTTCTTCATCGATTGGTAACCGTTTGCCCCGAGGTCCCGTAATACTTCAGAGCTATTGACAACGGCCCTACATAAAGTATCCCCCTTGAGTCCGGGTTTTTCCAGTTTCCGGCGTCGGTCGGCTACAATAGCTGGCGATTCTGCCCCGAAAGAGTCCTGTCCATGGCGCCCAGCCCAGAAAGCGCTCAGCCCTGCTGGATCTACAAGAGCCGGCGCAAGCCCGAGATGTACCTCTACCTGGCCGATCCGCAAGGCTTCGAGGCCCTGCCCGCGGAGCTGCGCCGGGGATTCGGTCCGCCGGAGCTGGTAATGGAACTGGTGCTGCACCCGGAGCGGCGGCTGGCCCGGGCCAATATCGGCGAAGTCTTGGCGGCCTTGAGCGACCAGGGCTTCTACCTACAGTTGCCGCCCAAGCTCGAGCCGCACCTGGTTCGGGGGGGCTGAGGCAGTGGGCGAAATTATCCTGCTCAATGTCACCGGACAGGACCACCCGGGACTGACCGCAGCCCTCACCGAAACCCTGGCCCGGCATGGGGCCAGTATTCTGGACATCGGCCAGGCGGTGATCCACGACCATCTGTCCCTTGGCATGTTGTTGGAGGTGCCGGCCGGCGAGGCCTCCGGCCCGGTGCTGAAAGACCTGCTGTTTCAGGCCCACCAACTTGGACTGCAGATCCAGTTCACGCCGGTGGCGGCGGACGAGTACGAGCGCTGGGTCGCCGCCCAGGGCAAGCCGCGCTACATCATCACCCTGCTCGGGCGCAAGCTGAGCGCCCGCATCCTGGCCCGGGTAGCGGCGGTGGTGTCGCGTCACCGACTGAATATCCAGGTCATCGACCGCCTCAGCGGCCGCCTGTCGCTGCAGCGCGAAGACCCCCAGGCCCGGGCCTGCCTGGAGTTCTCGATCCGCGGCCAGGCGTCAGACCCGGCGGCCCTGCGCCAGGATCTGCTGGAAATCACCCGCGACGAGGAGGTGGACCTGGCGTTCCAGGCCGACGACCTGTACCGGCGCAACCGGCGCCTGATCGTGTTCGACATGGATTCCACCCTGATTGAGGTGGAGGTGATCGACGAGCTGGCCAAGGCAGCAGGGGTGGGCGAGCCGGTGGCGGCCATCACTGAGGCGGCGATGCGCGGCGAGCTGGACTTCAAACAGAGCTTCCGTCGCCGCCTGGCCCTGCTGCGCGGCCTGGACCAGTCGGTGCTGACCCGCATCGCCGCCGAACTGCCGGTCACCGAGGGGGCCGAACGCCTGATCTCGACCCTCAAGCGGCTCGGCTACCGGGTCGGGATACTGTCGGGCGGTTTTACCTATTTTGCCCGAGAGCTGCAACGGCGCCTGGGGCTGGACTGCGTCTACGCCAATGAGTTGGAGATCGAGGACGGCCGCCTCACCGGAGAGGTAAAAGGACAGATCGTAGACGGGGCACGCAAGGCCGAGCTGCTGCAGGAGATGGCGCGCCGTGAGGGCATCGCCCTGGAGCAGGTAATCGCCGTCGGCGACGGCGCCAACGACCTGCCGATGCTGGGCCTGGCGGGCCTGGGTGTAGCCTTCCACGCCAAGCCCCTGGTGCGCGCTAACGCCCGGCACGCCATCTCGACCCTGGGGCTCGACAGCATTCTCTACCTGCTGGGCGTGCGAGACCGGGAGATTGGCTGAACGTCGCAGCGATTCGGGGCCGAAGCCCTCAATAATGCGGCGGCGCCTGATGCCCCGAATCAGCCTCGGCGGGCGCCAGGGCCCGCAGCTGACGCCGCAGCTCCGCCACTTCCTCAGCTAAGGCCGAGATGCGCCCCTGCTGCTCGGCCAGGCCGAGGTTCAGCGCCTGGATAAGGTCGTCCTGGAACGCGAGCCGGGTCTCCAGCTCGGCCAGCCGGGCCTCGCTCATCCGGAGCGGACCATGGCGATCAGCAACACCACGAACAGCACCACCAAGCCGATCGGGATCAGGGCTCCCTTCCAGTCCTTTTCCGCCTGACGGCTCTGCTCCAGCGCCGCCTTGATGCCGGGCCGGAACAGGAAGATCAGCAGGACCGCAAAGGCGCCGACCAGGAGTTGCTCCCAGGTTTCCAATATCCTTTCCTCAGCCCTGCGGCGGACGGTCGTCGAGATTGGCTGGGCACAAGACCTGGCGCATGGTGCCGATCAGCTCCAGCAACTGGGGGTTGCGAATGCGATAGTAAATGCGGTTGGCCTCCTTGCGCGAGACCACGATGTTCTTGTTGCGAAGCTGTTCCAGATGCTGGGAAATGTTGCTCTGGGAAGTGCCCGTGCGCTCCACGATCTCCCCCACCGACAGCTCGTTGTTGCCCAGGGAGCAGAGAATCTTCCAGCGCAGGGGGTGCGCCATGGCCTTGAGCGCATTGGCAGTTAGCTGAGTATCTTCGTTCGGCACCTGTGGAATCGGCACATTGGGGTCTGAGGGTTCACTCATTTTCCTACTCCTCGTCCCGGGCCGGGCGCGCGGGCGTTAAACGTCATGATTGGCGACACTGTTGGCGGGATCGGCGGCATCCGTATCCTCGCTTCGGGTGTAGCCGGTCATATCCTTGGCGATGCAGATGATATCGCCGATCTCACCTTGTTCGTCCAGAATCGCGGTGCGTGAAAACAGGATCGGCACCCGGCGCCCATCCTTCGCGATGAAGCGGGCATCGATCTTGCTGAGCGCCCCGACTCGAATCAATGCCTCAAGCCAAGTGCCGAAGAAAGCCCCCGCCTGCTCTTGATCTTCTTCCTCGAAGACGTCGCCGATCGACATCCCGAGCAGATCGGACTCCTCATATTCGAGCATGCGGCAGGCGGCTGGGTTGGCCGAGACAATCACCCCTTGCGGATTCAGCACCAGCAGGGCCTCACCCATATAGCGGATAAGGTTTTCCAGATACTTCTTGGCCTGGGCCAATTCGGCGGTGCGCTGGGCAACTTTCTCCTCCAGCACCCGGTTCATCTCGCGCTCTTTCTCGATCAGCCGGAAATAGGTGCTGATCTTGTTGATCAGCTGGTTGTCGTCGATCGGCTTGAGCAGATAGTCGACCGCTCCCACCTCGTAGCCTTTTTGCTGGAACTCAGCGGTCTTAAAGGCAGCGGTCAGAAAGATGATGGGGATATCCCGGGTCTTCTTGCGGATCTTGAGCATGGACGCGGTCTGGAAACCGTCCATTTCGGGCATCTGCACATCCAGGATAATGAGGTCGATGCCGGGCTCCTTGAGCGCGACGTCCAGGGCTCCCTGACCGGAAGTGGCCTCCAAGATCTCCACATCCATGTGCTGCTGCACCAGCGAGCGGAGGGTGAACAGATTGTGCTCGTGATCGTCTACGATCAGCAGTTTGAATCCGCTGTAACGCTTCATAACGAACGCATTGTTCTCAAACTATCCAATTGGCCGGTGCCGGCCCGCTCAAGACAGGAAGTGCTCCAGGGACTCCTTCAAGACGACCGGATCGACCGGCTTGGCTACCAAGTCGTCGGCGCCGGCCGCCAGGCAACGGGTCCGCTCATCGGCATCCGTCGCGCCGGCCAAGGCGACGATGGGCACCTCGGCGAAGGCCTCCTGTCTCCTGATGCGCTCAATCGTATCATAGCCCTCCCCGCCGGGCATCGTCACATCCATTAGCACCAGCTTGCATTCGCCCTCTTCGCGCAGGGTTTCCAGGGCCTCTTCGCCATCGCAGGCCGCGGTCACCCGCATGCCCCAGGCCTCCAGCACCGGGGTCAACTGCAGCAGGTTGCGCACTTCGCGCTCCACCAGCAACACGCAGCGGCCGGCGAAGCTGGCCGCGGGCAGCTGCGGCGCCTCGGTCTCGCCCTCGTCGACCTCGGGGTCCGGGCTCCGCTGCTGCAGCGCCGGCAAACGCTGATCGTCGAACTCGAGGGGCAGCAAGAGGGCGAACTCGGCGCCGCGGCCGGCCTCGCTATCCAGTTCTATGCGGCCGCCGATCAATCCCGCCAGCTCGCGGCTGATGGTCAGACCCAGGCCGGTGCCACCGAAACGCCGGCTGGTGGAACCGTCGGCCTGCTTGAAGGCCTCGAAGACAACCCCCTGCTTGGCGCGGGGAATGCCAATACCGGTATCCTTGACACTGATACGCAAGGGGCAGACATCCCGGTCCGCGTCCGAATTGCCGGACAGGCGGATGGTGCATCCCCCTTTCTCGGTGAACTTGACCGCATTAGCGAGGAAGTTCTTCAGGATCTGGCGCAGCTTCTCGCTGTCGCTGACCAGCTGTTGCGGGGCTCCGGGGTCGATCACCAGGTTCAGGCTCAGCCCCTTCTCCGTGAACTGGGGCTGCACCAGCTCGATCAGCTCCCGCAGCATGGGCTCCAAACGGATGGTCTCCAGGTGCAGCCGGGCCTGCCCCGCCTCGATGCGAGAGATATCGAGGATGTTGTCGATCAGCGACAGCAGGTCGCTGCCAGCACGGTGGATGACTTCGGCCTGCTTGGTCTGTTCCGCGCTCAAACCGCTCCGGCTTTCGGCCAGCATCTTCGACAGCAGCAGGATGGAGTTAAGCGGGGTGCGCAGCTCGTGGCTGACATTGGCCAGGAACTCGGACTTGTAACGGTTGGACTGCTCCAGCTCCCGGGCATGCTGGCGCAAGGCTCGGTTGTGCTGGGCATGGCTTTCCGCCAGCTGGGACAGATTGCCCGCCAGTTCCTGCAACTCCGCCGAGCCGCGCCAGGAGAAGTGCACCGTCGCCTCGTCCTCACGCAGCATGCGGGTCACCCCTTCGGTCAGCTCACGCCCGAAGCGCTCGGTGCGCAGGGCCACCCAGCGCGCCATCAGCAGGATCGCCACGATCAGGGCCAGCACAATGGCGAGCACACGCAGGATCAGGGCACGCCGGAAGTCCGCCAGCGGCGAGGGATCCACATTGCGCCC
>CBDUCL010000101.1:0-10005 GCA_965365625.1 uncultured Chromatiales bacterium | reverse complement strand
CGCTCCTGCACGATCTCCATGTGCAGCATGCCGAGAAAGCCGCAGCGGAAGCCAAAGCCCAAGGCCTGGGAGGTCTCCGGCTCGAAAGCCAGGGCGGCGTCGTTCAGGCGCAGCTTCTTTAGGGCCTCGCGCAGATCCTCGTAGTCGTCGGAACTGACCGGATACAGGCCAGAAAAAACCCGCGGGCGCATTTCGGCAAACCCCGGCAGGGGCTTGTCGGCGCGACGGTCGGCATGGGTGATGGTGTCGCCCACCGGGGCACCGTCAATCTCCTTGATGCCGGCAATCAGAAAACCCACCTCGCCGGTAGAGAGCTGCTCGCGCTCCAATCGCTTGGGGGTGAACACCCCGACCTTTTCCACTTGGTGGCTGCGGCCGGTTGACATCACCAACATCTTGTCGCGGCGGCGGATGACGCCGTTCATGACCCGGATTAGGGAGATCACGCCGACGTAGGGGTCGAACCAGGAGTCGATGATCAGGGCCTGCAGCGGGGCATCGGCATCCCCGGCCGGCGGCGGAATATGACTGACCAGCGCCTCCAGCAGGTCCGGGATCCCGAAGCCGGTCTTGGCGCTTACATGCAGGGCGTGCTGCGCCTCCAGGCCGATGATCTCCTCGATTTCCGCCACCACGCGCTCCGGCTCCGCCGCCGGCAGGTCGATCTTGTTCAGGACCGGCAACACCTCCAGGCCCTGCTCGATGGCGGTATAGCAATTGGCCACGCTCTGGGCCTCTACCCCCTGGGCGGCATCCACCACCAACAGCGCACCCTCGCAGGCGGCCAGAGAACGTGAGACCTCGTAAGAGAAATCGACGTGGCCCGGGGTATCGATGAAATTGAGCCGGTAGATCTCGCCGTTACGGGCCGGGTAGTCCAGGGTCACACTCTGGGCCTTGATGGTGATGCCGCGCTCGCGCTCCAGGTCCATCGAATCCAGAACCTGGGCCGACATCTCGCGCTCGCTCAGAGTGCCGCAATGCTGGATGAAGCGGTCGGCGATGGTGGACTTGCCGTGGTCGATATGGGCAATGATCGAGAAGTTACGGATGTGCTGAAGGTCTGGCATGTCCTGATCCGGAACCCGGTCCGCGGCCGCTTGGCGGGGCCGGTCCGTTGTCGAAAAAAACGGAACTTTCCGCCAGGGAAAGTCCCGTTCGCCGTGTCGCCGCTGAGGCCGACGCCGTATGGTAGCAGATTTCTATCCGCTTGCGGTTATTCCGAACTCGGCCAGATAGCGCTCCAAGCGCTCGCCATCGAGGACGTACCGGCAGATCTCGACACCGTCCGGACCGGCCAATACCGGCACCAGCTCGCCATGGCTTCGCTGCAATTCAGGACTGGTATCGACGTCCACCAGCCTCAGCCGCAGCTGCCTGCACCAGGGCGCCAGGTCTTCCAGCATTTCCTCGCAGAGATGGCAGCCGGCGCGCTGATACAGGGTCAGCCGCGGCGGCTCCGAGTTCACTCGGGCATCCGCAGGGCCAGAAACAGGGGTCCCTTGCCGCGCTGCACCAGTACCGCCACCGAGCGTCCACCCGGCAAATCCGCGCTCAGCTCGGCAAACTGCTCAACCGAAGTCACCCAGTCGCCGCCCAGCTTGAGGATGACGTCGCCCTGGCGGATGCCCGCAGCCTCGGCGGGGCCGGGTTCGACCTGCCCCACCAACACGCCGGCATCGCGTTCAATCTGGAGCTCGGCGCGCTGCTCTTCGCCGAGGGGTACCACAGTGACCCCAAGCCGCGAAGCTTTTCCCGGCACCGGCTTGGACGACGTCATCACCGGCTCGTCGTCTACCGGCAGCTCGCCGATCACAATCTCCATACGGCGCCGCTTGCCATCGCGCATCACCTCCAGCTTGGCCGGGCGGTTTACCGGGCTGGCACCCACCAGGGGGGGCAACTTGGCAGAATTCTTTACTTTGGTGCCGTTGTAGCTGAGGATCACGTCACCCACCTGGAGGCCCGCCGTCTCGGCCGGACCACCGGGTAGTACCTGGGCGATCAGAGCACCGCTCGGGTGGTCCATGCCGAAGCTCTCGGCCAGCTCCCGGTTCACGTCCTGGATCAACACCCCGATCCAGCCCCGACTCACCCGGCCGGTGGTGCGCAACTGCTCCGCCACATTCATCGCCACCTCGATGGGAATGGCGAAGGACAGACCCATGAAACCGCCGGTGCGACTGTAGATCTGAGAGTTTACACCCACCACCTTGCCGTCGAGATCAAACAGGGGGCCGCCGGAGTTGCCGGGGTTGATCGCCACGTCGGTCTGAATGAAGGGCACATAGTTCTCCGACGGCAAGTTGCGCCCCTTGGCACTGACGATTCCGGCGGTAGCGGAATGGTCGAAGCCGAACGGCGAGCCGATGGCAAGCACCCACTCGCCCACCTTGAGGTCCTTCGAGCTGCCGGTCTCCAGGGTCGGCAGACCCTCAGCGTCGATCTTGATCAAGGCGATATCACTGCGCTTGTCGCCGCCCACCACTTCGGCCTCGTATTCGGAATAATCACTGGTACGAACCAGGATCTCCTCGGCGCCTTCGACCACGTGATAGTTGGTCAACACATAACCGTCTTCCGAAATGATGAAGCCGGAACCCAGCGAGGCCGTCTCCCGTTGCTGAGGCAGGGTTCCCCCCCCTTCTTCGCCAAAGAAATGGCGGAACAGGTCTCCGAAAGGACTGTCTTCGGGCAGGTCTGGAATCTCCATGCCCTCGGGCAAGCGGGAATGCACTGTGCTTTTCTGGGTGGTACTGATATTGACTACTGCCGGGCTGGCCTTCTCCACCAAGTCGCTGAAATTCGGCAGCGAGGCAGCGCCCGCCGGCGACATGGCCAGAAGCAGTGCAAGTATCGGTAAAAACGCAACTTTGTTGTGGCTTCTTGCGAGGTTCATCGCAACTCCTCAATTGTTTCTCGTTACAGGCAAGTAATTCGGGGCTGTTGAAGCTGGTCGCGGGCCGACCGGCCCGACTCAGCGGCGTTGCGGCAGCGCTACCGACGGTCCCGGTTCAGAGGCTCGACGCAGGATCACCGCTCGGGTCAACTCATTGGTCCGCCCCGAGCGGGAAAAGTTTCGGGCCAAACCCAAGCCCGCGGCCAACCCCAGCAGACCGGCCAGGATGCTCACCGCCTCACCGCCGCCCAGACCCAATCGCTGTACCAACAGCTCGCCGCCCAGGGCCCCCAGCAGCAGCCCCATCAGGGGCAAAACGTAGAGCAACATCGAGGCGCGAAGCAGGCCGCGCTCGGAGAGACCGACGATGACGCGATCGCCAGGCTCGGCGGCGATCGGGTTTGCTACCCGCAATCGCGCCGGTTTATGGCCGAAAACCTGGGCCAACAGGGAGGTGCCGCAGCCGCCCCTGGCGCTGCAACCGCCGCAAGCTGTGCGCAGCTCGGTCTGCACCAGGGCTTCGCCACGGTCGCAGCTCAACACCCGGGCCGGCTCTTCGATCAAGGCTGGTTCCGATTGGGCCGCAGCCCTTGCAATACCTGACGCACCGTGTCCAACGGCACATCGCCGACCACGGTGACCTGATGACCCGCAACCTGGCCGCCCCAGGCGCTCACGGCCCCCATCCGGGCCCCTCCTTGCAGGGCCTCGTCAGCGCCGCCGCGCTCCACGAACACCGACAACGAGGCCAACCCGTCGGACAGCAGAAAGTGCTCCACCTGATCGGTGCCGCGGGCACTCGGCTTCAGTTCGTGCAGGTCCAGCTCGAACCCTTTGGGCAGCATGGAAAAGGCCCAGCCCAACTGGGCAGCGGCGGGCGGCGCCGGCTCGGGCGCCGACGACGCCGTGTAAAGTCCCGCCAAGCGGCCCAGGGAATCCGGCTCCACCTGCAGGCTGGTGAACATGCTTTGCTCGACCGGGTTGCCGGCCTCGTCCATTAGATCCGACTTCAGAGGCAACCCGCTGTCCCGGTCCAGGTACAGACGGTAGCCATAACGCAAGTTGTCACGCGGAACAATGCCTACCACCCAGGCGGCGCGCCCGGCCACCCGGTCCTGGCCCAACCGCTCGAAGCGATAGTTCTCCGCCAGCTCGTCGAGCCCGATCCCCAACAAAGCGGGGAAACTGCCTTGCGCCACCGGCTTATCCACCAGCACCGAATCTCGGTCCGGCAGGATACAGGTAACGGTAGCGCCGTCGCGAACCACCTCTCGCGGGCTGCCATTGAGAGAGAAGAGACGCTCCTGGGCGCCGTGCTCACCGCGCCGGTGCTCGATCTGCAAGGCCTCGAGCTGATTGTTTTGCAGGTATACGAAGGTGCCCTGGTAATCGAGCACCCGTACCGCCTCGGCCATCCGCGCCAACAGGGCTTTTACCTCGGCCTGCTCGTCGGCAACGGCGCTTTCGGCCGCGAGGCCGCTGGCGACAAACAACAATCCGAGTATCCCGGTTCGCCCGAGCATACGTCAGCGTTCCTGATCGTAGGCGACGAACGAGGCATACGGGATCATGCCCTGCATGTTCGCCGACGGCGCTCGGTTTCGGTGGTTGACCAAGTAGCCGTTGAGTTTGGACTGCACCGCCGGTTTTCCGAGGTCCCAGCGGGTGCCCCCGCCGCCCGCATAGCCTCCCCCGCCAGCCGAGTGCTTAAACGCGGCAACCTGCTGGGGCAGCTGGGGACCCACCACCGGGGGCAGCAACAAAACGGCCGCAGCCAGCACCGAAGCGGCAACTGCGGCGCCAGCCACCGGCTTGAGCCAGGGTCCGGCCCAACTCCTTCGGCGCGGTGCCAGCACCGTCGGTTCGTCGGCCAATCGGGCGCGCACCCCATCCGCAACTTGCATGTACCGCGGATCCACCTTCTCGCCGCGCAGGGCGTCGCCAATTAGCTGATAACGGCCGTACAACTCGCGTAAGCCCCCGGAGCCGGCGATTTCCGGACCGAGACGGGCGAACTCATCGGCGTCCAGTTCGTCGTCGATCAGGGCCGAGATTTTGATGCGTGTCTGTTCGTTCATGCTTCAAGCGATTCCAGTTCAGCCTTCGAGCAGCGGTTGTAGTTTCTTTTCGATCGCATCCCGCGCCCGGAAAATCCGCGAGCGTACGGTGCCGATCGGACAGGACATGGTCTTGGCAATTTCCTCGTAGCTCAGCCCTTCGAGCTCGCGCAAGATGATTGCGGTGCGCAGATCCTCGGGCAGTTCGTCGATCGCTGCCTGGACGGTGCGGGCGATTTCGTCAGAAAGCAGTTCGCGCTCCGGGGTCGCATGCTCTTTAAGGGCGGTCCCGGCATCCAATTGCTCCGCGGCTTCGGCGTCCACATCGGTGCCTGGCGGACGCCGGCCCTGGGCCACCAGGTAATTCTTGGCAGTATTGATGGCGATCCGGTACAACCAGGTATAAAAGGCGCTGTCGCCGCGAAAGTTGGGCAGCGCCCGATACGCCTTTATAAAGGCCTCCTGAGTGACGTCCAGGGTGTCTCCGGGGTCCTTGATATAGCGCATTACCAAATTTGCCACCTTATGCTGATACTTGAGGACGAGAAGATCGAATGCCTTTTTGTCCCCCTGTTGTACCCGCGCAACCAGCTCCCGATCTGCTTTTCGCTCGCCCATCCGGGCCCTTTCCTCCGTATCCGAGGCGAGCCAATCCATGTGCTACGTCTCGATTGACCGTTCGCGGCCCGATTAGTTCGCGCCCCCGACCCCATTACACCCTTTCTCGGCGCCGCTGAATTCGGTTAAGCTTCGGTGAAACTGCCGCGCAAAAGAGCCGGTAGTATGACGGTAAAGCAACCGGTTCGACAACATGGGCAAATTTCACCAGCACGATGTGCTGATCATCGGCAGCGGTGCGGCAGGCCTCAGCCTGGCGCTGCGGCTCGGCAGTCGACCCCGCATCGCGGTGATATCCAAGAGCCGGCTGCGCGAGGGCAACACCTACTACGCCCAGGGCGGTATCTCGGCGGTGCTCGACGAGGAGGACTCGGTGGCCTCCCATATCGAAGACACCCTGAACGCTGGTGCCGGTTTGTGCGATGAGGCGACGGTGCGCCTGGTGGTAGAACGCGGACCGGACAATATCCGCTGGCTTACCGGCCTCGGAGTCCAGTTCACGCCGGACGCGAGCGACCGCGGCCACCCCCATTTGACCCGCGAGGGGGGACACTCCCACCGCCGGGTGATCCATGTCGCCGACGCCACCGGACAGGCGGTGGAGACCACCCTCGAAGACCGGGTGCGGGCCCAACCGAATATCGACCTGTTCGAGAACTACAACGCCATCGATCTGATTACCAGCCGCAAGCTGGAGGCCCGGGGCAACCGCTGCTACGGGTCCTATATCCTTAACCGCGAAAGCGGTCACGTGGAAACCTTCAGCGCTCCCTGCGTGGTGCTGGCCACCGGCGGCGCGAGCAAGGTCTACCTATACACCAGCAACCCAGACGTCTCCACCGGCGACGGCATCGCCATGGCATGGCGCGCGGGCTGCCGGGTGGCAAACATGGAATTCATCCAATTCCACCCCACCTGCCTGTACCACCCGAAGGCCAAGTCGTTCCTGATCACCGAGGCGCTGCGCGGCGAGGGCGCCCACCTGCTGTTGCCAGACGGCACCCGATTTATGCCCGAATTCGACCCCAGGGCCGAATTGGCGCCGCGTGACATCGTGGCGCGCGCCATCGACCACGAAATGAAGCGCCTCGGCGCCGAGCATGTCTGGCTCGACATCAGCCACCGGCCGGCAGAGTTCGTCACCATGCATTTCCCAACCATCCACCAGCGCTGTCTCGAATTCGGCATCGACATCACCCGCGAGCCCATCCCGGTGGTGCCCGCCGCACACTACACCTGCGGCGGAGTTATGGCGGGCCCCAATGCCCGTACCGACATCCCGGGCTTGTACGCCATTGGCGAGACTGCCTATACCGGCCTGCACGGGGCCAACCGCATGGCCAGCAACTCACTGCTGGAGTGCCTGGTATTCGGCGAGATTGCCGCCAAAGAGATCCTGGCCGAGATCGAGCGTCTGCCCGAACCCCCCGAGTTGCCGCCCTGGGACGAGAGCCGGGTCACAGACTCCGACGAGGAGGTGGTGGTCGCCCACAACTGGGACGAACTGCGGCGCTTCATGTGGGACTACGTGGGCATTATGCGCAGTAACAAGAGACTGCAAAGGGCCAAGAACCGCTGCGACCTGCTGCGCCGCGAGATTCGCGAGTATTACAGCAACTTCCGCGTCACCAGCGACCTGCTGGAACTGCGCAATCTGATGGAGGTGGCGGACCTGATTATTCGCTCCGCTCTGGCCCGGCGAGAAACTCGAGGCCTGCACACAATGACCAATTTCCCTCTGCGCGACGACACCAACCAGCTTCGCCCCACTATCCTGATGCCCGACAGCTATTGGCCGCCCGAGACCTGAACGAAGATCTGAGGAAAGCGAGCATGGCGGCCCCCAAGATTCAGCGCATTCTGGTTTGGAGCCGACCCTTGCGCATCGCCCACTGGCTGATGGCGCTGTCCGTGCTCGCGTTGTTGGCCACCGGCTGGTCGGCAGGGCTGAACCCGGTGATCGCCGAATCGGCTCGGGACTATCATTATATCGCCGGCGCGGTGCTGATCCTGGCGCTGGCCGTGCGCCTGTACCTGCTTTTCTTCGGCCGCGGCAGCGACCTGCTGGCCGATTGCGAGACCGACCGTCACCGCCTGGCCCAGGCCGGGGAGATGCTGCGCTTCTATCTTTCCCTGGGGCGAGCTCCCCTGCCACGCTGGTATGCCCACAACCCCCTTTGGGGGCCAATCTACCTGCTGCTGTTCCTGTTTCTTCTGCTGCAGGCCCTCAGCGGCGTACTGCTGCTGAAGGGGATCGGCCTGTTTGCAGGGCTGAGCCTGTACGGGCTGCACCAGCTCGTCAGCATGATCGTCCTCGGCTTTACCCTGCTGCACCTGGCAGCGGTGTTCAGCCACGACGCCAAGGGCAGCGGCGCCGACAACTCCGCCATGATTAGCGGCTATCGGATCTTCCTGATCGAAGACCTCAAGCCCGAATTCGGCGCCCCCCAGGTGGTGCCACTGGAGCAGCTAAGGCGCCAACTGAGCGACCGAGACGGGGACTGAGGTCAGGCGCCAGTCCCCGCGGGCAACGACGACCTGTGCTATTTTTCTTGGAGTGGCTTAGCCCGGCGCGACCCCGCGCCGGTCGGCGAGTCCTATGCCCGCGAGGTGCCCATGAACCCAAGTCCCCTTTCTTGTCTGTCCCTGCTGCTCGCCCTTGCGCTGCCCCCCCTTCAAGCCGAGGAGACATTCACCCGCCAGGAAGTAGAGCATGCCTTCGGCACCGATCCCGACTTCACCCACTATCCGGCCACTGCGGTGGATACCGAAGACGTGCCGAATCTTGTATTGGGTGCCCGCGACGCCCCGGACTCCCCGCTCCACTACTACAAGATCGCCGAGGACACCTATTTCTTATATGGCAATATCGCCGAGGTGGACGAGCACAATCGGGGCTGGAACGGCAACGCCGGCTTCGTAGTGACCCCGGAAGGAGTCGTGGTAATCGACGCCTTGGGCACCCCCAAGCTCGGCCGGCGCCTGATCGCGACCATTGCCCAGGTCACCGATCAGCCGATCCGATACCTGATCGTCACCCACAACCACCCGGACCACGCCTATGGGGCCATCGCCTTCAAACGCCTGGGCGGTGTGACCATCATCGGTCACGAGGGCACCAAGCGCTATATCGACTCCGGACGCATCGAGCACTCGGTCGCTTACCGCAAGACCTTCATCCCCGAAGACATGGCGGACTTCGAGCCGGTGTTGCCGGACGTGATGATCAGCGGCGAACGTTTCTCCAAGCGTAGATTTGCTATCGGCGGCAAGACCTTCGACGTCTACAACGCCGGCCCGCACCACTCCTACGGCGACCTGGTGGTGCACCAGGTCGAGGACGGAGTCGTCTGGATCTCCGACCTCGCCTTCAACGGTCGGGTCACCTTTATGGAGGACGGCCACTCGCAGGCCGCCATCGAGGGCCAGGAATGGTTGCTAGAGAACTTCGGCGATGCCCGGCTGATGGTACCTGGCCACGGCAGCGCGCAGACGCCGGATTTCCCCATGGTCACAAGCACTCGCGACTACATGCAGCGTCTGCGCGACGAGATGGGCGCGGCAGTGGAAAACGACGTCGGCATCCAGCGGGCAGTGGACGAAGGCGACTTTGACGACTGGAAGCAGGTGCGTATGTACGGGCTCAACCACCGCCCTAACCTGAACTTCGTCTACCGGGAGATGGAGCAGGAACTGTTCTGAGTGCAACGCTGTGCTGCAACTCCGCCGATGACAGTGACCAAGCAAAAAGATAAGGAAATCTAAACCGGTAAGTACACAATCCGCTTTTGTAGTCTAACCCGACACTGATTTATATGGACTTATATCCGACAATTAGACCGCATGGAGCACTTACAGCGCACCCGCGCCAGAAAAGAACGCTTCAGCCTACCGAGTTGGGCAGAAATCCGCCCTTGATAGTGGACAAACCGGAAACCGACTAGCTATCGCCGACTTGGAGCAGCGCGAATAATCAGGAAATCAGATGCCCACGGCAATACCAGTGACCAAAGTAGCCACTCCCCCCGACCAAATAGAGAAGATCAGCTACTTAGGAGGAGTGGAACATCGCCCGATTTTGCTGGATGAGCGGCTGCAGAATGCTGTTTGCGGACACTGGAGTGGAGCTGTCGCGAAGAAACAGGCGAATAAAGACCCTCGCGTTTTCCCTGGATTGCAGTGACCCAAGTCTGGGGGGCGCATTGCCTCGGGCTTCGATTCTAGACCTGACGCTGTCCGTTCCTTGACCCTGTCCGTTCCTCCTGTCCGTTCCTGTCCGTTCCTCTGTCCGTTCTTTCCCGGCTCGGGAGGCTGGGATTCCGGCCGATATCGCCTCGCAGGCGGGTTGACGGCTGCCTGACGACCGGAGGGTATTCGAGGAACTTGGGGAAAGGGCGTTTATGCTACTTATACTCCGGTCCAAACTGATAC
>CBDUCL010000100.1:0-10100 GCA_965365625.1 uncultured Chromatiales bacterium | reverse complement strand
CGACCATGGTGACGGTGCCGCCGAGGATGGCGCAGAAGCCCATCGGCATCAGCAGCCGCGACATGGGTAGCCCGGAGCGGGCGGAGATGCGGCTGACCACCGGCAGGAACAGAGCCGCGGCCCCGACGTTCTGCATGAACGAAGAGATGATGCCCACGGTGCCGGAAATGATGGGAATGATGCGCCCCTCGGTAGTGCCGCCGACCCGCAGGATCAGCGCCGCGACCTGACTCATTACGCCGGTTTTGTCCAGTCCGGCGCCAATGATCATCACCGCGATTATCGAGATTACGGCGTTACTGGCAAAGCCGTCGAACAGTTGGTCGGTGCTTACCAGGCCCTGTTCCAGCCCCATCCAGGGGGCCAGTAGGGAGGTCAGGCCCAAAAGCACCAAAATGGTGATCGCCGCCACGTCGACCCCGACCACCTCGAAGGCGAACAGGTATACCGTGAGTAGCAAAAAGGCGCCGACCCAGGCGATTTCGATACTGGGGGCGACCCAGAAGAGCCCGAGGGCGGCGAGCCCGAACCCCAGAGCGGCGATGATCTGGCGCCGGTCCAGGCCGCCGCAGAAGATGCGTTCACATTCGTTGTTGGCGAGGGCGGTCAAGGTGGCGGCTCCTATAGCTGAGCGGTCGGGATCGGGCCCTCAACGTCGGGACGGCTGCGATCGAGCCGGTAACCCGGGGTGCCCTAAGGATTTTCCCTCGGCAAAATCCTAATTCTAACGCCGAAGCCCCTGCGTTTGCACTCTCGCGGTGCGCGTTCGCCAATGGCCGCTCAACGCAACAGTCCCGCCACCGTCCGGCGGGGGATGTGCAGCAGACCCTGGCTGTAGACGGCCAGCCAGAGGCCGCCTTCTTGGTCCAATGTCAGCTCGCTGATATCGTCGACTGGGTAGGACTGCCAGCGTTCGCCTTGGCGACGAAACAGCCCGCCTCGCCAGGTACCGACCCAGAGTGCTGCGCCGTCCCGCTGGAAGCCGGTGATCCATTGCCCCGGCAGCTGCACGGGCCCGGGTTCGGCCTTGGCGTCCAGCCGGTAGAAGCCCCGGTGGGTGCCGAGCAGCCATGCGCCCGCGTTCAGGGGCGCCAGCGCCAGGATCGGTCCCGGCGCTTGCCACCGTAGTCGCCAGCCGCTGCCGGGGTGGCACCACAGCCGAGATCCGATGCCGGCACAGATTTCACCGCCAGGGGCAAGGGCGATGGCCTCGACGCGCTCGCTCGGCAGACCCTCCAACGGGAACAACCGTTGTTCGAGGTCTGCCCAGCGCCAGAGCCCACGGGCACTGGCCAGCAACAGGCCGCCGGCGTCCGGCACCATGCCGTAAATGCGTGCCTCGATCGGTTCGCCGCGCAGGGTCAGCTGGCGCCATTCGCCGCTCCGGTAGTGGAACAGCTCGCCGTACCAACTGCCCACCCAGGCTTCGTCCGGGCCCGTCACCAGCAGGCTCGAAAGGGCGTTCATCTTGTGCTCGAAGCGTTCACGATAGTGCTGGGGGTTGAGCAGATTCTCGCGCTGGCCACGGTCGAAGCGGTCGAGGCTGTACTTGGTCAACACCCATATACGGCCATCGGGCCCGGTGCGTGCCGCCATGGCGCTGCTGCCGATCCCGGTCACCGGGTGCAGCCGCCAGGCAGCCGTTTGCTGGCGCCAGAGCTGCAGGCCGGCGTCGGCAAAACGGCGACTGGTCTCGGGCGCCAGCACCAAGGCCAGCCATAGGAGCCCGAACAGGGCCAGCGGCAGGCCGATCTCGAACGCGTAAGGGAAGGCGAAGCGGCGCCTTGCGCGGGCCGGCGGCCGGGGCGGTGGCCGCTGAGCTTGGCCCCGGGAGCGACGGTAAACTGGCAGCGGAAAGCGGGTGCTAAAGTCGATGCCCGGGGCCTTGGCCTCGAGCAGCAATTCCCAGTAGCGCACCCCTGGGTCCGGGGTGAGCCGGGTCACCCATTCCGGGTTCTGCGGCAGCTGGAAGCGAATCGGCAGCGTCCCGGCCCCGGGTGTGGGCGTCAAGGTCTGGCTGGCGCTGTAGTGCTCGTAGCAGCGCAGGCTTTGGCGGCGTCCCCCGTTTTCCAAGCGCTCCTCGATAAAGCGCAGAGTAGCCTTGAGGGGGCCGGGCATCGGCCCGTGGTATTGCAGCTCCAGCGGCTCCCCCGGAGCGGCGGGAAAGCGCAGGAGAGCAAGCTCGCTGGAACCGTACTTTAGATACTGAGCCAGGCGGTAGAGGAAATGGAGGAGCGTCAGCGAAAACCCCAAATCCATCAGGCCGACGACAATCTGCACCGCCAGCGGACCCGCCTCGTCGTAGAAGGCCCACCAGTTGAAGGGCAGCAGTATCAGCCCGAGCATCAGTGTCCCAGCCAGGGCGCGCAAGGGCCGCAGATAGGCGCGGTCGCCGATGCCAGCCGGATTCCAAGGGTAATCGGCGACCCAGGGTAGTTGGCGCTGCACGCCGTCCAGACCGGCCCGGCGCCGACGTTCCCATAGCCCGGCGGTCGCCTGCACCAACAGCATCATCCCACCCAGCGCAAACACCAGCCCGACCGCGCCGATCACCCACAGCGGGGCATTGGCCTTGCCGGGTAGCGGCAGCAGGCCGAGTCCGGCCAGGGCGAAATAGCTCCCGGCGCCAATGAACGGCAGGCTGATCCAGAGTTCGGTCCAACCGAGTGCAGTGCGTTGCAGGCGGCTATGGAGCTTATTGATCGGCTTCATGGGGCGAGCATGCTGCCTCCGCCTGACGAGAAGGCGGGCGCAGGGCCAACGGAGAGTCGCGCCCGAATGCCGGCCGCCGCCGGCTCAGCGGCGGGGGCGCCGCTGGTGCTTGAGCAGAACATAGACCGCGCCGGTGCCGCCGTCTCGGCGCAGGGCCGAGCAAAATGCCAGCACCTCCTCGCGTTGGCGCAGCCAGAGATTGACCTTCTGTTTCAGCACCGGCTGTCGATCCTGGGAGCCGCCGCCCTTGCCGTGGATGACCTGCACGCAGCGGATGTCGCGCCGGCCGCACTCATGGAGGAACTGCTGCAGTACCTGGCGGGCATAGCGCACAGTCAGCCCGTGCAGGTCCAGCTCCATACCAATCTCCAGGTGGCCGCGGCGCAATTCCCGCAGCAGCCGTTTCTGCACTCCGGGGCGGCTGAACTCCAGGACCTCCGGAGTATCGATCTCGTGTTCGGAGTAGAGGTCGCGGTAGCCCTCTTCGTCCTCCCATTGTCGACTCTCGCGCGGTCGAGGGTGCGGCGAGCGCTTGCGCCGGAAGGGGTCCACCCGGTCTTGCTGCAACGGGCGCACCTCGCCGATCTCGTCGCGGAAAAGCCGGCTTTCTTCGCCTTCCTGGTCGGGTTCGTTGGGCATCGGGAGCGCGCGGTTGCCGAGGTATTGGGGCATTGTAATACAACTCCGCAACCAACGATCCATGGTGTTTCCGGGGCGCAAATTCAGTATAGTTAGGTGCCGACCCGCCCAGGCTCCGGCCTTGATTAGAAACTTTGGACGAACGAGCGTGCTGGCGCTTCCCATACAGTGCCTTGCGGCCGCGAGCGATGAGAATTCTGCTGAGCAACGATGATGGTTATCAGGCGCCGGGACTGGCCGCGCTTGCGGCCCGACTGGCGGCCATGGCTGAGGTGCTCGTGGTAGCTCCGGAGCGCGACCGCAGCGGCGCCAGCAACTCCCTGACCTTGGAATTGCCGATTCGCGCCCGGGAAGTCGAGAACGGCTTCATCGCGGTGGACGGCACCCCCACAGACTGCGTGCATCTAGGGATCACCGGGCTGCTGGAGCAGGAGCCGGATATGGTCGTCGCGGGAGTCAATTCCGGGCCGAACCTGGGCGATGACGTGCTTTATTCGGGGACCGTGGCGGCGGCCACCGAGGGCCGCTTCCTGGGGTTTCCGGCGATGGCGGTGTCCATGGGCGCGCACGATCCCCAGCACTACGATAGCGGGGCTCGGGTGGCCTTGGAACTGGTGCGTAGAATGCAGGCACGGCCCCTGGGCGTCGATACCATTCTCAACGTCAATGTTCCGGACCTGCCTTGGGAGCGGCTGCGCGGATACCGCTCGACCCGCCTCGGCCATCGCCACAAGGCCGAACCGGTGGTGCGTGCCGAGGACCCCCGCGGTCGGCCGATCTATTGGGTCGGTCCGCCGGGGGCCGAGCAGGACGCCGGTCCCGGCACCGATTTTCATGCCCTGCGCGAGGGCTATGTCTCGGTCACCCCGTTACAGGTCGACCTTACCCGCCATGCGGCCCTGGATCCCCTCGGCGCCTGGTTGTCGGAGTCCGCATGAGGGGCCGGGCGCAGCACCTTGGCACCGGCATGACCTCGCCGCGCACCCGCGACCGGCTGGTGCAGCGCCTGCGGGACAAGGGCATTCGCGACGAGCGGGTGTTGGCGGTGATGCGCAGCATTCCGCGCCATCTGTTCGTCGACGAGGCCCTGGCCAGCCGCGCCTACGAGGAATCCGCGCTGCCCATCGGCCACGGCCAGACCATATCCCAGCCCTATATGGTGGCGCGCATGACCGAGGCGCTGCTGGCGGCGGGCCCAGTGGATACGGTGCTGGAAATCGGTACCGGCTCCGGCTACCAGAGCGCGGTGCTCTCGCGCCTGGTGCGACGGGTGTACACCCTGGAGCGCATCAAGGAGTTGTTGGAGCAGACCGAGCGCCGCTTACGCAAGATGGAACTGCGCAACATCCACCCCCACCATTCCGACGGCGGCCTGGGGCTGCCTCAGTATGCCCCATTCGACGGCATCGTGGTTACCGCCGCGCCCGCCGGCATACCCAAGGCCTTGGTCAATCAACTGTCCATCGGCGGTCGCATGGTGCTTCCGCTGGGTACCCGCGATGAGCAAGTCCTGGTCCGGGTCACCCGCAATCGTGGCGGCTACTCCCACGAGATCCTGGAGCGGGTCAGTTTCGTACCATTACTCGGGGGCACCCGCTGATGCGCTTGTTTTCATCCCTTTACGACCGGGTGCTGGGCTGGTCCCGGCACCCCCATGCGCCGCGCTATCTGGCCGGCCTGAGCTTCGCCGAGTCCTCTTTCTTCCCCATACCGCCGGACGTGATGCTGGCTCCGATGAGCCTGGCCAATCCAAAGCGGGCCTGGTGGTTTGCCCTGCTGACAACCCTGGCGTCGGTGTTGGGGGGGCTGCTGGGCTATGTAATCGGGGTGTTCGGCTTCGAAATGATCGAGCCCTGGCTGCGGGAGAGCCATTACTGGGCCGGCTTCCTCAAGGCCCAGGACTGGTTCGCTGAATGGGGCTTCTGGGCGGTGTTCCTGGCGGGATTCTCGCCCATCCCCTATAAGATCTTCACCATTACCGCTGGCGTCATCTCGATGGCCCTGCTGCCATTCGTTGTGGCTTCGGCGGTAGGCCGGGGCGCGCGCTTCTTTCTGGTGGCCGCGCTCATGGCCTGGGGCGGTGAACGCATGGAGCGGCTGTTGCGCGATTACATCGATCGCATCGGTTGGCTCCTGCTTTTGTTGGCTGTAGTGGCCTTCTTCTTGGCCAAGGGGTGAGCCGAAACGCGGCGGGTGCCCATGGTATGAAGGCCAGAAGCCAAGTAATGGTGCGGCGGCCGCTTGCGGCGCGCATTCTGCTGTCGGCCACGCTCGGACTTTTGGTGGTTGCCTGCGGCACCCCCAACCGGGCTCCGGTTGTGAGCCGCGAGCCCGGCCTGCAGGCCGGGCCCCAGCGCCCGGCTTTCTATCAGGTACGCCCGGGTGATACGCTGTATGCCATTGCATGGCAGTCTGGGTTGGATTATCGGGAACTGGCGGCCTGGAATGGCATCAGTAACCCCAGCTTGATCCATGCCGGCCAGCGATTGCGGCTGTGGCCTCCGCCGCCGCCGCAGCGCAAGCCAGCCGCCCGCAAGCCGGCTCCGGTGGCTGAGCCGAAGACTCGGGCCGTGAGTCCGGCGGCCACCCAGGTGACTTCGCCGGCCCAGCCGGCGGCAGTGAAGCCGGCGGCCCCCAGGCCTGAGGCGCAGGCCGCCAAGCCCAAGCCGGCCGCGCCGCAACCGAGCGTTGGCCCCCTGGCGTGGCAGTGGCCGACCGCTGGTCGAGTAGTGGAGCGTTTTTCCAGCCAGGACCGTACGCGCAACGGGGTGAAGATCGCCGGGCGCAGCGGCCAGCCGATCCTGGCCGCCGCGGGCGGTCGCATCGTTTACAGCGGTAGTGGACTTATCGGCTACGGTCAGCTTATTATCATCAAGCATAATAAAAACTACTTAAGTGCCTATGGTCACAATAGAAAGATCCTGGTGAAAGAAGGGGATCAGGTGGCGCCGGGGGCGCACATTGGAGAGATGGGCAAACCGCCGGACGATCAGCCCCTGTTGCACTTCGAAATTCGCCGCCAAGGCACACCAGTCGATCCTTTGCTGCTGCTGCCAAAGCAGGGCTAGCTGTACAGATCGATGGGTAGCAGAGGTGGGGACATAGGAGAAGACCTTATGGTGAGCAAGGTCAGCGAGACTGACGCAGCGCTCGACGGCGAAGAGCCGGTGGAGTTTGAAACCACGGACGACCCAGCGATCGAGGAGGAGCCGGTAATCTCCAACGAAACCCTCGACGACGTGCGCCGCAAGGCCCGCATCAATATGACCCAGGCGGATCTCGACGACCCGCAGATGGATGCAACGCGGCTGTACCTTAGCGAGATCGGGTATTCCAAGTTGCTGACGGCGGAAGAGGAGGTCTACTTCTCGCGCCGGGCCCAGAAGGGCGATCAGGCTGCCCGCAAGCGCATGATCGAAAGCAACCTGCGGCTGGTAGTCAAGATCGCCCGGCGCTACATGAACCGTGGCCTGGCCCTGCTGGACCTGATCGAGGAGGGTAACCTGGGTCTGATTCGGGCGGTGGAGAAGTTCGATCCCGAGCGAGGTTTCCGTTTCTCGACCTACGCTACTTGGTGGATTCGCCAGACCATCGAGCGGGCGATCATGAATCAGACCCGCACCATCCGCCTGCCGATCCACGTGGTCAAGGAGATCAACGTCTACCTGCGTGCTGCCCGCCAACTGGCCCAGACCCTCGACCACGAACCCTCGTCGGAAGAGATCGCCAAGTTGCTGGACAAGCCGATCGACGAGGTCAAGCGCATGCTCGGCCTCAACGAGCGGGTTACCTCGGTGGATACCCCCTATGGCAAGGATGTGGACAAGCCGCTGCTCGACACCATTCCTGACGAAGTCACCCCCGACCCCTCCGTAAGCCTGCAGAACGACGGTCTACAGTCCAATCTCGAAGGCTGGCTGTCGCGCCTCAACGACAAACAGCGCGAGGTTGTGGAGCGGCGATTCGGCCTGCACGGCTATGAGAACTCCACCCTGGAGGAGGTGGCCAACGAACTCGGGGTGACCCGCGAACGGGTCCGCCAGATTCAGATGGACGCCCTGCGCCGTCTGCGCGATATCTTGGAAAAGGACGGCTTCTCCATAGATTCAATTTTCAAGTGATTAATGCTTATAAAATAGATGGTTGAATGATTTATCTAAACTAATCTTTAAGGCCCGGAGATTGAGCAACTAAGGGAAGAAAAGGAAGGCTGGCGCGTGCTTCTCGGGGGCGGCGCTGCATACTGGGAGGTAAAGGGATATGCGGTATTGGCTAGGGGCCGGCGCCTTGCTGCTGGCGTTTGGCGTAGGGGCGGCGGAGATCAAGCGCTGGGTGGATGCCGACGGTAGAGTGCATTTCGGCGACCAGGCACCGCCGACGGTGGAAGCCGAGGTGCAGGCAATCGACGATCTGAAGCCAGTAGCGCCGGGTGCGGGGCTGCGTCCCGGGGAGTTGGAGATGCTGGAGCGATACGAGCAGCGGGGCCGAGATCTGGAGGCGGCCAAGCAACGCTCTTACCGGGAGTACCAGAAGGGCCGCCTGAGCGCCGAGGAGAAGCGCAAGCGGGAGGCCAGATGCGACTACTATCGAAGTCGGCTTGAGCATTACCTCAGCAAGAAGCGCCACGGCTATTCCCGCGCCGAGGGCGACCGCATCGACGACCAGATCGAACTCAATGAGATGAAAGTCGAGATCTACTGCGACTGAAAACCAGCGCTGAGCCGCGGCACGTTCGGCGCGGTGGCGCGCTTCTCACGCCGCCTAACCGCTCTTTTCCAGGCTCACTCTTCCTCGATCATCAGCAGGGCGGCGACCACCCGGCGCTGCTCCGACATCAGGATATTGTAGGTGCGGCAGGCGGCGCCGGTGTCCATGATCTCCAGGCCGATGCCGTGCTGGATCAATTCGCGATAGGTCTGCGGGGCGGGAAAGCGCTGGCGGCGACCGGTACCGAGCAGCAGAATTTCCGGCTCCAGGTCGGCCAGGCCGGCGAAGTCGCCGCCGTTTAGGTCGGCGAAATCGCGGGGACGCCAGTCGCGGATGATGTGCTCCGGGGTCAGAACCAGATTGTGCTGCAACAGTTCGCCGTTGACTACCAGGCGGCCGGGCCCGTAGGACTGCACCGCCAGGCCGCTGCCCTGGTCTGCGGGAAAGAAATTCATGCGCCGACCATAGCGGATTCCAGGGGCCTCGCGCAAGCCCCGGACCAGCCCAAAACTGGCCCGATATCCAATTCATTTCATTGACATTTTGCCTGCCTGTCGAGTACCTTAGCGGTTTTTTCGCCGCCCGCCCGGAGCCCTTGCGCCCAGAGTCCCAGATGGAAGAATTTCAGCGAATCAAACGCTTGCCGCCCTATGTCTTCAACATTGTCAATGAGTTGAAGGCGGCCGCCCGGGCCCGCGGCGAGGACATTATCGATTTTGGCATGGGCAATCCGGACCAGCCCACGCCTGCGCACATCGTCGAGAAGCTGGTCGAGGCGGCGCGGCGCAAGGACACCCATCGCTACTCGCTGTCCAAGGGCATTCCGCGCCTGCGCCGCGCGATTTGCAGCTGGTACCGGGACCGTTTTGCGGTGGAACTCGACCCCGAAACCCAGGCCATCGTTACCATCGGCTCCAAGGAGGGCCTGGCGCATCTGGCCCTGGCCTGCATGGGCCCGGGCGACTCGGTGCTGGTGCCCAACCCCGCCTATCCGATTCACCCCTACGGCTTCATTATCGCCGGGGCCGATGTGCGCCACGTGCCCCTGGTGCCCGGGGTGGACTTTTTCGCCAAGCTGCGCGAGGCGATCACAGACAGCTGGCCGCGGCCGAAGATGCTGGTGCTCAACTTTCCGGGCAACCCCACCACCCAGTGCGTGGAATTGGACTTCTTCCAGCAGGTGGTCGACATCGCCCGCGAGTACGGCATCTGGGTGGTGCATGACCTGGCCTATGCGGACATCGTGTTCGACGGCTATAAGGCGCCGTCGATTCTGCAGGTCCCGGGTGCCGAAGACGTCGCGGTGGAGTTCTTCTCGCTGTCGAAAAGCTATAACATGCCCGGCTGGCGCATCGGCTTCATGTGCGGCAACGCGAAGCTGGTGGCGGCCCTGGCGCGCATGAAGTCTTACCTCGATTACGGCACCTTTACGCCGATCCAGGTGGCGGCCATCACCGCCCTGGAGGGCCCCCAGGACTGCGTACGCGAAATCCGCTCTAGGTACGAGCGCCGCCGCAATGTGCTCTGCGACGGACTCAATGCCTTGGGCTGGAAGGTAGAGCGGCCGCAGGCGACCATGTTCGTCTGGGCGCCGATCCCGGAGCAGTATCGGCACCTGGGTTCGCTGGAGTTTTCCAAGAAACTCCTGGCGGAGGCCAAGGTGGCGGTGTCGCCGGGCATCGGCTTCGGCGAGCACGGCGACGATCACGTGCGCTTCGGGCTGATCGAGAACGAGCACCGCACCCGCCAGGCCGTCCGCGGGATCCGCGATATGTTTCGCCGCGACAGCAAGAGAAAACAGGAGAAGAAAATTGAAACCGGTTAACGTAGGTCTTATGGGACTGGGCACGGTCGGCGGCGGTACCGTCAAGGTGCTCGCCCGCAACGCCGGCGAGATCGCCCGCCGCGCCGGGCGCGGGATCCGAATCACCCATGCTGCCGCCCGCGATTACGATGCCAGTATCCCTGGGCTGGAGCAGATCGATAAGATCAGCGACGATGCCTTCGCAGTGGTAGACGACCCGGATGTGCAGATCGTCATC
>CBDUCL010000099.1:0-10210 GCA_965365625.1 uncultured Chromatiales bacterium | reverse complement strand
CCCGCAGCCCGAGGGCTGCTGGGACGGGTAAAGACCTGGTTCGGTAGCTAGGCTGGGCATAGGGCGCAAGGACCTCTACAGCGGGGAAGCTGCGAAATGTCCATTGCCGACTATGGCTGCAGCCGCCTTGGGCTGGTTTTCCAGCGGCCGATCGGCGACCCGGGTATGAAGCGACGATATTCGATGCACAGGGTCTAATTGAATAGGGAAAGGCGTCGAATTGGCGGGTTTGGGGCGTCGAGTCAGTATACCGATAGCGGGAAGCGCCCCGGATCCCGCCGAAAATTGGGCGCGAAGGACGGTCCGCAGTGAGGCCGCAGATGAAGCGTTATTTAGCTATGTTGTTCGCTGGCTTGGCGGCGGTCGGCGTGCCGGGCGTCGGTTCGGCCGAAGTCAGGGCCGAACTGTCGCAGACCGAACTGAGCCAAGGCCAGGCGGTGCAACTCAGGCTCGACGCCAGCGGCAGCGCCCTCGCGATGCCCGATCTTTCCGTTCTGCAGGACGACTTCCAGATCGCCAACCGCAACCTGCGGCAACACAGTTCCACCGTCAATGGCCGCCGTTCGCAGCGCATCACCCTGACGCTGACCCTGATACCGCTGCGCAACGGTGAACTGGAGATCCCCGCCATTCGCTTCGGCAATGAGGTGAGCCAGGCGCTGAAGCTGCGGGTCGCGGCCGCAGCGAGTCCCGCCCTCGTCCCGCCCAACAGCAACTCGGTTCCCGCCTGGGAGCCACCGACGCCCCCGAGCTACGGGTATCGACCGCCTGCCGCAGCGCAGCCGCAGCCGGGTCCTGAGATGTCCTCTGATGAATACCGGCCCTGGACGGGTAGCGAGGGCGAACATCAGCCAGCGGACGACTATCGGCCGCAGTCCGCCGCTGCAGGGACGGATGAATCGGGCCGTGGTTGGTCGCTGGCTGCCTGGGGTGCCCTGGGATTGGGGCTGCTGGTGTTTCTCACTCTCTTGCATCGCGGCGGTCGCCGCGTCGCCCAAGGCCCTCCCGCGCAGCCGCCCCCGGTGCCGCCGCCACCCCTTTCGCCGGCTCTGCGGGCGGTGCGGGCGGCCTATGAGGGCGATGACGCGGATGCTGCTCGCCAGGCTCTGTTGGAGTGGGGGCGCCAAACCTGGCCTGACGACGCCCCGACCAATCTCACGCGGCTGGCAGGGCGGCTGGAGGGGCCAGCTAAAGAGGCGGTGCTGTGCCTGGACCAGGCACTGTACAGTCCGGACCCGGTGGCCTGGGCTGACGTGGCGAGTTGGGAGTATCTGCGAGCGGTGAAGTCTTAGGAGCGCGCTGGAAGCGAGCAGCAACGGTTTGGTGCGGCCTGGGTTTCGAGAGTTCTGTTTCCGAAACGATTGTTATACGGCACTTCGCGGACCAAAAAAGCGGGGCGTCCTGGAATGATGTAAGAGCGACGATATAAATCGTTTCCCTAGCGAATTTGGCGCCGATGGTTGCCAGAGGTTGCGCCGGCGAGCACCGCCCGCAGACCATCGAGGTCCTTCAGTTGGATGTGCTTGCGCTCGACCTGGAGCAGGCCTTCGTCCTGGAAGCGGGTGAAAAGTCGACTTACCGTTTCCACAGCCAGCCCCAGGTAGTTGCCGATTTCGTGGCGCGACATGCTCAGATAAAAATCCCGGGGTGAAAAGCCCCGACGGCCGAAACGATCCGAAAGGCTGAGCAGAAAGGCCGCCAGGCGTTCTTCCGCGTTGCGCTTGCCGAGCAGCAACAGCATTTCCGTGTCCTGGCCGATCTCCTTGCTGAGCAGCTTGAACATCTGGTGCTGCAGACTGGCGATCGAACTACTGAGTTCTTCCAATTGCTCGAACGGGATCTCGCACACCGCCGTGGTTTCCAGCACCCGGGCCGAGCACCCGTGCTCGCCCTTCTGAATGGCGTCAAGGCCGATGATCTCACCCGGCAGGTGAAAACCAAGTACTTGCTCGCCACCGTCCTGTACCGGGGCATAGGTTTTCACCGAGCCGGTTTTGACGATGTAGAGGGCCTTGAAAGGGTCGGATTCCCGGAACAGGTGGTCACCGCGGTGCAGGGGGCGGTTGCGCTTTACGATCTCGTCCAGCCGTTCCACGTCTTCCGGCGCCAGCGCCATGGGCAGGCAGAGGGACGACAGGCTGCAGTTCTTGCAGGCGACTTTGATGTTTTCTAGCGAAACCACTTTGTGCTCGGTCACCCGTGGGCTCCTGTAGAGTGCGCACCGAATATTCTGCCCTCTCGGTTGATCTGGATCAACAACCTAGTGCAAAACTGCGAAAAACCTTGCCGCAATTGTGGTCTCGGCGAGCAACACTGATCGCGCGAACGCCCCTAATTCGGCGAAACAAATGGGCCGCGTCCAATGGGACACGGCCCATAAGAGCGCCGCTCGAATCTGTGGGATTATTTTTCAGCGGCGGGCGCCGGCGCTACCGGCGCCACGTAAGGTACTCCGTAGGGAGCGCCCCAGCCGCCCCAGCCGGGATAGCCGCCATAGCCATAGGGGCCACCCCACCAAGGGCCGTAGTGGTTGTAGTAGCGGTTACGGCCCCAACCGCGGCCACCACCGCTCATGGACATGTTGAAATCCCCCCAGCCATCACCGAACCAGTCATCGCCCCAACCGCTGGAGCCTGGCCAACCACCCCAAGGCCCGCCGCCCCACCATGCCTGGGCGGACTGCGCCGTAAGGCCAGCGACCGCGGCTACGCTGGCAATGCAAAAAACCTTCGCAAACTTGCGCATGTTTCGATCCTCCATATTCTGCAAGGTCTCGGATATACAGATTTCCGGCCCGAGCGCCTGAGTGCCGAGGCCGGATTCAATAGCGGTTCGAAGCTTGAACGCCGACTTAAGTATAGAACGAATTTTTCGGCCTTCCGAAGAGGGCCAGACCGGGAAGCCGAGGTCCGTTGGCCTGATCCTATAATCAACTTGAGTAAGTGTTTTTAATCTATTAATTTCAAGGAAAATAGATGCTATTTTTGCACCGCCTATAGAGCTGTCCATAGGGCCTTGGCGATTGAGCGTGCGCCCGTAATCTGGTAACGTCCGAGTGTTTTTTTACCTCGTCTCCTCCGTCCTTCGGATCTTGCCCAATGGCCAAATACATCTTTATAACTGGCGGCGTCGTTTCATCCCTCGGCAAGGGCATCGCATCCGCGTCCCTGGGAGCCTTGCTCGAGGCGCGCGGGCTCAAGGTCACCATGATCAAGCTGGATCCGTATATCAATGTGGACCCCGGCACCATGAGTCCGTTCCAGCATGGCGAGGTATTCGTCACTGCCGACGGGGCCGAGACCGATCTGGACCTCGGCCATTACGAGCGCTTCGTGCGCACGACGATGGGCAAGAACAACAATTTCACCACCGGCCAGATCTACGAGAGCGTGATTCGGAAGGAACGCCGTGGCGACTACCTGGGCGGCACGGTGCAGGTGATTCCGCACATCACCGACGAGATCAAGCGCTCGGTGGTTCTGGGAGCCGGCAAGGCCGATGTCGCGATGGTGGAGATCGGTGGCACCGTGGGCGACATAGAATCCCTGCCGTTTTTAGAGGCGATCCGGCAGATGGGGGTCGAGGTAGGTCGCGAAAATGCCGTCTTTATGCACCTCACCCTGGTCCCCTATATCCGTACCTCCGGCGAGATCAAGACCAAGCCCACCCAGCACTCGGTCAAGGAGCTGCGTTCCATCGGCATTCAGCCCGACGTGCTGCTGTGCCGGGCCGAGCAGCCGATTCCCGATAGCGAAAGGCGCAAGATTGCCCTCTTTACCAATGTGGCGGAAGAGGCGGTGATTTCGGCGGTGGACGCCGACAATATCTATCGGATCCCGATGATGTTGCATGCTCAGCGCCTGGACGACATTGTGGTGCGGAAGATGGGCTTGGATTTGCCGCCCGCGGACCTGACCGAGTGGCGCGCGTTTATCGACGGCTTGGACAACCAACAGGGCGAGGTCAAGGTCGCCATGGTGGGCAAGTACGTGCACCTGACGGAGGCGTATAAGTCCCTGTCCGAGGCCCTGGGTCATGCCGGGGTGCACACCCGCACTGGTGTCCACATCCATTACGTCGACTCGGAGGAGATCGAGGAGCAGGGCACCGGTTGCTTGCAAGGAATGGATGCCGTTTTGGTGCCCGGCGGCTTCGGCGAACGCGGGGTCGAGGGCAAGATCGAGGCGGTGCGTTATGCGCGGGAGAATCGCATACCCTTCTTGGGCATCTGTCTCGGCATGCAGGTTGCCGTAATCGAGTGCGCCCGCAATCTGGCCGGGCTTAATGGCGCTCACAGCACCGAGTTCGATCCCGATACCCCCTATCCGGTGATCGCCTTGATCACCGAGTGGTTGGACGCCAGCGGCCAAATAGAGTCCCGGGACGAGAATACCGATCTCGGTGGTTCCATGCGCCTGGGCGGGCAGCGTTGTCAGTTGGTCGAGGGGAGTCTCGCGCGCGAGCTATATGGACGCGAGGAGATCGTCGAGCGCCACCGCCACCGCTACGAGTTCAATAACCGCTACTTGGAGGCGCTGGAACAGGCCGGGCTGCGGGTTTCCGGGCGCTCCGCCGACGGACGGCTGGTGGAGATGGTGGAACTGCCGGACCATCCCTGGTTTCTGGCATGCCAGTTCCACCCGGAATTCACCTCCAAGCCGCGGGACGGGCACCCCCTGTTCTCGGGCTTCATTCGGGCGGCCCTCGCCCATCAGGCCGTTCGCGACGGCGCAAAGGTGGCCTTAGTATGAAGCTCTGTCACTTCGAGGCCGGTCTGGATCGGCCCCTGTTTCTGATTGCGGGCACCTGCGTGGTGGAGAGCGAGCAGATGGCCCTGGACACCGCGGGTCGTCTCAAGGAGATCACCGACGCCTTGGCCATCCCTTTTATCTACAAGTCCTCCTATGACAAGGCCAACCGCTCCTCGGGCGATAGCTTCCGCGGGCCCGGCATGGAAGAGGGGCTGCGGATCCTCGAAAAGGTGCGAAGCCAGATCGGAGTGCCGGTGCTCACCGACGTGCACGAAGACACACCGATGGACGAGGTGGCCGCCGTGGTGGATGTGCTGCAGACACCGGCCTTCTTGTGCCGCCAGACCAATTTTATCCAGCGCGCGGCAGCCGCTGGCAAACCGGTGAACATCAAGAAGGGACAGTTCCTCGCCCCCTGGGACATGCGCCACGTGGTGGCCAAGGCCCGGGCGGCGGGCAACGAGCAGATCATGGTGTGCGAGCGGGGGGTTTCGTTCGGCTATAACAACCTAGTCTCCGACATGCGCTCCTTGGCGGTGATGCGAGAGACCGATTGCCCGGTGGTTTTCGACGCCACCCACTCGGTGCAGCTGCCGGGGGGGCAGGGCAGTTGTTCCGGCGGGCAGCGGGAATTCGTGCCGGTTCTGGCGCGCGCCGCCGTGGCAGCGGGGGTGGCCGGCCTGTTTATGGAAACCCACCCGGATCCGGAACAGGCCCTTAGCGATGGTCCCAACTCCTGGCCACTGGCCCGCATTGGCGAACTGCTCAAGACCCTGGCGGAGCTGGACCGCACGGTCAAGGGGCGCGGGTTCGTCGAAGATTCCCTCTAGCATGCAAGCATTGGCTCGCTCCTTGCTAATGACAAGGGGCGGGCAACCCTAATCTTTCTCTTCTTTAAAAGTACGGACAAACGGAGTCAATATGTCTGAAATCGTAGAGATTCGCGGACGCGAGATCCTGGATTCTCGGGGCAACCCCACGGTCGAGGCAGACGTGATCACTGCCGCCGGGGCCATCGGCCGGGCGGCGGCCCCATCCGGAGCCTCCACCGGCTCGCGCGAGGCCTTGGAGCTGCGCGATGGAGACAAGGCTCGCTATGGGGGCAAAGGCGTGCTCACCGCCGCGGCAAATATCGGCGGCGAGATCCGAGATGCTCTAGTGGGGATGGACTGCGGCGATCAGGCCCAGCTCGACCAGCGCATGATCGCTCTCGATGGCACTGACAACAAGGCGCGCCTGGGGGCCAATGCGATCCTCGCCGCCTCTCTTGCGGCCGCCCATGCTGCGGCTCAAGAAAAGGCCCTGCCTCTTTACCAATCCCTGGGTCGCGGCCAGTATCGGCTGCCGGTGCCGATGATGAATATCATCAATGGCGGTGCCCATGCCGCCAACAGCGTTGACCTGCAAGAGTTCATGATTCTGCCGGTAGGTGCCGGTTCCATCCGCGAGGCGGTGCGCTACGGCGCCGAGGTCTTCCATGCTCTCCAGAGCGTGCTGTCCGGGCGTGGCCTAGCCACTGCGGTGGGCGACGAGGGCGGCTTTGCCCCGGATCTGTCGTCCAATGAAGCAGCCATCGAGGTGATTCTGGAGGCGATCGAAAAGGCGGGATTCCGTGCCGGCCAGGACATCTATTTGGGCCTGGACGTGGCTAGCTCCGAATTCTACCGGGACGGGGTCTACGATCTCGCCTCCGAGGGCCGCAAGTTCAGCGCCGCGGAGTTCGTCGACTACCTGGCGGGGTGGGTCGACCAGTACCCGATCATTTCCATCGAAGACGCCATGGACGAGGGTGACTGGGACGGTTGGAAGATTCTCACCGAGCGCTTGGGCAACCGGGTGCAACTGGTGGGCGACGACCTGTTCGTAACCAACACCAGCATTCTCAAGCGCGGTATCGACGAGAAGATCGCCAACTCGATCCTCATTAAGTTCAACCAGATCGGTACCCTGACCGAGACCCTGGCGGCCATCGACATGGCCCATGCCGCGGGCTACAGCGCGGTAGTCTCGCACCGCTCCGGCGAGACCGAGGACACCACTATTGCTGACCTGGTGGTGGCGGCCAACACCGGCCAGATCAAGACCGGTTCCCTGTGCCGCTCCGACCGGGTGGCCAAGTACAACCAGTTGATGCGGATCGAAGACCAGCTCGGCAGCGATGCGGTTTACGCCGGCCGCGGGGCCTTCCCCGGGCTCTGACCTACGTTGCGGCTGCTGATCGGGATCCTGGCACTGCTGTTCGTGCTGCTCCAGTACCGTCTCTGGGTGGGCGAGGGGAGCTTGGCCGAGGTGAACAATCTGCGCCACGAGATCGAACACCAGCGCAATGAGCTGGAGCGCCTGCGGGCCCGCAACCGTTCCCTGCAGGCCGAGGTCGACGACCTTCGCGAGGGAATGGCGGCGATCGAGGAGCGAGCGCGCAACGAACTCGGCATGGTCAAACCGGGGGAGATCTTCTACCAGGTGGTGGAGCCGGAGGCCGCGGAGTGAGCCCCGCCTACTGGGCCCTGGTGCCGGCCGCCGGCGTCGGCAAGCGCATGGGCTCCGCGCTGCCCAAGCAGTACCTGCCGCTGCGTGGACGCACTGTCCTCGACCATACCCTGGACCGGCTGCTGGACCATCCCCGCATCGAAGGTGTCTACCTGGCCCTGTCTCCGGACGATGGCTGGTGGCCCGACAGCGGGTTCTACAAGGATCCCCGGGTTACCCGGGTCGATGGCGGCAGCGAGCGTTGTCACTCGGTGCTCAATGCCCTGCAGGCCCTGTCCAGGCGCGCCGCCGCCGACGATTGGGTGCTGGTGCACGATGCTGCCCGGCCCTGCCTGCGGCCGAGCGATCTAGCGCGGCTGATCGAGCAGCTCAGCGCTCACCCGGTGGGTGGTCTGTTGGGCCGGCCGGTGCACGACACCATGAAACGCGCCGGCCCCGACCGGCGGATCGAAGCCACGGTGCCCCGGGAGGGCCTCTGGCACGCCTATACCCCCCAGATGTTTCACCTCGGTCCTCTGCGCCAAGCGTTGGAGCGGGCCCTCGCCGAGGGCCGGTTGGTAACCGACGAGGCCAGTGCCATGGAATTGGCCGGTGACCGTCCGCTGCTGGTGGAGGGTGCCGGCGATAACCTCAAGATCACCCGGCCCGAAGACCTGGCACTGGCCACCTTCTACCTCGGACAACAGCAGGAGGGCTGAAATGCGCATCGGACAGGGCTACGACGCTCACCGCTTCGCCGAGGGCCGGCCCCTGGTGCTCGGCGGAGTGACCATTCCCCACCCGCAGGGGCTGGCGGCCCACTCCGACGGCGATGTTTTGATCCACGCCCTGTGCGACGCCCTGCTCGGGGCGGCCGGACTGGGCGACATTGGCCATCACTTTCCCGACAACAGCGCCGAGTTCGCCGGCATCGATAGTCGCATCCTGTTGCGCCGGGTGCTGGCAAGCTTGCACCGAAACGGGCTGCACGTTCACAACGCCGATCTCACGCTGGTGGCCCAACGCCCAAAGCTGGCGCCCCATATCCCGGCCATGCGTGCCCTGCTGGCGAGCGACCTAGAGATCGAGCCAGCTCGGGTCAATGTCAAGGCCACTACCACCGAGGGCATGGGCTTCACCGGGCGCGGCGAGGGCATCGCCGCCTACGCGGCGGTGTTGCTGGAGGAATGAACAACCTCGACGCGCCGATGCCGGCCTGGCGGCCCCTAGCGGACCTGCCCCGGGCCTATGGCCCGCCCCCTGGACGCGGTCGCATCCGCAGCCGGGCCGAGGACTTCGAGGTCGACGAGATTCCGGGCTTCGAGCCGGACGGGGAGGGCGAGCACCTGCTATTGCGCATCCGCAAGCGCAATACCAACACCGATTGGCTGGCCCGCCAACTCGCCCGCTTGGGCGGCTTGCCGATCGTGGACGTAGGTTATGCCGGGCTCAAGGACCGCAACGCGGTCACCAGCCAGTGGTTCAGTCTGCGTCTTGCCGGCCGGCCGGAGCCTGATTGGTCCGAACTGGAGTCGGACGAGATCCGGATCTTGGAACGCATCTGGCACGGCCGCAAGTTGCGCCGGGGCGCCCTCCAGGGCAACCGCTTTCGCCTGTTGATCCGGGCCCTGAGCGGCCAACGCCCTGCTCTTGAACAGCGCCTGCAACAGCTTCGCCAGGGCGGTTTCCCCAACTATTTCGGCGAGCAGCGCTTCGGCCATGGTTACGGCAACCTGGAACGCGCTGATGCCCTGTTTGCCCGCCGCCTCAAGCGCGTGGACCGACACCGGCGCGGCCTGTATATCTCCGCCGCCCGCTCCCAGCTGTTCAATCAGGTGTTGGCCGCGCGCCTGGAGCAGGGCAATTGGAACCGCCCTCTGGCCGGTGACTTGCTGATGCTCGAAGGTACCCAAAGCTGGTTCCCGGCCCGGGAAATAGACTCCGAGTTGGAGCGTCGGGCCGCGGAACTCGGTCTGCACCCCACCGGTCCCCTCTGGGGGCGCGGCAGCACCCAGGTCGGTGGCTTGGCGGTAGCATTGGAGGCCGCCGTATTGGCGGATTTCGAGTTCTGGTGCCAGGGGCTCGAGCACTGCGGTCTGAGCCAGGAGCGGCGCGCCCTGCGGGTGGCGGTGGGCGATTTGGCTTGGGGCTTTACGGCCGCCGACGAGTTGGAATTGAGCTTCAGTCTGCCCGCTGGCAGCTATGCCACCGCACTGTTGCGGGAGCTGTTGGAGGTCGATTGAGGCGCGCCAGGCCAGCGTCGCTCAGGCCGCACGGGTGGCCAGGAACCGGACCGGTGCAACTCCCTCGGTTCGGCGCAGGTCGCGTCGCTGTTGGGCCCAAGGCACTGCGACTCCCGTGCAGGGCAGGCGCCTTTCAGGTGGCGCTGCTGCTCGAGTACAGCCGCTCGAACTCGCTTCGACTGCGCAGCACGCAGTCTTCTATGGAGACTCCGCCGAAGTAGTTGCCGGTGAGCCCAAGGCGCTCGCCGGCCAGGTGGCCGTCGATTTCGGAGGTCAGCTCGGCATGGCCCAGGGCCAGGGACGGCAGTCTGTTGATGGTGCTGGCGTGGTCGGCGATCTGCTCGGGCTCGATCTGCAGCACCTGGCAGATGCGGGAGAGCTTCTGTTGTTCGTCCAGCCGATTGGGCCGGAAGTGAAAGCTGAAGCCCCGGTAGCGGGGATCTGGACGGGTGTCACGGGACACCGCGGAGAAAAAGTCGTCCTCGGCGGCGATGATTCCGGCCAGGGGCGTTAGGGTCAGGGCCTCGGCCGGCACCACCACTGCGAGGGTCTCGATGCTTGCCTCGGCGATCTGCGACAGGAGCTGCGACAGCTCGGGGTAGGCCTGCGCCAAGAGCCCGGCGGCCACCGGGGCCGGGGTGGCGAGCACCAGATCCCGAGCGCGCCACTCGCTGCCGCCGCTGCAGCGCACCCGAAAGCCGCCGTCCTCTCGGCTTACGGCTTCGATCTCCTGGTGGGTCTGCAGTG
>CBDUCL010000098.1:0-10217 GCA_965365625.1 uncultured Chromatiales bacterium | reverse complement strand
CAGCCGATCGAGCCCGGCCACCACCTCGGGCCGGTCGTCCCAATGGCGGGCCGGCGGCAGCGCCGGGCGGTCGCGCAGTTCGTCGCGGTTTCCGGCCAGCAGCAGGGGCCAGGAGTGATCCGGACGGTAGAGCAGAATCAGAGTACACATTGGCCGCCCATCCAGCGTTTGGGAAACAGGCTCTCCAATCGGCGCCCGGCCGGATCGTACCAGCCGATGCCGAGACCGAAGCCCAGGTGGCGCACCAGCACGAAGCCGCGACCGGTGCAGACCTCGGTCTGGGCCGGGCCCAGGGTCTGCTCGCGGCGCTGGAGATAGGGACTGACCTGGTCGCGGCGCAGCTCGATGAAATTGATCCGCGCCCGGGGGCCCAGGAGCAGCGCTCCCGCGGTGGACAGCTTGGGCGGGCGCAGCCGGTGACGGATCAGGCGCAGGCCCAGGGCTTCGGGCCGCGGCAGGGCCGGCGGGCGGTGCCCGCGCTGGGTCAAATACAAGCCCCTGTGAGTGCGGGCCGCCACCAGCCAGTCGGCCCCGATGGCCGAATCGATAGCGAAGCGGTCCCAAACCGCGGAAGCAAGCTCCGGGGCGGCCTCGGCTTCAACCGGCTCGCCCTCCCCCTCCGGGGCCCGAGCGTCTGCGGCCTTTTCCAGTACCGCGACAAAAAAGCCGCCGCTGTCGTTGAGCTGAGGCCAGACCCGGTGCGCCCGGGCCAGACTCGGGTCCAGCCGTTGGCCCTGCCAGGCGGTGATGCCGGGACGGGTGAGGAAACCCGGGCAATCCAGATCCAACAATCGCAGAGCGCCGTCGGCTTCGCCCAGCAAGCGGTCCAGCACCAGCTCGTTCTCCTCCGGGGCGAAGGTGCAGGTCGAGTAGACGATCCGCCCACCGGGCCGGCACAGAGCGAAGGCGCGCCGCAGCAGGCCCAGCTGCTGACGAGCGAAGCGCTGATACAGCCGCTGATTGCCGAGCGAGCCCGGCGGCGCAGCCTGCTTGCGCAGCATGCCCTCGCCGGAACAGGGGGCGTCCACCAGCACCCGATCGAAGCGCCCGGCGGCCCCGGGATAGTTGCTGCCATCGTATACGGTAGCGCTGGCATTCAGCGCCCCGAGGCGCTCCAGGTTGGCGCGCAGCGCACGCACCCGTCCCACCAGGGCATCGTTGGCCACCAGGGTCCCGCGATTGTCCATCGCCTGGACGATCTGTGCCGACTTACCCCCGGGGGCGGCACACAGATCCAACACCCGCTCCCCCGGCTGGGGATCGAGCAGCGACACCGGAAGCTGGGAGACTTCCTCCTGGCTGTGGCCGAGACCCGCCAGATACCACCAATGTTTGCCTGGCTTGACCTCCAAGGGCAGGCGAAAAGCCCCGGGACGCCAAGCCAGGGGCTCCGGCCTCAGGCCTTCGGCCCGCAGCAGCTCGGCAAAACTCGCAGGCGCGATGCGCAGCCGGTTGGCCCAGACACAGCCCGGCAGCGGCGCCTCCAGGGACTCGGCAAAGGCGGTCCAGTCTTCGACCAGGGGACGGTAGCGTTCCAGACCGGGGAGGGCGGGATGGGGCATCTCTAGGCAGTCCGGAGTAAGGAGAACGGTTTGGATACATCCTCAGGCGGGCGGGGCGGTCAGGTCAAGCTTGGAACGACACCGGTGGCGAGGCCGGAGCGGCTCTATTACCATCGGGCGCCATGTTAGCCGCCGATATCGCCCGGGCCTTCGACTTCGACGCTCCCATCGTCCGGGTCAGCCCGTTTGGGCGTGGGCGCATCAACGACACCTTTCTAATAGATTTGGCGAGCGGGACGCCGCGGCGATTGCTGCTGCAGCGGGTCAATACCCGGGTGTTTCCGGCACCGGAACGGATTATGCGCAACATCCGGCGCCTGACTCGACACCTCGATGCGCGCCAGGCCGAGTTGGGACCGGGACAACCCCGGCTCCGGCTGCCGACGGTGGTACCGGCCCGGGATGGGCGCGACTGGTGGCGCGACGACGACGGCGGCTTCTGGCGCATGCTAGGCTTCATCGAGGAAAGCCACACCCTGGTCCGAGTGGACACGCCCCAGCAGGCCGCGCAGTGCGGCTGGGCGCTGGGTCGCTTCCACCGCCTGACCTGGGACCTGCCGTGCGCGGAGCTGCACGAGACCCTACCCGGATTCCATGTGCTGCCGGGCTACCTGGAGCACTTCGAGCGAGTGCTAAGCGCCTGGTCGGGCCCGGTTAACGCGGAGCTGGCGAGCGCCCTGGCCGCCGTGGAGCAGCGGCGCAACGGGGCCGACGTGCTGGAACGCGCTCGCCGCCAAGGCCGGTTGCCGCTACGACCGATCCACGGCGATCCCAAGCTGGACAATATTCTGTTCCGCCAGGGCGGGGAGAGCGAACCTGACCAGGCTTTGGGCTTGGTCGACCTGGACACCATCCAGCCGGGGCTGCAGCACTATGACCTGGGCGATTGCCTGCGTTCGGTATGCAACCCGGCCGGCGAGTCAGCACCGGCTCCGCGCTGGGAGCCGGACCTATGCCGGGCCTTGCTGTTGACCTATCTGACGGAGATGCGCGGTCACTTCGGCGCCGAGGACTACCACCTGGTCTACGACTGCGCCCGCCTGCTGCCGTTCGAGCTGGGCCTGCGCTTCCTTACCGACCACCTAGAGGGGGACCGCTACTTCAAGCTGCAGCGGCGCGGCCAGAACCTAGAGCGCGCCCTGACCCAGTTTCGGCTCACCGCCCTGATCGAGCGGCAGGAGGGGCAAATCCGGAAATTGGCTAGGGATCCCGGACCTTTCTGAAACAATTCGAAATACTCTGTAAAAAAAGTGTTGCGTTATTCAGCATCCGCTAATATACTTAATACCCATCGAAGCCAACCGACGAATGCAGTAACCGACCGGGGCTCGATAGACCAGAAAACCAGTACCTTTAAACGAGGAGACTCAGATGACCAAGACCCTGAAAATCGCTGCCGTTGCCGCTATGCTGGCCGCTTCCGCTTCTGCTTCCGCCTGGTGGGGCGGTGGTCCTTGGGGCGGTTACCCCGGCTCCAGCAGCTGGGCGGACGACTTCTTCGGCGACGGCTACGGCGACTTCAATATGTCCATGAGCGGCGGTGGCCACGGCCGCGGCTGGAACCGCTACAACAGCTACTATGGCCCCTGGGGTTATCCGGGCTACGGCTACGGCGGCTACCCGGGCTACGGCTACGGCGCGCCTTACGGCTATGGGGCCCCGGTGGCTCCAGTTGCCCCGGCCGCTCCGGCCAGCAAGTAAGGTCGTTTGACCCAAGGGCACCTCGGTGCCCACAGCCAGCCGCCCTTCGGGGCGGCTGGTAGCGCCCCTCAGCCAGCCCGGGGCGCGATAAGGAAATTTTTAATGTAAAATAGTGTTGCTTATCCGCCGAACCCCTAATACACTGATAATTCATCGTACGCCAAAATTCTGGCCGCTGGCCGGAGGCTGCGATAGAAGAACCATCTGCACAACCATTTTCGAGGAGTCACTAAATGACTAAGATCGTTAAGATCACCGCTGTCGCCGCAATGCTCGCCGCTTCCGCTTCCGCTTCTGCCTTCTGGGGCGGTGGCCCTTGGGGCGGTGGTGGTCCTTGGGGCGGTTACCCCGGTGGCGGCAGCTGGATGGATGATTGGATGGGCGACGGCTACGGCGACTTCAATATGTCCATGAGCGGCGGCGGTCATGGCCGCGGCTACAACCGTTACAACAGCTACTATGGCCCCTGGGGTTACCCGGGCTACGGCTACGGCGGCTACCCCGGTTACGGCGGCTACGGCATGCCCTATGGCTACGGTGCCCCGGTGGCTCCGGTGGCTCCGGTCGCTCCGGCCAGCAAGTAAGATCGTTTGATCTCGGGCGCCTCGGCGCCCTGAAGAGCCGCCCCTCGGGGCGGCTTTTTCGTTTCCGCCCCCAGGCGCCGCGGCTTCATATCAGCTCGACCCGGGCCTCGCGTTCGGCGATCGGCTTGAGGTTGATGGATACCGGGCAATGGCCCATGCGCTCGGTGATATAGTCGATGGCATCCTGGGTCGGGTTGCCGCTGGCCAGATGGCCCGCAAAGCGCACCCGCATCCGCTCGATTCCCCAATCCCAATCCGTCACTACCTCAAGTTCGCCCTCTGCGCTGTCTAGGACCAAGCCACGCTCGGCGCAATTGGTTCGAAAGTAAAGATGCTGGCAACTGAATGCCGCGGATAGGAACATCTGGAACCCGGGTGAGAGCAGGTCCAGCTTGAACGGCTTCCACGCCTCGTCCTCGAAGATCTCGACCTTCAGCTCCCCGAGCTTGTTGTCCGGCGGCTCATAGCGGCAGCTGAGCCGCATCCGGAAGCGTCTTTTGCTCATAGCTTTGAAGGGGAAAGCCGGAGGGGCAGCGGGGCCGGAATTGCTCCAGCCCGCTCCAAGATCAGGAGCCCAGACGCCCCTGGATGGCGGCCAGCACATCATCGCTGGAGGTGGCGCTGACGGTCAGCAACATGCCCTCTTTATCGTAGAAGTCGACCAGTGGCGCGGTCTTTTCATTGTAGGTATCCAGGCGCTTGCTGATCGCCTCTTCGGTCTCGTCGTCGCGCTGAATCACCGGGCTGCCGCACTTGTCGCACACCCCTTCCTCCTTGGGCGGGTTGCTCTTGACGTTGTAGATGGCCTGGCAGTCGGTGTTCGAGCAGGTGCGGCGAGTGGTCAGCCGGTCCAGAATCACGTCGCGGGGCACGTCGATATTCACCGCCATGTCCAGCTCCACGCCGATCTTGGCCAGCAGCTCCTTCAAGGCCTCGGCCTGGGGAATGGTGCGGGGGAAACCGTCGAGCAGGAAGCCGTTGGCGCAATCCGGCGCCTGCAGGCGGGTTTCCATAATGCCCATGATCAGGGAATCGGGCACCAGGTCGCCGGCCTTCATAAAGGCCTCGGCCTGCTTGCCGAGCTCGCTGCCGGCCGATACGGCGCCACGCAGGATATCACCGGTGGAGATCTGAACCGAGCCGTCGAGCTTGGTCAGCAGCTTGGCGACGGTGCCTTTGCCCGCGCCCGGGGCGCCCAAAAGGATGAGTTTCATGGAAAGCTCCTTGGAATTTGAGGGGTGGATTGATTCGGGTTGCAAAGCCGGTTGCCGCCGTCAGGCGCGCAAGATGACGGCGAATTGTGCTGTCCCGGACGGAAAAAATCAACCGCCATAGGCACCTAACCGGCATATTTCCCCGATCTGGCGGTAGGCGCGCCAGGGGTGAACCGGGTATCCTCTGCGCATGACCAATCCCCTGCTCGGCGTCGCCCTCGCCCTATGTCTCCTCAGCGCCAGCGCCCCGGCCGCAGCCGGCTTCGAGAGCGGCGAAGTGCTGGCCGGCCTGTGCCGCCAGCCGGCGCCGATCTGCCTGGCCTATCTGGAGGGGGTCGTGGACGGCGCCGAAGCGATGGAATGGGAGCAGGTGGTCAGCGGCCTGTGCATCCCGGAGCAGGTGGACTCGATGCAGCTGCGGCAGATCTTTCTCGACTACGCCGAGCGCCACGACGAGCTGCTGAAACTGCCGGCCGGACTGCTGGTACTCGACGCCCTAAAACAGGCTTGGCCGTGCCGGCCCTGAATTCCCTTCGTAGAGAGAACCCCATGCGCCAATCCTTCGACTCCATCGAGGCCGCCCTGATGGCCCTGTCCAATCCCGGCAACCCGGACTGGGGCGACGCCTTCCGCTGGCTCAGCAGCCATCCCGAGACGGCGGCGCTGATGCAGGAAGTGTTCCGTGAGACCCTGGAACAGATGGGCGTCGAGCCCTCCGAAACCGACCCGTTGAGCGGCGAGCCAAGCTACAGCCTGGCCGACATTGCCCGCGCCCTCGGTGCCTCCGAGGCTGAGTTGGACCTGGCGATTCAACAAGCCAAGGCAGAGGGGACAGACGAAGAACCCGGCTAGCGACTGACTGCAAGCACTCAGGGGGTCCTGAGGCGGGCCAAGATGCGAGCCAGCAGCAGGCCGTCGTCCTCGCTCAGGCCGTGACCACCCCCGGCTTCGATCCGGATCGATCGGCCATACAGGGCCTGGACCCGATTCATGTCCTGGCTCCACTCGGGCACCACGAGGTCACCGAACAGGGAGTCCTCGCCGTTGCGCACCACCGAAATATAGCGCGCCTCCGGGTGCTGCTGGCGGTTGAGCCAGAATAGCAGATTGCCAGGACGCTCCCGGGCTAAATCAAAGTAGAGGCCCTGGGAACGATTCAGGGTATCCGCCCCCAAAAGGCCGGTGAGCAAGCCCAGGGGGCTGTGCCCGGCCTGAAGCCCGAGCTCCGCGCTCTCGGTGCCCAGGTGCGGGCTGGCGATGGTGATCAGGGCGCTCACCGGCTGCTCCGGATTCCGAACCATCTGCAGCCGCCCCAACACCCCTCCGGCGGAATGCCCCGCCAGGATCAGGGGCTCGCCGGGATGACGCTCCCGGAGCGCCGCCAGGTAGGCGGTAAGCTGCTGCTCTTGGTACATCAAGGGCGCCTCGGATTCGAGGTCCAGGGTATAGAAGCGCAAGGGCCGCGACGGCCCACCCCCGCTCACAAAAGGACGCCCCCCGTGCAGGAACAGGTTTCCGCCATCGCCCCAACCGGCTCGGCGCAGATTATCGGCGACACCGCTCTGGCGCCAGTCCTGGCCATCGGAAAGATAGCCCGGGATCAGCACCAGGGTGTCGGCCGCTCCCGGCAGGGCGGTCGCCGACAGGCCGAACAACAGGGCCAGGCGGCCCATCCAAACGCGTAATCGCTGACTCATCGTTGTCCTCTGCTCCGGACTCGGGTACAACGGCCACACCCCGACCAGGAATCACGTCATGCACAAATGGTATCTTTTTTTCGGCGCTGTCAACGGCTTTCTCGCCGTCGCCGCCGGCGCCTTCGCCGCCCACGGTCTGCAAGGGCAGCTCGAGGAAAGGGCGCTGCAGGCCTTCCAAACCGGGGCCGAATACCAGGGCCTGCACGCCCTGGCCCTGCTGGCCGTCGGTCTGCTGCGCCGCTCCGGTGGCCCCGCGCCCTGGTTGGATGCGGCCGGCTGGTGCCTGCTCACCGGCATCCTGCTGTTCTCCGGCAGCCTTTACGCCCTGAGCCTGAGCGGCTACCGCAGCTTGGGCATGATTACCCCCTTCGGCGGCCTGCTTCTGCTCGCTGGCTGGTTGTGCCTGGCGGCGGCAGCCTGGAAGCTGCCCCTATCAGACTGAACAAGCGCTCCGGGCCCGCAAACAAAAACGCCCCGAACCCTGTTGCAAGGGCCCGGGGCGCGTACCTCAGGTTCGGCTTACCAGCCCAGTTCGGCGGGCTGCTCGGCGTCTTCCTGCTGGATCGGGGCGACTTCGACCACCGGATCCGTTTCCTGAGAGGCACTTAGCGCCTCGTCGTTCAGCCCTTGCACGGTCATCACGCCACCGACGGTCAGGGCAATTGCAGACAATACGGTCAGGAACATACTACACCTCCTAACGGGTTTGCTTGGTTGGAATAGCGCTTACCAGCCCAGTTCGCCGGGCTGAGTGGTCTCTTCCTGCTGGATCGGGGCAACTTCGACCACGGGAGCAGCTTCCTCGGAAACGCCCAGCGCCTCGTCATTCAGCCCCTGCGCGGTCATAACACCACCAACGGTGAGAGCGACTGCAGATAAAACGGTCAGTAACATGGTGAACCTCCAAAACGGTTGCTTACTCGATTGATTGGCGACTATATTAGCGGATTCTGATATAAAGTCAAGTTTTTTTAATTGGCGCATAAAATATCACCGCGCGAACCCAAGGGAATACCCTTACCAGAGCTCTCGTTTCCCCGATTCCGTAGAGCCGACGGTCTCGGCGTTTGATACACGCCTAAGCCAACCCGTCGCCCCCACCCCTTGCCGCTGTTCCCAAACCTTGCTATTGCTGAGCCTGTACCCGGAACCTGACAACTCCGCCATGCCCGCCCGCCTGCTGATAATCGAAGACGATGCGCTGTTGAACGAAATGCTGATGTTGCATTTCGAAGACCAGGGGTTTGCGGTGTCCGGGGCCATTAGCTGCGCTGAAGGCCTGAAACAACTGGGCTCCGCCGACCCGGACCTGATTCTGCTCGACCAACAGCTACCTGACGGCACGGGCCTGGAACTCCTCAAGACCATTATCGGACAGCGCCCGGATCAGGCCGTGATCATGATGACCGGCCAGCATGACCTGGAATTGGCGATCGAGGCAATCAAGGCCGGGGCCAGGGATTTCGTGCACAAACCCATCGACACCCAAGGCCTGGAGCAGGCCGTGACCAAGGTGCTCGAGCAGCAGCGCCTGACCCGCGAGCAAGGGCCCGGGCCGAAGCCGATGGAAGGCTTGGGCGGCGAAGGCGGGCTGATTGGTCGCAGCGAAGCAATGCTCAGGGTGAGCAAGGAGATCGCCCTGAGCGCGGAGAGCGCCGCCAATGTGCTAATTAGCGGAGAAAGCGGCACCGGCAAGGAGGTAGTGGCGCGCCTGATCCATGCCCACAGCCGGCGCCCTGGCCCGTTCGTGGCCATCAATTGCGCGGCGATCGTGGACAACCTGCTGGAAAGCGAACTGTTCGGCCACGAGAAAGGGGCATTCACGGGGGCGAATACGCGCAAGATCGGCCGCTTCGAGCAGGCCGCGGACGGCACCTTATTCCTCGACGAGGTTGGCGAACTGGCCCTGCCTCTCCAAGCCAAGCTGCTCCGCGCGCTGCAGGAGCGGGGCTTCGAGCGCGTCGGGGGCACCGAGCATATCGAGAGCCGGGCCCGCATCATCGCAGCCACAAACCGAGACCTGGCCGAGGAGGTGCGCGCTGGGCGCTTTCGCGAGGACCTGATGTACCGGCTCGATGTGATCAGCCTGCAACTGCCGCCCCTGCGCCAGCGCAAGGAAGACATCCCCTTGCTGGTGCGCTCCCTGCTGGGGCGAATCGTCAAACGCCTGGGCCGGCCGCCGATCCAGATCAGCGACGCCGCCCTGGCCCGGTTGCAGGCCCACCATTGGCCGGGCAATGTGCGAGAGTTGGAGAATCTGCTGACCCAAGCGGCGGTACATGCCCGCGGCGACCTGCTGACGCCGGACCTGATCCCCCTGGACACTCAGACGCCGTCCCCCGAGGGCGATCGTCCCGCCCAGGACGCGGCCCAGGTGCTGCGCAGTCTGGACCAGGTCGAGGCCCAACATATTCAAGAGGTGCTGAATCACACCAGCGGGCACAAGGGCCGAAGCTGCGAGATCCTGGGTATCTCGCGCCCCGCTCTCGACCGCAAGATCAAGAAGTACGGGTTGGAGCTGCCGGATAAGGAGTGAGAGAAAGAGGACTGAGGACTGCGAATATAGTGGGCCCAGATGTCGATCTGAGGGCCGGGCATGACGGCGGTGCCCGGGCGCGCCGCGCCTTTGCTGGAAGCTAAACGTTTCGTTACAACGTAAGCTTTCGTTATAACGCTTCGTTACGATGCACTGAAAGCTAGGTCAGATTTCATCATAAAATACAAGTAGTTATATTCTGGCACGACTCCTGCTTCATGAGAATGCAAAGCATCTGCATTTTCATCGCACCTCGAGGAGTCCGTCATGAGCAGCATCGCCTACAGCCCCAACACCTGGACCCTACCGGCCGCCGGGCATTCCCAAGACCGGGCATTCGAGGAGTTGGTTGAGCAATACGCCAAAGACCTGTTCCGCTACGCCTACTGGCTGAGCAAAGACCGCCAGATAGCCGAGGATCTGGTGCAAGATACCCTCTTGCGGGCTTGGAAGTCCCTGCACAAGGTCGAGGAGCCCAAGGCCGTTAAGGGCTGGCTGCTGACCATCCTGCGGCGCGAAAACGCGCGCCGCTTCGAGCGCAAACAGCTCCAATACAGCGATATCCCGACCGAAGAGCTGAGTGGTACCCGCCGCGATTTCGATACCTCCACCGAGGCCTTCGTGCTGCGCCGAGCGATCGAAGAACTGCCGACGGAGTACCGCGAGCCCCTGTTACTGCAGGTTCTGCACGGCTATTCCCAAAAGGAGATCGCTCAGCAATTGGGTATTAGCTCCGCCGGCGTCGGCACGCGCCTGTTCCGGGCCCGCCGGAAACTGCGCGAATTGGTGGGTGAACGCGAGGGCTGAGGGTAGGCTACTCCGCCCAATTTCGTCTGCCTGGTGGCAGGGCAACAAGGCACGCGCTGCCAAACAAAACCCTGCGCTGCCGCCCTCTCCGCGTCTCGATTCTTCCGTCCTACCCG
>CBDUCL010000097.1:0-10279 GCA_965365625.1 uncultured Chromatiales bacterium | reverse complement strand
GATCAAGCGGATAGGCTGCGAGTTGGCGGTCGACCATTTTGGCCTGTTGCCCAAAGGCGAATCCCTGCTCAAGCATCTGGATGCGGACTACGTCAAGCTCGACGCCTCGTTGGTCTCCGGAATAGCCCGCAACGCCAAGAAGCAGGAAGAGGTTGCCGCGATACATCAGATGATCAACAAATCGGGCGCCAAGACAGTAGCCACCGGGGTCGAGGACGCAAACAGCCTGGCCATCCTCTGGAACGTGGGAGTCAACTATCTTCAAGGCTACTTCCTGCAGGAGCCCTCAGAGATAATTTCCTATGATTTCAGCAACTTCTAGGATTTTTGAAAGATAGATCCTAGCTGGACTGGCGTCTTCGGGCGGCGTCCGAATATAATTCTCAGAGCTGCAGGCGCGGCGCCGCAGATTCGATCAACCCCAGGCGAGCAAGGCCCATCCATGCCCTATTACGTATACCGTATCACCCCTCCGAAGAAACTCGATCACCTCGAGACCATGCAGAAGTACCAGGAGGCCAAAAAGTTGGTGCGAGAACTGCGAACGGAACTCGGCCCGGACAGCGTAAACAACGTCCGGATGATCTTCGCGAAATCCCAAGGCGAGGCGGAGAAGCTGCTCAGCATGCCACGCGAAGAGCGGGTGATCGGCGAGGACTGAGCCCCTCGCCCAGGACCCCGCGACCTCCAAGGGCAACGCTGCTATCAGAATTACCGGTGCGGGGCAGTGAGCCCACCCTATTTCCATTCGCCCAGCGATGGAAAATGGAGGCTTCCGGAAACCGCATCTGAACAAGGCCAGGCGTGGCCTCCGTCGGCATTTGCCTAGGGAGGCACGGTGGCCGCGCTGCCCGCGCCGGTAGCGGTTGGCGCTACGCCCTGCCCCGGCGGCAACGCCAGCAGTTCGCCGGCGTAGTCGAAGGGCAGTCCGATAAAGCCATCCTGGAGACTGATGCGCCCGCTGACCCGATAGCTCAGGGACTCGACTTTCCCCTGCTGCAGCGCCTGTATCTGCCGCAAGTAGCCGAACAGAGAGGTCACCCCCTCGCTTTCGATCACCTGGTCGGAAAATGCCGGCACCTCCACCCTTTGCCCGCTCACCCCATCCAGAAAGTCCTTGCCGTTTAGTTCCAGGGAGTAATGCATACCGCGAATCGCCAGCGGCTCGGGATTGGGGTTCTGCACCCGGATTTGGATCCGGTATTTTTGCTCCCACAGGGTCACGCTCACCGGTTCCAAATTGACCAGGGTGACCCGGGGCGGCTCTGAACGCACTCCCAGACCGCCGCAGCCGGCGAGCAAGAGCAAACAGACCACCGGCCAGAACGCGGTTCGGGCTAAGGGGTTCGGCATGGCTATTTCCTCGGTGCGTTGGCGTTGGGGGCAGCGGCCATCAGGGCTTGCGCCCCCTGGGCGTCCAAGTGCCGCCAAGGGCTGGGCAGCAGAGCCGGCACGCAGGCGCGGTAGCGCCGATACACCTCCCCATGGTACTGAATCAGCTTCGCCTCTTCGAGTCGAGAGCCGAAGACAAAATAGAGGCTGATCAACCCTGCCCCAATCAACAGCGGGCCATTCATATCCCGGGTCCAGATAATCACCAAAGCCAGGCTATACCAGGGGTGACGCACATAGCGGTGTAGGGGCGAGATATAGAAGCCCTCCTGGTCCTCCACCCGGCTTTCGCCGCGCCGCCATTGATGCAATCCCAAGAACTCGCCGCCGACGTAATAACGCAGCGACCAGAGCACCGCGATCAGGGCCGAAAGCGCCAGCAGATCGGCCAACCAGGCCGAAAGTCCGCTCCAGCGCCATAGGTAGGGGGAATCCAGCGCATAGGTCAGCCAAAGGGGCGGCACAACCAGCAGCAACGCCAGCGCATTGAAGGCCAGGCGGTAGCCGCGCATGGACCCCGGCCAGCGCCGTGCCAAAGCGCGTTTCACCCAAAGCGAGGCCAGCAGCGAGTGCAGGGCGAAATAAGCTAGCCAAAGACCGGCCAGCAGCAGGCCGTCGGCTGCTTGGAATTGCATCGAACAAGCTCCATCTTCAGTCTCGCAGGTATTGTTGCCGCCGGTACCGGCGGGGGCAAGCTATTTTCCGGCGTTGCCGGCACCCATCCAGGAGAAAGACCATGGTTGAACTCGACATCGACCGCTTGCTGCAAGAGTTTTTCCAACGGGCCGAGGCCTATATCGCCGCTCCCGATATCCGCCAGGGACTCGAGCTAGACGAGTTGGCGGGCCGCGCCAATACCGCGTGCACCACCCGCTACGGCACCGAATGCGGCATTACCGCGTGCTTTACGGACTTCATGCGGGCCCTGCCAAAGCCGGACCTGGAACGCCTGCAACAGTCGGTGAACGAGATCCGCGCCATACTGGCTGAGGTCAAGCCTAAGGCCTGAGCCAATCTGCTCAGCCGAGGCGTTTCTTGGCCTCGGTGATTCGGGTGCCGATCGACTCCGGCGTGAGCGGGTGCCCGGAGGCCGGCGCAAACCACTCACGGCTGAGATAGTCGTAGGCCTGGCTGCGAAGCTGACCGCGCATATCGTGACCGCGCCGGCGTTCCCTGTCCCCCCGCAAGGCGCCTAGATCAATGCCCGCCACCACCACCTTCTCGCCAGGCCCCGGGTCGGCCTGGGCCAGGATGCGTCCGTCATAGTCGACCAGCATGCTGCCCCCGGGCCAACTGAACGGCGGGTAATTTGCCAGGCTGGCGCCCTGATTGGCTGCAACCACGTAGACGCTGTTCTCGATCGCCCGCACCCGGTTGAACAGGGTCCACCAGTCCATCGGTTGCGTTGCCCCCCAGGGATCCATATAGGCCGACACCCGGAGAATCACCTCGGCCCCGTTGAAGGCGATCTGCCGAATCGCCTCGGGAAACAGCCAGTCGTAGCAGATCGCCACGCCCAGGCGACCGATCTCCGTCTCTACCACGGGAAACGGGTCCTCGGGGTAATCGGGCAGATCGTGGGGGCTGGCGTGCAGTTCCCAGGGCAACCAGGGGTTGACCTTACGGTACTTGCTGAGCAGCCCTTCTGGACCGATCAGGGCGCTGGTATTGAATACCACCTCGGGAAAGGCGGGGTCCGCCTCGAGAAAGCTGCCGGTCTGAATATAGCAGCCGTATTTGCGGCACAGGGCGCTATAGCGCTCCGTGTGTTCGTTTGGCACAGGTAGCGCCAGGTGCCGGCGCAGTTTGTCCAGGCTGTCATACACCGGGGCGGCATGGGCGAACTCTGGAAACACCAACAGCCGCACATCGTGGAAGGGCTCATAGCCGACGATGGTCTGCTCCGCGAGCTGGCACATGCGGGCGGTGCGCTGGGCGATCTCGGTGCGCTCGGTGGGACAGGGAAAATCGGTCTGGCAGGCGGCAGCGGCATAACGCATGAATGGCTCCCGGTCATTGCAGCAACTGGAGCCCAAGCATAGCAGCCCAAGCAGATGTTCACAGCCGGTCCGACGGTTCGGCCGTCGCCCCGCGAACAGGCTTAGCAAAGCCTTCGAATTATTTTATAAACTTCTAAAACATTGATAATTTTCGAGCCCTGTGCAGAAACTGCCCAGGCTGCCCTCGACCGCAGCGTTGCAACGCCTGCGGCGCCACCCGCGCAGCTTACGCACAGAGTTATCCACAGAGGCTGTGGATACAAGCAGCACCGGCATACTGGCCTTTGCCACCGCTGGCACATATCCTGCTGCAAACCGTTGCGGGCCGGGGCGGACTCCAGAGCGCCCCGCCCCGCCCCGTTCTGGCGCGCCGGGAGCGCCCGCCGACTCGAACATGGTGCATGCCGATGATCCCAGCCCCTGCCGAACGCAACCGCCGAGACGACCCCCTGCCCCCCATCGGGGAGCGCCTTGCCTACCTGTACGGCGCCGATCGGGCGGAGGAGCTATTACCGCGACTCCTGCGCATTATCGAGACCCACAAGCAGCTTCGCGGCGGTTCGGTGGAACAACCCTTCTGGCAGCATGACGACTTGGTACTGATCACCTACGGCGACAGCATCCAGTCCGCCACCCACAACCCCTTGCAAACGCTGCACGGCTTTCTGCGCCAATACTTGGCGGATCAGTTCAGCATGGTGCACATCCTGCCGTTCTTCCCCTACAGCTCGGACGACGGCTTCTCCGTCACCGACTTCCGGGCCGTCAATCCGGAGCTCGGCAGCTGGGACGACGTCGCCGCCCTGGGGCAGGACTTCGATCTGGCTGTCGATTTGGTGCTCAACCACTGCTCGCGGGAGAACCTCTGGTTTATCGACTTCATTGCCGGTCAGGAGCCGGCCTGCGGCTACTTCATCGAGATGGACCCGGCCACCAACCTGGCGCTGGTCACTCGGCCCCGCACCACTTCGCTGCTCAGCGGCGTGCGCACCTACCGCGGCCTGCGCCATGTGTGGACCACCTTCAGTAACGACCAGATCGATCTCAACTACGCCAACCCGGACGTGTTGCTGGAGTTCGTCGATCTGTTGCTCTACTACTTTCGGCGTGGGGCGCGCATGGTGCGCCTGGACGCGGTGGCCTACCTATGGAAGGAAGTGGGCACTACCTGCATTCATTTGCCCCAGACCCACGAGATCGTCAAGCTGTTTCGCGACGTGCTGGAGTTAGTGGAACCCGGCGGCTTGATCATGACCGAGACCAATGTCCCGCACGCCGAAAATATCACCTACTTCGGCGCCGGCGACGAGGCCCAAGTGGTTTACCAGTTCAGCCTGCCACCGCTGATCCTGCACGCCCTCTACTCCGGCAACGGCAGCTATCTGCGCAGCTGGGCTGAGAGTCTGGAGACCCAACCGGCACCACCCGGCTGTACCTATCTGAACTTCACCGCCTCCCATGACGGAGTGGGTCTGCGCCCCCTGGAAGGCCTGGTACCGAAACCCGAGGTCGACGCGCTGTTGGAGGGCATGCGGGCGCGCGGCGGCTATATCTCGAGCAAGCGCAACAGCGACGGCAGTGACAGCCCTTACGAGCTCAACATCAGTTATTTCGACGCGTTCCGACCTACCGATCCCCGCGACGGCCGCTGGCACATCCCGGCGTTCCTGGCCTCGCAGGCCTTGAGCTTGTCGTTTCAGGGCATCCCGGCGGTCTACATCCACTGCCTGACCGCCACGCCGAACGACAACCTGGGCGTGGAGCGCACCGGCATGACCCGTTCGATAAATCGCCGCAAGTGGGACCTGAGCGAGTTGCAGGCGCTGATCGACGATCCAGCGAGCGAGACCGCTCAGGTGTTCGGCGCGTATCGGCAGCTGCTCGCCACCCGCCGCGCTCAGCCGGCCTTCCATCCCGAAGCACCCCAGCATGTGCTCAACCTGGGCACCTCTGTGTTCGGGCTATCGCGCGAGGCCCTCGACGGCGGCCAGCGCATCCTGGCCCTGTTCAACCTGACCCCACACCACCAGCCGCTCCCCGGCGACCAGCTACCGGCAGGGCTCGAGCAATGGCGGGAACTGATCGGCTGGAGCCAGGCGGAGTTCCGCCCCGAGGGGCTCTGCCTGCCGCCCTATGCCGCCTTCTGGTTCAGCGACCGCTGAGCGCAGCGCCCGCAGTCGCACCACGCGCGCACCGCCCTCCCCCGAGCAGCAGCGGTTCCGAGTCGGATCTGCAGGGAATCAGGCAAGCCTCACGTATTGGGAAACAGGGGCGAAACAACGCCGATGGGCTTTACCGGCCCCTGCTTAGGTCGAACGCAGCCGGGCCCGGATGTCGGCTCGGGCTTGAGTCAGGATCGAGTCCCGGTCCAGGCTGTCTAGGATCTCGCGCACCACGTGTTTCGGGCCGCCCTCGCCCCAGGACTTACCCTGGGCCAAGTAACGCTCCGCGGCCTGGCCGACGATATAGGTGCTGTAGTAGGCCACCGCCCCCTGGGCGCCGCCGGTGACCACCGCGGAGAGCCCGCCGGTGCCGAGCTTGAGGGCGGAGGAAGCGAAATGCACGGCCCAGACCGTGCCCATCAGCAACGCCATCTGGGTGCCAATGGTCTTGATCAGGGAGCCGGCCTCGGCCCGGGTGATGGGCAGGCTATAGAGCTTCGACAAGTGCACCACCAAGCCAACGTCGATGGCGGCGGCGGCCAGCAGGTCGGCCACCGGGATCGGATTGAGCGCCACCGCGACACCCTTGGAGATGCAGTAGGTGCGAATTACCTTGGCACCGATATCGCGCCGTATCTCCAGGATGCGGCGACTGACCTGCTCGCTGAGGCCACCGGCGAACAACGACGCATTGAGCGCGGCCAGGGTCATGCCTTCGCTCTCCATGATCTGCCACAGGCGCTCGCGCAGGGCCCCCACATTGGGCGCCGGACGGCGTGTGGTCTCGGTCTCGTTGCCCTCCTCGTCGACCAGGATCACCAACCGCTCGGGGGGGTTGGCGCTGATGCAGACCAGGTTCTGCTCGCTTACCAGACCCTGGCTATGGCCGCGCAGGGCCTGCTTGAGCACTTCCTGCTCCTCGCGGCTGTAGCGATCGCACTTGTTGAGTACCAGCAGGATCGGCCGCCTGTAGTCGGTGAGCGCGCGCAGCGCCTCGATCTCGCTCTCGGTGAGATCGCTGTCGACTACGAACAGGACCAGATCGGCCCGAGACGCGACCTCGTGGGCCATGCGTTCGCGTGCCTCGCCGTCGACCTCGTTGATGCCCGGGGTGTCGATCAGGTAGACGCCGTTGGCCTCGTATTCGTCCCAGGACCCCATCTGGGTCTGCTTGGTCTCGCCATGCAGGGGACTGATGCTGAAACGCTGCTCCCCGAGCAGGGCATTGAGGGTGGCGGATTTGCCCACGCTGACGCGACCGAACACCGCGATATGAATGTGCCCATGCTCCAACTTGTCGAGCATCGCCTGAACCTGCGAATAATCCTCGGCCAGAGACTGGCGCACCGCCTCCGGCACCCGCTCGTCGTCCAGCAGCGCGCGCAGGCTCTCCCGCGCCAGCTCCAGATGGCCCGCCTCGGCGGATACCGGTTCAGGAGCCGGATCGACGCTTGGCTTCTTGCTTGTAGGCCAGCGAGGCAAATTTGACAAAACGCCCTGCAGACGCTTCGATATTTTCACCCAAAGTCTCCTTGAACACGGTTGCGGTCTGCACCGGATGCAACTCGCCCCGGGTATCCAGACTCACCGCCACCGCCCTGCCCAGGGTATCGAACACCAGACCATAGGCGACGGCATGCAGCACGCCTCCGGCCAGGGTACCGGCCCCGGGAAAGGCCTTCAGCGCATTGCCGGCAATCGCCAGGATCAGGGTCTTGGACTTGCCGACGTGCTTTTGCACCAGGTCCAGCAGCAGGTCGGTATCGACCTTGCGCACCGAGATCCCGTAAAGTTTTGACAGCTCCTTGATCATGCGCACTCCCAGGTAGCCCTGGATCAGCAGATCGGTGCCGGGCGTAACCGCCGCCAGGGCGCCGATCACCGCCCGGCGCGAGTACTTGGTCACCAGCGCCTCGGCCTGACTGCGGCGCTGTAGCGCCTGGGCATCTTCGAGCTGGCGCGACACCAGCACGAACACCGCGCTGTCGCGCAGATTCTCCAGCACTTCGGCGTCGCGGTCGATGAACCGTTGCAACTGCCGCTTGAGCGCCTCGACCTGGGGCTTGCGCTCGCGCTCAACCAGCTCTTCGCGACCGTCCGGCAACACCCGCAGCATCTCTTGGGTGCCGCCGGCCTGGATCGCCACCAGCTCTACCCGCTCGGCCCCACTCTCGCGCAGGCGCAGGCCGATGCGCTCCATCAGCTGGTCCAACTCCTCCGCACTGTAGCGATCGCTCTTGTTGAGCGCCAGAATGCTCGGCTTGTCCAACTCCAGCAGGCCGTCTAGCTCCTGCCATTGGCTCCGGGTCAGGTCGCCGTCGCAGACATAGAGCACCAGGTGCGAGCGCTGGGCCTCCTCGCGCGCCAGGCGGTCGAGCCCAACCCCCACCTCGTTGGTGCCGGGCACATCGACCAGCACCAGCTCGTCGCCGGCCGGGCTACGCCAATGGTGTTCTTTGACCTCCCGGGTAGTGCCGCCGCGCACACTTATCTCGGCCTCGGCGTCCGGCAGCAGGGCACGGATCAGGGACGACTTGCCGGCGCTGATCTCGCCGAACAAACTAACATAGATTCGCCCGGCCTCCCGCCGCTGCTTGAGCCGTTCCAGCTCCCGCTCGGCGTCGGCCACGTCGATGCCCGAGTCTCGGGCCTGCACCAGCTGCTGTGTGACCTCCGCCTCGCTGACGGGCTTCGGCCTGGGCTGGTCCTCGGTCGGTCTGGAGGCCTTCTTGGCCGGCGCCCGCAGCAGCCGCCACACCAGCCAGCCGCCTCCCAGGCCAAGGCCGCCGAAGCCGGCGGCATAGGCGTAAAAGAACCAGGTCGGGGCCTGTTGCAGTTGGTGCCAAACATTAAACGCCGATTCGGTGACGAAGAGCAGGGCCGCCAACACCAGCAGCACCGCGAGTACCAGCCCCAGGGCGATCAGGATACGCAGCGCAAAACCCAGATGCATGTTTCGAATCGGTCGCTCGTCAGTCTTGTTGTCGGGTCCCAGCCGCCGCCACCAGCTCGGCGGCCGCCTGCTCCAGCTGCGCCAGGGGCAGGGCTCCCACCAAGAGCCGGCGCCCGAATACAAAGGCCGGGGTTCCGCTGATTCCCAGCGCGCGGGCCGATCGCAGGTTGAAAGCCAGGCGCTCGCTCAGTGCCTCCGAGGCCCAGGCCTGGTCCACCAGCTCCTGCGCCAGCCCCGCCCCCACAGCAATGCGGCGCAGCTCGCGCTCATCGCCGATATTCTTTCGCTGGCGGAAATAGGCGTCGAACAGCCCCTCGTGTACAGCATAAAAACGGTCCCGGCCGGCCTGTTTGGCCGCTTCGGCCAGCAGCAGGGCGCGTCGCGAGTTGGTGGTAAAACCCGGCGCTTGCAGCGCCAGGCGCTCCTCCTGCGCCAGATGCGCCAGCTCGACCATCATTTGGTTCCAGCGCTCCGGCTCATAGCCCAACTTGGCCACCGGCATGCCCGCGGCCGGGGTTTCCGGGTGGATCTCCAGACCGCACCAATTGACCCGCAACTCGTAGCGCTCGCCCAGGCGCAGCAAGCGGCGGCTGCCGATATAGCAGAAGGGGCAGATATAGTCCGAGAAGACGCTGACCCTAAGTTCCGGCTTGGCCATGCATGATACCCTGAATTCCATGCCGCTGCGCAGCCCGCGCCGGCAACGAAGAAGGGATCCTAACACCCAAAGTTAGGCAAATCGTCATTGAGCTGCAACCTTGTGAATCACGGGCAGACCGGGGGCTGAACCCAGTATCCAAATGGCCTTATCGCGGTTTTCCACAGGATCTGTGGATAACTTTGTGCAAAAGTTGCCGGTAAACGCGCTGAGCCGCTCCACTATTGGCCTCTTTTCAAACTGATCAAATTTTGTACGAATATTTACATCCCTCTGATTTCATGATCTTTTTATAAAGTCAATAATGGGATTCCGTCCTTTTTTCGGACCGCCGTTCAAGCTGACCAATTATTGTACAAATATTCTTATCCTGCTGATTCAATAATAGTTTTTAGATGTCAATAATGAGTTTCCCGGATATTTCCGTTCCGCGCACGGGTCTGCCCCAAACGAATTCGGGGCTGTGCAAAAAATATCTCTTCAAGACAGCCCTTTAGCTGGTGTAACTTAAACCCCACTGTCACCTCCGCACCGAAATGGACCCTGGCGTCATGTCCGAACCCGCTGAGCCGTTCTGGAAGACCACCCCACTAGGGCGCATGACCCGCGCGCAATGGGAGTCTTTGTGCGACGGCTGCGCGAAATGCTGCCTGCACAAGCTGGAAGACAGCGACAGCGGCGAGATCCACTACACCGACGTGGCCTGTCGGCTGCTGGACCTGGGAAGCTGCCGGTGCACCGATTACTCGCACCGGGCGCGCCTGGTACCGGAGTGCCTGAGCCTGAGCCCCGACAACCTGGCAAAAACCTACTGGCTTCCCGCCACCTGCGCTTACCGGCTGCTGGCTGAAGGCCGGACGCTGCCGGACTGGCACCCACTGGTGTCCGGTGACCCGCAATCAACACTCCGTGCCGGCCGCTCCGTCGCCGGCCGCGCCGTTGCCGAGGCCGAGGCCGGAGACTGGGAAGATCACCTGATCGACTGGGTGGATTGAGCGGGTGTACCCGGGTCCGGGCAACCGCCATAGTCGCGCCATCATTCCGCGTCCATTCGCAATTTTCAGGAGAACCACCGAATGAAGAAAACGGCTTTCACCGCTTTGGCCTGTAGCGC
>CBDUCL010000096.1:0-10319 GCA_965365625.1 uncultured Chromatiales bacterium | reverse complement strand
CGTTCGCGCGCGAGACCTGCTGGACGGACTTCGCGGAGACGAAGCAGGAGATCAGCAGCAGCACCCCCAGTGAGCCTTTCTTGACGGTAGAAGCGGCGGCCTGTTCCTCGGCCGGCGGTTCAGGCGGCGGGCTGGGTTTGTTCTCTTCTTCGCTCATTGCTGCAGGGCCTTGGAGGCTGGGGTCAGGAGACTATCCGGCAAAGGGACGTCCAACAGGTCGCCCCAGTCGCTGCGCTCGCGCATCTGGTTGCGCGTGCGATCGGGAATGAGTTGCTCGATCGGGGTTTCCTGCCAGCCGCCGCCGAGGCCCTTGTAGAGGGCGATCACCGCGGCGATGTGGCTGCCGTGATTGACGACCTGGCGTTCGGCCTGGGAGAACAGGGCGCGCTGGGCGTCGAGCACCCGCTGAAAGCCGGAGTAACCCTCCCGGTAGCGGATGTTGGCGATATCCAGAGCACGCTGGGAGGATTCTACCGTTTCCTCCAGTATCACCTCCTGTTCCGCCGTCTTGACCAGATTAATGGCGGCGTCGTCGATCTCCCGGGCCGCCTGCAACACCGAATCCTGATAGCTCTCGATCAACTGTTGCAGGCGGGCATCCTGCAGCCGCACGTTGTTGGCAATGCGCCCATGATCGAACAGGTTCCAGCGCAGAGCGGGGCCGATCGCCAGGCTGCCGGTATCCGAACTCGCGCTGAGGCTGCTGCCGGACCAGCCGATACTGCCGAGCAGGGAGATGGCGGGATAATAGTCCGCCTCGGCAATGCCGATCTGGGCCGACTGGGTCGCCACCTGCCAGGCGGCGCTGCGCACGTCAGGACGGCGCAGCAGCAGTTGGGCAGGAATTCCCTGGATGCGGCGCGGTTCGATACCGGGCAGTTCCGGTTCGCTGGTCGCCAGTTCAGGCAATTCCTCGGGCGGTCGGCCGAGCAGCACGCACAGCGCGTTGCGGGTCTGGTGCAGGGCGCCCTCCAACTGCGGAATGGTGGACAGGGTAGCCAGGTACTGGGTCTTGGCCTGCTGCAGATCGAGTTCCGAATCGCCGCCGCTGGCGAAGATGCGTTCGGTGATCTCGTAGCTGCGCTTCTGCAATGAGGCATTCTCCCGGGCAATCCGAATGCGCATCTGCGTGGTACGGTAGGAGAAGTAGAGGTCCGCCACCTGGGCGCTCAGCAGCACCTGCAGGTCCTGCTGATTGGCGAGCGAAGCAAAGAATGCGGCGTCGGCCGATTCGATTCCGCGCTTGAAGCGGCCCCAAAAGTCCAGCTCCCAGGACAGGTTGAAACCCGCCTGGTAACTGGCCAGGCTCTGGCTGTCGTTGCCCAGGGCGCCGCCGCGCTGCTGGGTATTCACATAGCTCACCGCCCCGGTCGCCTGCTGGACCTGGGGGTATAGGGTGCTGCCGGCGATCCCGAGCTGGGCCCGGCTCTCCAAGATACGCAGGCCGGCGATGGTCAGCGAGATGGAGTCCCGGCGCGCCGCCTCGATCAAGCGGTTGAGTGCGGGATCGTTGAACTGCCGCCACCAGAAGCCCAGATCGGCCTGCTCCGAATCCGCCGCCGGGTCGTACAGCGTCGGTTGCCAGTCCTGCAACCATTCCACTTCCGGCTCCTGGTAATCAGGTCCCAAGGTGGTGCAACCTCCGAGCGCCAACCCCCAAAGCAGGAGCAGCAGGCGGAGCTGCAATCGGCGAAGCGCCACTGCTGGCATGAGGGCCGTTCAGTCGGCGCTCGGGGCGGTGTCGACGTCAGCAGCGGGTTCTTGGTCTTCGACCCAGGCCATGAAGATCACATAGCCCAAGGTGAGGAACACCGCCCCCACGAAGAGGCCGATCATGCCCGCTGTGACCATGCCGCCGAGGGCGCCGAGGAGGATGATAGGCATGGGCGCTTCGACCCCACGCCCCAGCAGTATCGGCTTTAGCACATTGTCCGCCATACCGGCGACCAACAGATAGACCGTGTAGACCGTGTTCATCACAGTGGAATCGCCACTCCACCAGACATAGCCGATTACCGGCAGCGACACCAGCAAGGCGGGCAACTGGGCGATGCCCAGTAGCAACACTACGGCCGCCAGCAGGCCCGCCGCCGGCACCCCGGCCCAAATGAAACCCACTCCCAGCAGCAAGGCCTGGATGAAGGCGATGCCGATCACGCCCAGCGCTACCGAGCGGATGGTGGCCGTCGACAACTTCTGTAGCTCCGCACCCTTGCCCGCGCCGGCCAGGCGGTTGACGATACGCAGCAAGGCCTCTCCGCCCGCCGTACCATAAGCCATCATAATGCCCGCGATAATCAGCGAACCGATGAACTTGAGCAACCCGCCGGCGGTGCTGGCCACCATCCCCAGCACGAACTTGGAGACCGTGCCCAGTTGTGGCTGCATCTGTTCCAGCAGGGCGGGCAGGTCCCGAGCCGCCAGGTCCCAGATCTCAAACACCTTCTCGCCGACCAGGGGCCATTCCGCCACCCCGGGCTTGGGCGGATTGATGCTGAGGGTGCCGGCCTGCACAGCCGCATTCAGCTCATGCACGAAACTGGCGAAAGAACCGCCCAGCATGGCGCTCGGTATCCCGATCAGCAGAATACCCCCCAGTACGAGAAGCGTAGCGGCCCGCCCCTGCCGGCCTCCGAGCCGCCGCGCCAGCTTTTGCTGGAGGGGGTAAAGGACAACCGCGAGGATCAAGGCCCACAGGACCAGGCCGAGAAAGGGCTCGAAGATGCGCACGCACACAACCACCAGGACGGCAATCAGGCCAAAGCGGATCATCACTTCCATTAATTCGCTCTGGGGCGTCTTCGCGACGGGGTTTTCTTGTTGCGGCATAGGGTTGGACCTTCTAGTTATCTTTGGATGGGGTTTGGGGTTTGAGCGGAAAGTTTAGCAGAATACCAGAATGGGCTCTCCGGGCTCGCCGGGGCTATCCATCGAGCCCATCCGAGCGCCTAACGCCGTCCCTCAAGCCGGGAGCCTTGAGGGAATTGTCCGGATCGTTTCGCTGTTTTCGCAAAACCGTGGCCCAGCCAGAACACCCGCCTGTCCGATCCAAGGCATACCGAAGCGGGAGAACTTGCGCCGTCATGAACTGCTCGGGCCTGAATTCCGGTACTATCTAGAGCAGGATACGATTGATTCCCGGCAGACCCCGCTGCATATGCCCAAAGAAAAAGAACGCCTAGAATCCGCACGACGCTTTTTCGAATACCTGGCGACACGCCTGGACGCGGGTATCTCCGTCGGCCTATGGGACGGCAGCCGCATCCCGCTGGGAAAGGACCCGAATCCCGCTCTCTGCCTTCAGATCGACTCGCCGGCGGTGCTGGGGGCCATCGCCCGACGACCGACCCCGGAGAATCTGGCCCGGGAATACGCCCAAGGCGGCCTGTCGCTGCAGGGTGGCGACCTGATCGAGTTCGGCACCGCCCTTCGGGACAGGTCGAGCAAGCGCGACCTGCACCGTCTGAGCAAGGCCCGGCTGTTGCGGCTGGCGTTGCCGTTTTTGGGCTTCCCCAGTCATCGCTCGGAAGTGGCGCATCGCTATGCCAGCGAAGCCACCGGCCGTAGCCAGTCGCGCCGCGACAACAAGGCGTTCATCCAATTCCACTACGACGTCAGCAACGAGTTCTACCAGCTGTTCCTGGACCCGGAGATGCAGTATTCCTGCGCCTACTACACCGACTGGGACAATCCGCTGGAACAGGCGCAGACGGACAAGTTGGAAATAATCTGCCGCAAGCTGCGGCTGCAACCCGGCGAGCGGTTGCTCGACATCGGTTGCGGCTGGGGCGGGCTGATCTGTTACGCGGCCCGCCACTATCAGGTCAAGGCCCACGGCGTGACCCTGTCCGAACGGCAGTACCAATGGGTGCGGGAGAAAATCGAGCGCCTGGGGTTGCAGGACCGGGTCAGCGTCGAGCTCAAGGACTATCGGGATCTCACCGGCCGCTACGACAAGATCGCAAGCATCGGCATGTTCGAGCACATCGGCATCGCCAACTTCCCGGCCTATTTCAAGAAGGTCAAGTCACTGCTGCGCGAGCAGGGGCTGCTGCTCAACCACAGTATTACCAACCGCGCCAAGAAGCCGCGGCGCTTTCGTTCCCGCCGCATCGCCGGCGAGAAGCGGCTGCTGCTCAAGTACATCTTCCCCGGCTCGGAGCTGGCCGACATCGGCACCATGCTGCAATCCATGGAGCGCGTGGGCCTCGAGGTGCGCGACGTAGAGGCCTGGCGGGAGCACTATGCACGCACCACCGAGCTCTGGTGCAAACGCCTCAGCGCCAATCGCGAACGCGCGATCGCGCTGGTGGGCTTAGAGCGGTACAACATGTGGGTGCTCTACCTGGCGGCGGTCTCTTTTGGCTTCAAGGAGGGAAAGATGCACATCTGCCAGGCACTCGCCGTCAAGCGCGACGATCGGGGCCGCACGGGTCTGCCGCCGACCCGGGCCGATCTGTATCGCTGAGGAAGACGCAACCGATCCGGAGTTCAGGAGCCCTGTTCGTTCTCGAGCGCCTTGTCGGTGATGTCGCCATAGAGTCCGACCGCCTGGCTATAGATCTTCTGCAGTTCCGGCCGTTCATCCACGAGTTTCTTGATATCCTCTGCATCCTCCATAATCCGCTCCAGGAAAGCGATATCGTCGTCGCCTAGCTTCTCGCCGCGGTCGACCCGTTCCTTGATTTCCAGCGCCCGCGGCAGCCGGAACTTCTCGAACCGATCCAGCAGCGCGACCGCCACCCCTACGTCTTTAGACACTTCGTTCATTGGATCCTCCATACCGAAACCGAACAACCGCCCCAACCGGGACATTGCGACAAGCTAGCGCCGAATCGCCGCCCAGGCAAGCACTTGTGGTAAAGGCAGCCGGCGCGAGTCGGGCCGCGAGAGCGCGAGCGCTACCCGACCGCGGGCGGCAGTACGGCCGCCAGGCGTTCCATCAACTCCGGCAAGTCTGGACTGTCCCAGTCCGGCGGCCCGCACTCTTGGGGCAAGGGCTCTCCCGGGCCAAAGCGCCCGGTTCTGACCAGCCCGGTCCGCAGGCCGAGCCGCTGGGCCCCGAGGATATCGGTATCCGGACGATCACCGATCATCAGGCACTGCCCTGCCGCCGCGCCCAGGCGATCCAGCGCCATCCGGTAGAGCAGGGGATGGGGCTTGCCGATCACCAGCGGCTCGACCCCGGTCGCCGCCGCGAAGGGCGCCACCAGCGCACCGCCGCCCGGCAGGATCCAATGCTCGCCGTCCCTGACCGCATCCACCGTGGTATCCGGGTTGGTGGCAATCAGGGCAGCGCCCCGCTTGAGGATCAAGTTAATACCGATGGACAGCGTCTGGTAGTCGAGGCCGGCACCCTCCCCCACCACCACGAAATCGGCCCGTTCCGCATCCGCCCGTCCCCAAGTCGCCAGCGCCCGATGCAGACCTCCCGCCCCTACCGCGAAGTAGCGGAAACCCGGTTTGCGCTGCTGCAGAAAGGCCGCCGTGGCCTCGCCGGAGGTGAGAATCTGCTGGGGACGCGGGATCGGCAGCCCAAGACGGGCGAATTTCTCCGCCACCTCGGCTGGGGTGAGAATCGGGTTATTGGTGACAAACAGGTGGGGTAACGGCTTAATGCGCCGCAGCAAGCACGCAGCACCGGGGAGCGGGCGCTCGCCGTGGAACAACACCCCGTCCATGTCCAAGAGCAGGGCCCGTATCTCATCTGGGGTCGGATCGGCGATGGGCTAATCCCTGTAACCTATACCGGGCACCGATCCCCTCGCGCCAGGAGCGCTCATTCGGCCAGGGAGGCCTTGATGATCTCGTACATATTGATCTCTCCAACCAGCCGTCCCTGATCGTCGACAATGGCGAGTTCGTGGGTGCGCTCGCGCATCAGGGTGGTGGCGACTCGGCGCAGCGGCGTTGCCATGGTCATGGCCGGCGGCGGGCTGATCATCAGCTCGCGCACGCTCTTGGCCTTGAGGCGAGTGGGTTCCGAAAGGAGTTCGTCGAAACTGCTGGTGACGATGGCCTGCAGGGGGAACAGCTGCTCGACGATGCGTTCCATACGCACACAACCGATAAGACGCTGCTCGGCGTCCACCACATAGACATTGTGGGTGCGTAGATCGGCGATCATCGTCTCCAGCAAGTCATGCAGATTGGCGTCAGGGCCGATCCGGCTGGGATCTTCGACCACCAGATGGCTGATGTCAGCGACGGTGAGATCGCCCAGGGGACGTTGTTCGCTCATCTTTGGCTCCAATAGAGGAAGTGACGCGCTCAGGCCACCCAGGCCCGGGCGTTGCGGAACAGCCGCAACCAGGGGCCGTCCTCTTCCCAATCGCTTGGGTACCAGGAGTTCTGCACCGCACGGAACACCCGTTCGGGGTGGGGCATCATAATGGTGACCCGACCGTCGGCGCTGGTCAGCCCGGTGATGCCTTCCGGGGAGCCATTGGGGTTGGCCGGGTAACGGTTGGCGGTCTGACCGTCGTTCTCGATATAGCGCAGGGCAACCTGGCCCCGGGCCTGTTCCAGCTGGTCCTGATCGCGAAACTCGGCCCGGCCCTCGCCATGGGCGACCGCGATCGGCAGGCGCGAGCCCGCCATGCCCTGGAGCAGGATGGAATTGGAGGCTAGAACCTCCACCAGGGAGAAACGGGCCTCGAACTGCTCCGAGCGGTTGCGGACGAAATGCGGCCAATGCTCGGCGCCAGGGATCAGCTCATGCAGGTTGGACAGCATCTGGCAACCGTTGCACACCCCCAGGGCAAAGCTGTCGCTGCGTTCGAAGAAGGCGGCGAACTGGTCGCGGGCGCGGTTGTTGAACAATATGGTTTTGGCCCAGCCCTCGCCGGCCCCGAGCACATCGCCGTAAGAAAAGCCGCCGCAGGCGACCAGTCCCCGGAAGCCTTCGAGGTCGACGCGACCGGCGACAATATCGCTCATGTGTACATCCACCGCCTCGAAGCCCGCGCGGTGAAAGGCGGCAGCCATCTCCAACTGGCCGTTGACCCCCTCCTCGCGCAGGATCGCCATGCTTGGGCGCTCGCCGCTGGCCAGGTAGGGCGCGGCCGGGTCCTGGCTCGGATCGAAACCGAGGCGCGGCTGCAGGCCCGGGTCCGCGCGCTCGGCGATGCGCTGGTATTCCTCCTCGGCGCATTCCGGGTTGTCGCGCAGGGCCTGCATCCGATGGCTGGTCTCGGACCAGGCCTGCTGCAACTCTACCCGGTCCAGGTCCAACAGGGTGCGGCCGCGGTGGCGGAAGCGCAGTCGGTCGTCTTCGTTGAGACTGCCGATCACCTGGCTATAGTGGCCAAGGCCGGCGTCGTGCAGGCTCTTTAGCACCTGATCGGTGTCCTGGTGGTGGACCTGGATCACCGCCCCCAATTCCTCGCTGAACAGAATCCCCAGAGGGTCATCGCCGAGGCCATCCAGGGTCAAGTCGAGACCGCTGCGTCCGGCGAAAGCCATCTCGCACAGGGTAACGAACAGGCCGCCGTCGGAGCGGTCGTGGTAGGCCAGCAGCAGGCGGTCGCGATTAAGTTCCTGAATCAACTCGAAGAACTGGCGCAGCGCCGCGACGTCGTCCAGGTCCGGGGCCTGCTGGCCGAGCTGGCCGTAGACCTGGGCCAGGCAGGAGCCGCCGAGACGGTTGGCGCCCTTGCCCAGGTCGATCAGGATCAGGTCGCTGTCGCCCCGGTCCCGGCACAACTCCGGGGTGAGGGTGGCGCGGATGTCCTGCACCGGGGCGAAGGCGGAGACAATCAGAGACAGGGGCGCGGCCATGCTGCGCTCGGCTCCGTCCTGGCGCCAGACGGTCTTCATCGACAGCGAGTCCTTGCCCACCGGCACCGAGATGCCGAGCGCCGGACACAGCTCCAGGCCTACCGCCTTGACCATGTCGAACAGGCCGGCGTCTTCCCCCGGGTGGCCGGCGGCGGCCATCCAGTTGGCGGACAGCTTGATGTCGCCGATGCGGGCGATGCTCGCCGCGGCGATATTGGTGATCGCCTCGGCGATCGCCATGCGGGCCGAGGCAGCAGGCTGAATCAGGGCCAGGGGGGTGCGCTCGCCCATGGCCATGGCCTCGCCGGTATAGCCCCAGTAGTCGCTGGCGGTGACCGCCAGGTCCGACACCGGCACCTGCCAGGGGCCGACCATCTGGTCGCGCGCCACCAGGCCGGTAATGGAACGGTCGCCGATGGTGATGAGAAAGGTCTTGTCCGCCACCGTCGGCAGGCGCAGCACCCGTAGGGCGGCCTCGCGCAGGTCGATGTGGTCCAGCGCCAACGCCGGCTTGTGGAAGCTGCGGTGCTGCACCTCCCGCAGCATGCGCGGCGGTTTGCCGAACAGCAACGGCATCGGGATGTCGATGGGGTTGTTGTCGAAGTGGGCATCGCCCAGCAGCAGGTGCTCCTCCGCGGTGGCCTCACCCACCACCGCATAGGGGCAACGCTCGCGCTCGCACAGGGCCTTGAAGTCCTCCAAACGCTCGGCGGCGACCGCCATTACATAGCGTTCCTGGGACTCGTTGCACCAGATCTGCATCGGCGACATGCCCGGCTCCTCGTTGGGCACCAGGCGCAGCTCAAAGCGCCCGCCGCGGCCGCTGTCGTGTACCAGTTCCGGCAAGGCGTTCGACAGGCCACCGGCCCCAACGTCGTGGAGCCACAGGATCGGATTGTCGCGTCCCTGGCCCCAGCAGCGGTCGATCACCTCCTGGCAGCGCCGCTCCATCTCCGGGTTGCTGCGCTGCACCGAGGCGAAGTCTAGGTCCTCGGCGCTGGCGCCGCTGGCCATCGAGGAGGCGGCCCCTCCGCCGAGGCCGATCAGCATCGCCGGGCCGCCGAGCACCACCAGCGGGGTACCGGCGGGATAGGGACGCTTTTCGATGTGCTCGGCGCGGATATTACCAAGCCCTCCGGCCAGCATGATCGGCTTGTGGTAGCCGCGCAGCTCCGGGCCGTCCGGGCCCGCCACCTGTTGCTCGTAGCTGCGGAAATAGCCGCACAGGTTGGGGCGACCGAATTCGTTGTTGAAGGCGGCCGCGCCGATCGGCCCCTCGAGCATAATGTCCAGCGCCGAGACAATGCGTCCGGGCTTGCCGAAGTCCTGCTCCCAGGGCTGCTCACCCCCCGGGATACGCAGGTTGGAAACCGAGAAACCCGTGAGCCCCGCCTTGGGCTTGGAACCGGTGCCGGTGGCCCCCTCGTCACGAATTTCGCCACCGGCGCCGGTGGCGGCTCCCGGGTCTGGGGAAATGGCGGTTGGGTGGTTATGGGTCTCCACTTTCATCAGGATGTGGATGTCCTCCTGGCTGGCGCCGTAGCAGCCCTCCGCGTCAGGCAAAAAACGCAGACCCTGGTGGCCGGCTATTACCGCCGCATTGTCCTTGTAGGCCGAGAGCACGCCGTCCGGCGAGCGCTCGGTGGTGTTGCGGATCATTTGGAAGAGGGAATGGTCCTGGCGCTGGCCGTCGATCACCCAGCTCGCGTTGAAGATCTTGTGCCGGCAATGCTCCGAGTTGGCCTGGGCGAACATCATCAGCTCGACGTCGGTGGGATTGCGCCCCAGGCCCTGGAAGCTCCCCACCAGGTAGTCGATCTCGTCACCGGACAGGGCCAGGCCCAAGTCTCGATTCGCCGCCTCCAAGGCATCGCGGCCGTTGCCGATCACATCGACACGGGTCAGCGGCGCCGGTTCGGCATGCGCGAACAACTGCTCCGCTTCGTCCAGGGCAAACACCACCGCCTGAGTCATGCGGTCGTGCAGAACCTCCATGGCGGCGATGAGCTGATCGTCCTCCAGTTCGCCGCCCTGTGGCTCCAGGTAGTAGGCAACGCCCCGCTCCAGGCGGCGGATGGCCCCCAGGCCGCAGTTATGGGCGATGTCGGTGGCCTTGGACGACCAGGGGGAGATGGTACCCGGGCGCGGGATCACCACCAGCAGCTGGCCGCTGGGCTCATGGGCCGGCAAGCTCGGCCCGTAGCGCAGGAGGCGCTCCAGCACCGCGAGTTGGGCCGGGGCCAGGGTCTGCTCGATATCGGCGAAATGCACGAATTCCGCGTATACACCCACCGGTCGGCCTAGGTACTCGGTCAGCCGCCGTTCCAGCTTGCCGAGACGGAATTCCGAGAGAGCGGGGGCACCACGAAAACTGAGCATGTCTCACCTTGCGCTAGGCTGAAACCGGGAGGGCAATGATAAGCGATGGGGCGGGGAAACGACAGGTGGGGTGAGTGGTTAGGACTGAGGACTGAGGACTGAGGACTGAGGGATGAGGGGTGAGCATAGCAGAACTAATGACTCGGCGTAGACATTATGGA
>CBDUCL010000095.1:0-10553 GCA_965365625.1 uncultured Chromatiales bacterium | reverse complement strand
CTGCGCCACACCACGCCCGACCGGGTGCCCAGCGGCTTGCCGATGTACGACTGATCGCCCTTGCCGCGTCCGCCCCTCGCCTCCGGTTCGGGGTGGGCGCGCCAATCTATCGCCGAACCGTTGCCCTCGAAACAGCGCAGGCCTTCGGAAGAAACGGAATCTGTGATCGTCACACACCGCGCCAATCGGTGCGGTATACTACTTAAGTTTTCAGCCGCACTGCTCCCCATGAATCCCCCATGAATCTAGCCCTCCTGCGCCATCTTCCCACCCGCTTCAACCAGGCCGGACTGCTTCAGGGCCGGCTCGACGAGCCGATCCTCGCCCCGGGTCCGGAGCTGACGGCGGAGATCGCCCACACCCGACGCCGCCTCCAGCAAGAGACCGGGTTCGAGCAGGTACTGGTCAGCCGGCTGCGACGCACCGCCATGACCGCAAGCGTATACGGTTATGATGAACGGGCGCGGGTCGAGCCACTGCTCGACGAACTGGATTTCGGGCCCTACGAAGCCGGTCCACGTACCGATATGCTGCAGGCCCTGGGCGCGGCCTGGCACCAGGACCCTGGTCAACTGCAGCTGGGGGAGAGCATCGCGGAGTTGGAAGATCGGGTCGCGCTTTTCCTTGATCGCTATCGCGACGCCGAATCGGTACTGGCCTTTGGCCATGGGGCCTGGATACGGGCCTGCCTCTCGCTGGTGCGCCACGGCAGCATCGCCCGCATGAACCAACTAAACGTGGCTAACAACGAACTGATCCTGCTGGTGGTTTGATCAAGGTCAGGCTCGGGTGGCTGGGGTGGCCGGTCTTGTCACGGGTGACCAGGCCAGGCGGCCGCTCTCACCAGGGGCAGGGCCTCGGGCGAGAACGGCCGCTCAATGCAACAATCAATCCACGTTTACGACAACATACTGGTTGTTGTACGGCTGATAATAGGTAGACCCGCACTGGTGCAGGGTGGTGCCTTCGATAATGACCGTCGAGCACCCCCGAGGCAATGTAGCGGCGTAAACGCTGGTGCGGCGTATGACCCGCCGGGTCGTGCGGCGGGAGACTCCGGCCACGCTTACCGGGGTCAGCGGCCGCCCGAGCCGGGCCTCGGCGTCGGTGATGAACCAGCCGGCACCCGTCCAGCCGTCAGCCAGCAGGGCCGCCAGGCCCAGTCCGACGCCAATTCCGATGCCGCGCAGTGTCTGTTGAATGCTCATTGCATACCCCCTTCCGCCATCAGCTCACCGGTCGCGTCGACCGAAATCTCATCCAGCTTGGTGGCTCCCTTCGGCGCGCTGAAGATAAACCGCTCGGCCGCGATCTTGGGTTGGGTGTCCCAGTTGCGGAAACGCACCGCATACTGGGGTGCACCCGTCATCCACTTGGTGGTGATCACGTACTTCATCGGCAGCGGGGTGTCGCCGTGCTGCACCCAAAGCTGCCAGTCCGCCTTGTCGCCCCGGAAGGTCAGGTAATCGCATTCCACCCCGTTGACGAAGGCGGTGCCCCTATAGGCGGCGCTGTGGGCTGCTGCGGTAAGCGCTGGATAGGGATCGGCGAACAGCAGGTCGGCACCGGGTGCGTCCAGCCCGGTGCTGGCACGGAACGCCTCGATTCCCGCCTCGATATCGCCCGGGGCCTCGATCTGGAGATAAGCGTTGAGCTGTTTGCCGAGCAGCGATATCTGCTTGCCGTCGAAGGTCAGCTCGGCGTCGGCGAACGGCCCTTGGCGGTGCATCCAAAGCTTGTCCGGGCGTTGCAGCAGCAGCTCCACGGAACTGGTCAGCTGAAGCTTCTGACCCGCGAGATCGATCACCTCGTTGTCCACGTCGGCCTGCACGCTCAGCGCGGACAGGCCGCCCAGGTAGTCCGCCATGGAGCGCACCACCCGCTGGGCTTCGGCGTCGATTTCGGCCATTGCCGAGCCGGCGGTCAGCGCCAGCCCCAGGCCCAGCAGTGGCGCCAAGGTGCGGCGTCTGCCGTTAATTTCGTTACTGCTCGATTTCATGTCGGTCCTTTGGTCGTAATTGAGGGGAGGGGGGCTGAGCCCCGGTACGATTATAGTCGCGCTTGCCGTCCCGTCTCAGGGAATTGGAGGCCGTCTACCCACGCCGCCGCCTTTGCTATGCTAGGGTCATCCTCCAGACGATCGAACAAGGCGGCACCCCGCATGTCTACCGGTGGCGACTCATCCCTGACGGAAAGACCAGAGCGACTCCACCGCATCCCCCTGCAGATCGGCATTTCGTCGGTGTTCATCCTGCTGATCTCCCTGTTCGGGTTGGTATTGGTCTGGTACCAGTACGAAGAAAACAAGGAAATGGACCTGCTGGCGGCCCAAGACCTGTTCGAGCGCATCACCCGCGAGACCACTGCCAATATCCGCGAACTCTATGCTCCCGCAGAGGCCCTGGTGGATATCTCTACCAGGCTGGCGGCGGCGGAGAGCGCATCAGCCGAAGAACGCCAAGGGCTCTTACCCTATTTCACCGAGTCCCTGCGCCACGCCGAGCATATCGCCAGCATCTACGTCGGCTACGAGAGCGGGGAGCTGTTCCTGGTGCGGGCTCTGCGCAAGGACAGGACGCTCCGCTCGCAGCTCGGAGCCCCGGCCAGGGCCGAGTTCCAGGAACGGACAATAACGGTCGAGCCGGGCGGCGCCCGCGAGACCACCCGCTTCTATGACGAACAACTCCGGCCCCTCGGCCCGGCCCGCGCCACCGAAACCGACTTCGATCCACGCACCCGCATTTGGTACCAGAAGGCGATCGACAGCGAGCGCCAGATCAGCAGCGGCTTCTACCGCTTCGCCAGCACCGGCGAGACTGGCACCACCATCGCCCGCCGCACCCCGCGGGGGCGCGCGGTGGTGGCTGCGGACCTTACCCTGCGCGAACTCTCGGTCGGCATCGCCGCTCAGCGCGTCACCCCTTCCAGCGAGATCCTGGTATTCAATAGCGAGGGGGCGGTGCTGGCCTACGGGGCGGATGCCGCGCCCCAGCCGGCAAGTCCCGCAGACCCGGAGGCCGAACTCCGTCAGACCCAGATGACGGAACTCGACCACCCGGTGCTCGACAGCCTCTACGAGCGTTACCAGGAGGGCATGACCGATGGCCAACTGGCGCTGACGGTGGACAGTCAGAGTTGGCTGGGGGCCGTTGCCAGGCTGCCGGTGGCCAGCGGGGCCGAGGTATTTCTCGCCATCCTGGCGCCCCAAGACGAGTTGCTGGCGGGGGTTCTCGATCTGCGCACCCGCAGCCTGTTGATCTCGCTGGGAATGCTGGCTCTGGCGATAGTGGCGGCCTGGCTGCTGTCGCGCCGGATCGCCAAGCCCCTGCTCCTGCTGGCGGGCGAGGCGGAGCAGATCCGTGAGCTCAAGCTCGACGGCCCCATCACGTTGCGCTCGCGTTTGCTGGAGGTGGACCAACTGGCCCGCACCCTGGGACTGATGAAGGCATCGATCCAGCATTTTATCGAGATCTCCAAGGCCCTGTCGGCCGAAAAGAATTTCGACCGCCTGCTCGAAAGCATTCTGACCGAGGCCCGGACCGTGGGCCGGGCCGATGCCGGGACCATCATGCTGTTCGACGACGAGCGCCGCCGCATCGACTTCAACCTGATGATCAACCAACGCACGGGCACCCGCTTGGGAGGCACCAGCGGCCGGCGCCCGGATCTAGAGTCCCTGTCGCTGGACGAAGCGCCGGACGGGCTGCCGGAAAAGCAGGTGATCGAGAGCGGCCGGGCGATCGAGGTGTCCGACCTGGCCGCCGAACCCGGTCTGGACTATTCCTGCCTGCGCGAGCGCTACGCCGAGGACGGTTTCGCCTGTCGTTCGCTGCTGCTTCTGCCATTGCGCAACCGCCAGGACGACGTAATCGGCGCGTTGGAACTGGTCAACGCCCGGGACCCGGAGACGGATGAGGTAGTGGGGTTCAGCCCCGAGGCCATCTCCTATGTCCGCAGCATGTCTTCCCAGGCCGCCATTGCCCTGGACAACCGGCGCCTGCTCCAGGCCCAAAAAGACCTGCTGGATGCCCTGATCCAGCTCATCGCCGGCGCCATCGACGCCAAGTCGCCCTATACCAGCGGCCACTGCCAGCGGGTGCCCGAGCTCGCCCGTATGCTGGCCGAGGCGGCTCATGGTTCCGAGGCGGCGCCGTTCCGGGCCTTCCGTCTCGACGACGATGAACGCTACGAACTGCATATTGCCAGTTGGCTGCACGACTGCGGCAAGGTTACCACCCCCGAGCATGTGGTCGACAAGGCCACCAAGCTGGAATGCCTGTACAACCGCATTCACGAGATCCGCACCCGGTTCGAGGTCCTCTGGCGCGATGCCGAGATCGAGTATCTGCGGGCCGCGGTCGAACCCGATGCCGACCGCGACGCCCTGGACCGAGCCCTGCAAGCGCGCCGAACCGAACTGCGCGACGACTGGGCCTTTGTAGCCACCACCAACCAAGGCGGCGAGTTCATGGCCGATGCCGACCTGGAACGGCTGGGCCGCATCGGTGCTCGAACGTGGCAACGCCATTTCGACGACCGAGTGGGCCTGTCCGAGGACGAGCTCCGGCGCAAGCAGGCCGCCCCGTCATCCCCGCTCCCGGCCCAGGAAAGCCTGCTCGCCGACAAGCCGGAGCACCTGATACCGCGCCCGGAGGGCCGCGACCCCTTCGGCGCCAACCGTCAGGGCTTTCGCATGGAGGTGCCCGAGCACGCCGCCAATCTGGGCGAGCTGACCAATCTCGGCATCCGTCGCGGCACCCTCACCGATGAGGATCGCTTCAAGATCAACGAACACATCGTCCAGACCATCCTGATGCTCGACAAGCTGCCCTTCCCCAAGGAACTGCGCCGCGTGCCCACCTGGGCCGGCAACCACCATGAAAAGCTCGACGGCACTGGCTACCCGCGACGCCTGGGCGCCGAACAGCTGTCGATCCCCGAGCGGGTGATGGCCATCGCCGATATCTTCGAGGCCCTGACCGCCGCCGATCGCCCCTACAAAAAGTCCAAGACCCTGAGCGAATCGCTGCGCATCATGAGCTACATGCGCGACGATGGCCACATCTGCCCCGATCTGTTCGAGCTGTTTCTGCGCACCGGGGTATACCAAGAGTATGCGCAACGCTTCCTGCGTCCGGAGCAGATCGATGCGGTAGAGATCGGCGACTACCTGGCAGAACGGGGGTGAGTTGTCATGTCGCTACCCTCTGGCACCAAGGCGGGCGGCGGCGAAACAACGGCTAGCTCAGGCGATTGCGGAGCTGCTGCCCAAACCAGGGCGTCGGGGTCTCTAACGCGTCGGCGCCAAACGTAAGCCGCCGCCCCGCTGTAGCAGCGAAACGCGCCGCACGCATTTGCGCAAGGAAATGGGGTCACCAGAGGAATTGGCAGGAATTCGGCAGGAATTAAGATCAGGCCTCACATCGTAGCGTCGCTCCCCCGTCGCTCCGTTTTCTCCCAGGCAGGTCGGTGGATGGCCGACTGGGGGTTGGCCGATAGATATTTCCGGTCTATATGTCATAAGGTAATGTTAAGCCTGCCGATCCGAAACCATCACGGGAGTCAGGCTGGACCCGGTGGAAGACGATGGGTTTTGGCCCTTGGTGATGGTAGATTATCGGCCTTCCGGTATCCCCAGGGAGGCGCAGGAGAATAGCCCTTCGGGGCTCGCTACCGCGGCAGCTTGCGCAGCGACGGAGACAGCATGGATTTCTTCAAGATCTTCTTCGACACCCAGACCCTCCTCGATACCCTGTTGGGTACAATCTGGGATGTCCTGCCCATTGCAGTCCTGATACTCGTATTCCAATACCTGGTTATTCGGCGGCCGCTCCCGCACCCGAGAAAGATCCTCCTCGGATTCATCTATGTGCTGTTGGGTCTGGCCTTTTTTCTCGAAGGCTTGGAAATGGCACTGTTCCCGTTGGGTAAGCTCATGGCCCAGCAGTTGACCAGCCCCGAATTTATCTACGGTGCCGGGGCGGCTGTGCCGGAATCCGTACGCTGGCAGGATTACATCTGGGTTTACCTGTTCGGTACCGCTATCGGGTTTTCGTGCGTAATCGCCGAACCGGCATTGATTGCGGTCTCGTACAAGGCGGAAGCCGTCTCCGGCCGTGCAATCCGAAGTTTGGGCCTGCGGGTGGCTGTCGCTATCGGTGCCGCCGCCGGAGTCACCCTCGGCACCTTCCGGATCGTTACCGGCATGCCGCTGCACTACTTCATCATAGCGGGCTACGTCGTGGTGATTATCCAAACCATTTTCGCGCCGCGCCTGATCAGCGCCTTGGCATATGACTCGGGAGGGGTCACGACCTCGACCGTCACGGTCCCGGTTGTGGCGGCCCTGGGATTGGGCTTGGCCACCACCATTCCCGGCCGCAGCCCACTGCTGGACGGATTCGGTATCATAGCGCTGACCGCCCTGTTTCCCATCATTACGGTCCTGGCGTACGGTCAGATCTCACACTGGCGGGCCAGGCGCAATGCCTCGGTCGACACCCCGCTCCACCGCGCCGCCTTCGACGGAGACAAGGCCCTAGCCGAACGTCTTGTTGTCCAGGGTGACGACATCAATGCTCGGGGAAGCACGGGAGGAACACCGCTGCACGACGCCGCATTTAAGGGCAATCTCCAGGTCGTGGAGTTGCTGCTTGCCCACGGCGCCAAGATCAACGCCAAGAACCAGGACGGGCGGACGCCACTCCACCGCGCCGCCTTCATGGGCCGCAGGGACGTGGCAGAGACTTTGATCCGCTACGGAGCCAAGGTTGGGGCCCGAAACTCGGAGGGTCGAACGCCGCTCCACCGCGCCGCATTCAAGGGCCACGTCGATGTCGCCGAATTGCTAATCGACCGTGGCGCCGACGTCAACGCCAGAACCAAAGATGGCTCTACACCTTTGCACCGGGCCGCCGTGAACGGCCATTGGACGGCGGCGAAGCTTCTCGTCGAGTGCGGGGCCGATCTCAATGCCAAGAACAAGCGGGGGCGGACACCCATGGACGAGGCGGCCGCATACGGCCAGAGAAAATTCCTCGAAGTTCTGAGCGAGGCGAATGCAATGCGCCCTTCCCCTACCGATGCCGAATGAAGCCGATTTGTAAATAGGGGACATGTAAATAGGGGACACTTTTTTGTTTTGCGCTAAGCTTCCTTGTTGGATGGGCGAGCGCTCCAAACTATGCTAGAAATCGAAGATCCGCGCGGCCACACATTCGCCGGCAACGCGCCTTAGGTCCTCATATCTACACAGCGGGGTTTCTTGCGACTACCGCTCTCTACCAGGTGCCGCGCGCATGGTTAGTTTATCGAGCCTGCTTCTCACCCGCTTTCCTGCTTGGGTCGCCCTTTGCCTCGGCTTGTTCGTCATCACCCCCGGCCATGCCACCACCCCGCGGGAACCACTGATTCCGCCACTACCCCCAGAATGGCAGCCGGTGCGCTTGGTCGTACCTGAGCCCGAGGCTCTACCAGTGCGTTTGGACCGGGTAGCCATCGACACCGAGATCCATGGTGGGCAGGCCTTGACTCGAATCGAGCTTCGCTTCTTCAACCCCAACCAACGGGTGTTGGAGGGCGAGTTGCAGTTCCCGCTGCTGGATGGGCAACAGGTGGTGGGGCTCGCGATGGACGTAGACGGGCGCTTGCGCGACGCGGTACCGGTGGAGAAGGCCAAGGGGCGGCAGGTGTTCGAGGATGTGATTCGCCAACGCATCGATCCGGCGTTGCTGGAGGCCACAGCGGGCAACCACTATAAGCTGCGGGTGTACCCGATTCCGTCCCAAGGGGCTAAACGGGTGGTGCTGCGGATCATGGAGAACCTTCCGTTGGTGGATGGCCAGTTGTCGCTGCGTCTGGCCCTGGGTTACGCAGAGGCGTTGGCGCAGTTGGACCTTCGGATTCGGGTATTTTCCTCGCAGCAGCCGATTGCGCTGGGGGGCGAGCCGGATGCGCTGGTGTTCGCCCGCCGGGGAGAGATCTACGAGGCGCGCCTGACCCGAGAACAATACCGGGGCCGCGATTTAGTGCAGATCCGTGTCCCCGCTGCCCGCCAAGCGAGTGCCTCCAGCCAGTCGTTGGACGGCACGACCTGGTTTCGCGCCGAGATTCCCGCCCCCGCGGCGGAATCCCAACCCCGCACGCTGCCGCGCCGTGTATTGTTGCTTTGGGACGCCTCCGGCTCCGCCGCCGGCCGCGACCCGAGTCGCGAGTTGAGCCTGCTGGATCGCTACTTTTTCCGCATGGGGGAGGGCGAGGTGGTACTGGTTCGCTTTCGGGACGCGCTGGAACCGGCTGAGACGTTTCCGGTGGAGCAGGGCGATTGGAGCGCGCTACGCCAGGCCCTGAAAGCCACCGTTTACGACGGGGCAACTCGCCTCGACCTGCTGCGGCCTGTAGCGGGGGTGCAGGAGGCGTTGCTGGTGTCTGACGGGTTGGCCAACTACGGCGAGGCTGTCCTGCCGGAGTTGGGCGTACCCACTTTCTGCATCAGTTCGCGACCTGGCGCTGACTCGGCGGCCCTGGGCCTTATATCGCGCCGCTCCGGCGGCCGCTATCTGGACCTCTCGCGCCTGGACCGGGAGCAAGCAGCCGCTTTGCTGCTGGCCCAGACGGTGGAACTCTCGGGACTGGGAGGCGAAGGTGTTTCTCGACTGGTGAGCGAATCGAGCCTGCCGGTGGACGGTCGCTTCTTAGTGGCTGGCGCCGCTGTTGGCAATGACGCGCGTCTGGAGGTCGTCCTGCGGTTCCCGGATGGCAGTCAAAAGACCATGGAGGTGCCGATTCCCGCCGCCTCGGAATCCTCCCTTGCGGCTCTCACCTGGGCGCGCCTGCGCTTGAAGGAGCTGGAGGGGGAGCGGGAACTGCGCCGAGGCGAGATCCGCCGTTTGGGTCAGGCTTTTCGCCTGCCCACGGCGGAGACGTCACTCATCGTGCTGGATCGGGTCGAAGACTATGCTCAATACCGTATCGAGCCGCCTCCAGAACTGCGGGACGCCTATGACCGGCTGGTGGCAGCGGCGGAGCAGCAGGAGAAGCAGGCGCGCGGCGCCCACCTGGAGCAGGTGGTGGAACTGTTTCGCGCCAAACAGGAATGGTGGGACAAGGACTTTCCGAAGGGCAAGCCTCCGGCCCCTAAGGTGGAGCGCAGTGCAGCGCCGGGTGGCATGATAGCTGGTTCGCGGGCCCGCATGGCCGCGCCTGCCCCCATGGTTTCCGAGAGCGGGTTCGAGGCCAGGGACATGGCCGCCCCGGCTGCCGAGCCGGAAGCGCCGGCTCTGGAGGCGCCGGAGGAAAGCGGCCAATCCGCCGTCACCATCGCACTCAAGAAATGGAGCTCGGATGCTCCTTACATGGACCGTTTCCGGTCCGCCTCTGCACAGGAACTGTATCCGATCTATCTGGACGAGCGTCCAGACTGGACCAACAGCTCGGCTTTCTTCCTGGACGCGGCGGACCTGCTATTCGAGCGTGAGCAACCGGGCCTGGCCCTGCGCGTGCTGTCCAACCTGGCGGAGATGGATCTCGAGAACCGCCACCTGCTGCGCATTCTGGCCTACCGGCTGCTCCAGGCCGGATACCCGGAGCCCGCCATTCCGGTGTTGCGCAAAGTGTTGGAATTGGCGCCGGACGAGCCCCAAAGCTGGCGCGACCTGGGTCTGGCCTACCAGGCTGCCGGGCGTTCCCAGAAAGCGGTGGATCAACTTTACCAGGTGGTTGAGGGACGCTGGAACCCGCGCTTCCCGGAGATCGAATTGATCGCCCTGGGCGAACTCAACGCGATCCTGGCCACCACGGACACCCTCGTGGATACTGGGCATATCGACCAACGATTGCTGCGCAACCTACCCCTGGATCTGCGGGTGGTGCTGACCTGGGATGCGGATAACACCGACATGGATCTTTGGGTCACCGACCCCAACGGCGAGAAGTCCTATTACGGCAATCGCCTCAGCTACCAGGGCGGCCGCGTATCGCCGGACTTCACGACCGGCTATGGCCCCGAGGAGTATTCGCTGAAGCGGGCCAAGCCCGGGCGATACCTGGTGCAGGCCAACTTCTTCGGCCATAGCCAGCAGGTGGTGACCGGGGCCACCACCCTGCAACTGGACCTGTTTACCCACTTCGGGACTCCGGAGCAACGGCGGGAATCCGTCACCCTGCGGCTTCAGGGGGCGAAGGACGTAGTAACTGTGGGCGAGTTCGTGGTGGGGAACGACGGCCGGACGGTCGGCCCCTGAGAAGCCGGCGCCACGCAGCAGTTTGGGAGCGAATCGGGCCGGGGCAGCCGCTTCGAGCGTCAAGATCTGGTGCGAGTACGATGGCGAAGAAACCGTCGTCTACGACCACGGTTTTAACCCGCAACTCGGAGGAGGGTCCATTGTAATCCATACCTCGAAGAAATAGCCTTCCTCGTGTTCTACGCCCCCACAGTGACACTGTGGGGGCGTTTTTTTCCACAACTAAAGCCGTTTTGGGGAAGCGGGTAAAGGACGAGATAGTGGATGGCTACCGATTATCCCCGCGGTTGCGACGGTTTCTGGCATTGATTT
>CBDUCL010000094.1:0-10758 GCA_965365625.1 uncultured Chromatiales bacterium | reverse complement strand
CAAACACCAGGTCGGCGTGGTCTGGATGCCGCTGGCCGAGATCGAAGCCATCCCCCTGCAGCCGGCGGCTATCGCCGGCTACCTGGCCCAACTGCCGGTGGGGGACGAGCGGGTCTACCTGGGGGTAATCGACTGAGCATGGCGATCCCCCAGCCGATCCGCGACAACCTGCGTTTCCTGAGCGCCGAGGTAGGCTCCCAGGTAGCCCTGCTGCAGAACTATTTCGATGGCCTCAACCCGAGTCTGGGCCAGCGCATCCTGGACCGTAGCGGCTATGCCTACAATCTGATGATCCGCATCCACAACAGCTGTCTCAACCAGCTGGCGGAACGCCGCCGGGCGGATCAGGACAGCTGCCTGCTGCGGGCCCTGGAGTCCATCGCCACCGACCTGGAACGTATCTCCGAGCTGTGCCGGGACTGCGTTCATCAAATGAGCTATCTGGACGGTCTCAAGGGCCTTCGAGCCGAGGCCTACGGCCCGCTTCTGGAACGGGTGATCACCGGCATCGGCCTGATCGAGGGCGCTATCGACCGTCACGACACCCAACTGGCGCTGGAGATCGGAGGAATCGAGGCCAAATTGGACCGCGCCTACCGGCGGCTGCAACGGCGCTATACCGCCGACCTCAAACGCGGCAAGCACACCGAAGCCCTGGTCTCGGCCCTGTTCATCGCCCACAACGTGGAGCAGATGGGCGACGCCCTGCTGAATATCAGCGAGGCCATTATCTCCGCCAATCTCGGCCAGCCGATCAATATCGACCGCTACCACTCCCTGCGCGCCTCGGTGGAGCGCTTGGGGCTGGACCAATCCCTTGGCAAACTGAGTGTGGAGCGCATCGCCGAGACCCGCTCCGGCAGCGGCATCTCCGGTATCGCCGAGCGCGGTCGCAAGGGCAAGAAGGCGAATGGCTATGTGGCTATTTTCAAGGAAGGCAAGAGACACAAGTTGAAAGAAGAGCGGGATGGGGTCGAAAGCTGGCACGAGATCTTTCCCGGCCTCGCCCCGCGCATCCTCGACTACAAGAAGCGCGGCCAGTCCGCGGCGCTTCTGATTGAGCACCTGCCGGGGCTGACCTTCGAGCAGATCCTGCTGCACGAACCCCCCAAGCTGTTGCGCCAGACCCTGAAACGCCTGCAGAAGACCCTGGCGCGCATCTGGGACGAGACCCGCAGCCGCAAGCCCGCGGCAGCAGACCATATGGGCCAGTTGAACAAGCGCCTCGAAGCGGTGTATACGGTGCACCCCCAGTTCCGCCAGGGCGAATGCCGCATCGGCGCCCTGCCGCTGCCGGGTTTCGAGGCGCTGATCGAACGCGCCGGGGCCTTGGAGGCCCGGCTGCAGGCCCCCTTCTCGGTCTATATCCACGGCGACTTCAACCTGGACAACATCCTCTACGACCCGGTGGAGCGACGCATCAATTTCATTGATCTGCACCGCTCCCGCTACATGGACTATGTGCAGGACGTCTCCGTGTTCATGGTCTCGAACTACCGGCTGCAGGTGCTCGATCCGCCCCTGCGCCGACGCATTCTGGCGGTCTGCAGCGCCTTCTACCAGTTCGCCGCCGAGTATGCGGCCGAGGCGGGAGACCGCAGCTTCGAGCTGCGTCTGGCCCTGGGACTGGCCCGCTCGTTCGCCAGTTCGACCCGCTTCATTCTCGACCAGACCCTGGCCGCGGCCATGTTCCTGCGCGCTCGCTACCTGCTGGAACTGGCCCTGGCCTCCAATCCAGACAAGCCGCACAAGTTCCGGCTCCCGATCCAGGAGATCTTCGTTGGCTAATCCCAAAATCGGCGTCATCGGCATCCCCGGCAAATGGTCCACCGAGACCCTGGCCGACGCGGTGGAGGCCCGCACCGGCTTCCGCCTGGTCATCGACATGGCGGAGGTCGGCCTCGACCTGGCCAGCGGCCAACTTCTGTTCCGAGGCCAGGACCTGTGCCAACTGGACGCCCTGCTGGTGAAGAAGATCAGCGCCGAATACAGTCCGAATACCCTGGACCGGCTGGAACTGCTGCGGGTAGCCGAAGCCGCCGGGGTGCGCGTATTCAGCCGCGCCGAGCGCATCCTGCGCCTGATCGACCGCCTGAGCTGCACCGTGACCCTGCGCAACGCCGGCATCCCGATGCCCGACACGAGAGTCACAGAAGACCTGGCGACCGCCGCACAAGCCGTGCGGGATTTCGGAAGCGCGGTGTTCAAACCCCTCTACTCCACCAAGGCCCGGGGCATGACGGTGATCCACGCCCAGCTGTCGAGAAGCGAGATGGAGGCCCAGATCCTGGCCTTCCGCGCCGAGCACCCGATGATGTACATCCAGCGCAAGGTGGAGCTGCCGGGCCGGGACTTGGGGATGGTGTTCCTGGCCGGCGAATACCTGGGCACCTATGCCCGAGTGCCCCAGACCAATGCCTGGAACACCACCATCCACAGCGGCGGACGCTATGCCGCCCATGAGCCGCCACCGGAGATCGTCGAAATGGCCGAACGCGCCCAGGCCCCGTTCGGCATGGATTTCACCACCGTCGACGTGGCCGAGACCGACCAGGGCCCGATTGTCTTCGAGGTGTCCGCCTTCGGCGGCTTCCGCGGCGCCTTGGAGGGGATAGGCCTTAACGCCGCCGAGCGCTATACCGACTATGCCCTGGCCGAGTTGGCCGGTTGAATTGGAGCAAGCCATGTCACTTACCATCGAATCCGCCGCAGACACCCTGATCGCCGGCCACACCCTGGGACCAGAGCGGCTGGAACTGCAGCTTGGCGACTGCCATCTGAGCCTGGCCTCCAACTCCCCTGAGCTGGTGACCGGGCTGCGCGACTACTTCGCCCACGTACCCGCCCCGGATGCCGCCAGCCGACCGGACCTGGAATTGATCGCCATCGAGTCCGCCCCGCCGGAACCGCCGGGCTGGAACTTCGTCGACTGGAAGCGGGAGCCTGGCAAGACCGGGCGCAAGGACGCCTACCTGGACCTGCCCAACGGCCGCCTGGTCAAGAAGGTGCGCACCGGCATGGTATTCCTGCAGAGCGAGACCCGGCGCATCGCCGCCGGCCCCTGCCGGGAGTACGACAACCAGGTGATCAACTTCATCAACGCCCAGTATATGAACTGGCTGCAGCACCGGGGCTGGCTGATCTGCCATGCCGCCGGGCTGGTGCGCAACGGTCGCGGCCTCGGCATCGCCGGTTTCTCGGGTGGCGGCAAATCGACGCTGATGCTGCACCTGCTGGAGCACCGGGACATTGCCTATCTCACCAACGACCGCCTGTTCGTGCGCCAGGAGCAGGGCCACGCCCAGGCCCTCGGCATCCCCAAGCTGCCCCGCATCAACCCGGGCACGATCGTCCACAACGCCAGTCTGGAGGGGATGATTCCAGCCGCCGAGCGGGCGCGCCTGCTGGCCCTGCCCCCGGCCGAGCTCTGGGAAATCGAAGACAAATACGACGTGCACGTGGAGCAGGTCTACGGACCCGGGCGCATCCAACCGGCAGCGCCCCTAGACGCCTTTCTGGTGCTCAACTGGAAGCGCGGCAACCCCGAGCCCCCCAGCCTGGAGCCAGTGGACCTGGCTCAGCGGCGAGACCTGCTGGGCGCGCTTATGAAGTCCCCGGGGCCTTTCTACCAGTACCCGGACGGCAGCTTCCACGGCGACGATGCGGAGTTTGACGAAGCGGCCTACCTGCGGGCGCTAGCTGGCGTCACGGTCTGGGAGGCCCGGGGCGGCATCGACTTCGCCGCCCTGGAGCAGCAGTGCCTGGAGCGCATTCTTGCCGATTGAACCTAATTGGAGACCCAAACAATGACCCGAGAACTGCTGCTGTTGCGCCACGGTAAGTCCGATTGGTCCGAACCGCTGCCGGACTTCAAGCGACCGATCACCGACCGCGGTAAGCGCGGGGCCCAGCGCATCGGGGTCTGGCTGCTGGGCGAAGGACTGGAGCCGGACCATGTGGTCAGTTCCCCGGCGGAGCGGGCCCTGGTCACCGCCCAGAAGGCGATCAAGGCGATGGGACGATCCGCCGCGGGCATCGTGCGCGAACGGCGGGTCTATGACGCCTCCCTGAGCCAGCTGCTGGCGGTGCTGGCGGAAGCGCCGGCAGCGGCCCAACGGGTGCTGCTGGTGGGTCACAACCCGGGGCTGGAGGAACTGTTGGAGTACCTCAGCCGCCAGCGCACGGAGATTCCCGCCGACGGCAAGTTGCTGCCCACCGCGACCCTGGCGCGGCTGGAGATGCCTGACGATTGGCAGCGGCTGGAGGCCGGCTGCGCCAGCCTGCTGGGCATCACCCGGGGCGAAGAACTACCGGAGAAGTTTCCTTTTCCGGGCCCCGGTAGCGACGATCTGCGCGACCGCCCCGCCTATTACTACACCCAGTCCTCGGTGGTCCCCTACCGCCGTCACGAAGGCGAGCTCCAGGTGCTGATCGTTTCCTCGAGCAAGAAAAAGCACTGGGTGGTGCCCAAGGGCATCCAGGACCCCGGGGCCAGCCCACAGGAATCCGCCGCCAAGGAGGCCTGGGAAGAAGCGGGTGTCGAAGGCACAGTGGCCGAGCGTCCCCTCGGCAGTTATCAGTACGAGAAATGGGGCTCGGTCTGCACCTGTAGCGTCTATCCCATGGAGGTCACCCGCGTCCTGCCGGAGGACGAATGGGAGGAACGCCACCGCGGGCGCGAATGGGTAACCCCGGAGACCGCCTCCGAGCGCCTGCGTCAGCCGGAACTCGGCCCCCTGGTCAAGGCCCTGGCCGCACAGCTGAAAGCTTGAGCCGATGGCGCGCCTGATCGCGGCCCTGATCCGCCACGGCGACTACCGACAGCGGCCCAACACCCCGAGCGCCCACCAGCCGTATCCGCTGAACGCAGAGGGCGAGGCCCAAGCGGCTCGAGCCGCCGCCGCCATCGGCGCCGAGGCCCGGGCCCAGGGCTGGCGGCTGATCGACCCGATCGACAGCTCGCAACTCCTGCGGGCCTGGCAGACGGCGCGCATTATCGGCTTGGCCCTGAATGCGGATCGGGAACCGCCGATCGAGGGCTTCGACGCCTTGGCCGAGCGCGGCTTGGGCAGCGCCGCCAATCTGAACCAGGACGAGATCGCGGCGGTGCTGCGGGACGATCCGCGTTATCCCGAGCCACCGCCGAACTGGAAAGCCGATAGCCACTACCGCCTGCCGCTGCAAGGGGCCGAGTCCCTGCTCGAAGCCGGAGAACGGGTGGCCGCCCACCTGCAGACCCGCATGCAGGCCCTCAGGGGCCAAGCGGACGGCGACAGCCTGAAGCTGTTCGTCGGCCACGGCGCGGCCTTTCGCCACGCGGCGTACCGGCTGGGGGTGCTTCGATTCGAGGATATCGCCCGCCTGAGCATGTATCATGCGAGTCCGGTCTATCTGGAGTTGCTGGCGGACGGCAGCTGGCAGCAGGTAGCCGGCGACTGGAAGCTCCGCCGCAGCAACAGCGAGTTCACCGATTGAGCCTGCAATGAAAAAGCCCCGCTATAATCAGACCCTACCCCGTTATCGCGGTCACGAATGGGTGCAGGCAACCCTGCCGCGCAAGTGCGAGCTCTGGGCCCCCGGCAATCCGCGTTCCATGGGTAAGGACCGCTCCCATTACCGCAGCTTGTCAAAGGAGCTGGAGACCCTGATCACCCGCGACAGCTGGCGGTGGCCAAGCCGCACCACCTATTTCTTCTCCGACCTGCACGCGGATGCCGACGCCTTTTTCGCCTCCCTGGTAGCGTCAGGCGGGGTCAAAAAGACCGGCCCGGGCGATACCGACTTCACGCTGACCAAGGCCGGCCGCCAGGCGCGCTTCCTGATCGGCGGCGACTGTTTCGATAAAGGCCCCAGCAGTCTGCGAGTACTGCGGATACTGCGCGGGCTGATGGACCAGGGGGCCCGAGTGCGCATCCTGGCGGGCAACCACGATATCCGCATGCTGCTGGGCATTCGCTCCCTGGAGCTGGCCACCGACCCGCGCACCGAGCACTTTTTTATCCGCATGGGGCCGAAGGTCGTGCCCTTTCTCCAAGAGATCCGCGACCACTATCTCACCGGAAAAAAAGCGCTGGAGAACGTCCCCAGCACCCGCGAGTGCCGGCGCCGGCTGTACCCGTCCAAACGCTGGTTCAAGGAGTTTCCCGAATTGGCCAGTTGGGTGATGCCGGATGCCGGCATCGAGCGCGAGATCAAGCGCCTGCGGGCCAAGATGGAAGGGTTTGAAGGACACTGCCAGCGCGCCGGGCTGAGCCTGCGCGAGGTCTATGCCGCCACCCGGCAGTGGCGCAAACTGTTTCTGGAACCCAAGGGAGAGTTCGCCTGGTTCTACCGCCAGATGCGGCTGGCGCACAAGGACGGGTCCTTCCTGTTTATCCACGCCGGCCTCGACGACCGCATCGCCCGCATCCTCAACCAGCGAGGCCTCAAGCACCTGAACCGCAAGTTCCGCCAGCAGGTCGAAGGCGACCCGTTCGAGTTCTATTACGGGCCGCTGGCCAACACCATCCGCACCAAGTACCGGGAGGTCGACATGCCGCTGACCCGACGCGGCATCGACGCGGTGCACAGCAAGGGCATCCACGCCATCGTCCACGGCCACCGCAACCTGTTGCACGGCCAGCGCATCATGCTGCGCAAGGGCATGATCAACTTCGAATGCGACACCACCCTGGACCGCAATACGCGACGCAAGGAAGGGCTCAATGGCCTCGGGGCCTCGGTTACCATCTTCCATCCCAGCGGCCAGGCCCTGGGGATCAGCGCCGACTATCCGTTCATCAAGCTGTTTCAACCAGAGGTAGTGTTGCAGCGTCTGCGGGCCGCGGCCCAAGGCAGGAGCAAATCCAAATGAGAGAAAGTAAACAGAGCTTCCGCCACGAATCCCTGCAAGACGGGAAATCGATCCAGGAAGTCCTGCAGGCCCTGTGCGCCGGACTGGCCGCCGGCCGCCTGGAATTGAGCGACGCAGACGACCAGCTCGTGCTTAACCCCGAAGGACTGTTGCATCTCAAACTGACTGCCAGCCAGGAAGACAACCAGAACCGCATTAACCTGCGCATCACCTGGCAGAGCAAGAACAAACAGGCGAAGAAGAAGTCGGCGCTGAAGATCAAGGGGGGATGAGCCCGTAGGAGGCGCGCCCCCGCGCCGATTCCGGGCTTCAAGGCCCCGCCCGTCTGACGCCGGTTCGCGCCGAGGGCGGCGCTCCTACATCAAGACCAGATTGTCCCGGTGGATCAGCTCCTGGTCGTCGATGTACCCCAGGATGTCCTGGAATCGGGTGCTGGGCTGGCCCTGGATGCGGGCGGTCTCCTGGGCGTCGTAGTTGACCAGGCCACGGGCTACCTCGCGACCCCGGTCGTCGACGCAGGAGACCACGTCGCCACGCCCGAAGTCCCCCTCCACCGCCTTCACCCCCACCGCCAATAGGCTGCGGCCGGATTCCTTGAGCACCCGCACCGCCCCGGCATCCAGGATCAAGCGCCCGCGCAACTGCAAGTGGCCGGCAAGCCAGCGCTTGCGGGCTGTCTGCGGGCCCTGCACGGGCACCAGCAGGGACCCCAAGTCCTCGCCTACGGCAAGCCGCGCCAGCACCCGCGGCTCGGCCCCCGCCGCAATAATGGTCGAGGTGCCGGAGCGGGCCGCCAGCCGCGCCGCCCGCACCTTGGTCACCATCCCGCCGCTGCCCAAACCGCTGCCGCTGCCGCCGGCGACCTCGTCGAGCTGGGGATTGTCGACTCGGGTCTCCCGGATCAGATGGGCTCCGGGATGGCTGCGCGGGTCGCTGTCAAAGATGCCCTGCTGGTCGGTCAGCAGCACCAAGACATCGGCCTCAATCAGATTGGCCACTAGCGCCGCCAGGGTGTCGTTGTCTCCAAAGCGCAGCTCATCGGTGGCGACCGTGTCGTTCTCGTTCACCACCGGCACCACCCCCAAGTCCAGCAGGGTGCGCAGCGTACTGCGGGCATTGAGGTAGCGGCCGCGGTCGGCCAGGTCGTCGCGGGTGAGCAGGATCTGTGCGGTATGCAGTTGGTGCCTGAGGAAGCAGGATTCCCAGGCCCGGACCAGACCCATCTGGCCGATGGCGGCAGCGGCCTGGAGCTGGTGCAGACTGGTCGGGCGCTGCTTCCAACCCATGCGGCTCATGCCCTCGGCCACGGCACCTGAGGATACCAGCACCAGCTCGCGGCCGGAGCGGACCCAGTCCGCCATCTGGTCTACCCAGCCGGCGAGCACCTCGCGGCTCAGGCCCTGACCGTCGCCGGTGAGCAGGGCACTGCCGATCTTGACCACCCAGCGCCGGGTGGCGGGAATCTGGTCGCGCGCGTTCATTCTCGTATCACTGATTGGCCAGAGGATCCCAGGGCTGGTCGTCCTCGGGTTCCGAGCCAGTCGTCTGCTCGGCCTTGCGCAATGCCTCCAGTCGCTCCATCAGCGCCGCCATCAGGCGCCCCACCCCGCTGCCGGTGAGCGCCGATATGGCGAAGACCCGGCCCTCCCAGGCCAACTCGGCGAGCATGCGCTCGCGCCGAGCGGCCAATTCGTCAGCCGACAGCAGGTCGGCCTTGTTCAATACCAACCAGCGCTCCCGGGACAGCAGGTCGCCGCCGAACTTTCCCAGCTCGGCCTCGATACGGCGCACCTGCTCCACCGGGTCCACCTGTTCGTCCACCGGCGCGATGTCCACCAGGTGCAGCAGCAACCGCGTGCGGCCCAGATGCTTGAGAAAGCGGATGCCCAGCCCCGCCCCGTCGGCGGCCCCCTCGATTACCCCCGGGATGTCGGCCAACACGAAGCTGCGCTCGCTGCTGACCCGCACCACGCCAAGGTTGGGATACAGGGTGGTAAACGGATAGTCCGCCACCTTGGGCCGGGCGCTGGAGACGCGCCGGATCAGGCTAGACTTGCCCGCGTTCGGCATTCCCAGCAGGCCCACATCGGCCAGCACCCGCAACTCCAGGCGCAGGTCGAAGCGCTCCCCGGGCGTGCCGGGGGTGGACTGGCGCGGGGCCCGATTAGTGCTGCTCTTGAAACGGACATTGCCCAGCCCGTGCTCGCCGCCCCGGGCCACGAGCAGGGTTTGCTTATCGGTCAGCACCTCGCCGATCAGGTCGCCGCTGTCGTCGTCCCAGACCTGCGTGCCCAAGGGCACCTTGATGTGGATGCTCTGCCCCTTTCGCCCGTAGCAATTGCGGCCCATGCCGTTCTGGCCGCGCTCGGCCCGAAAGCGACGCTGGGTGCGGAAGTCCACCAGGGTGTTAAGGCCGGCGTCGCCCTGCAGATAGACGCTGCCGCCGTCGCCACCGTCACCACCGTCGGGGCCACCGCGGGGGATGTACTTCTCGCGCCGGAAACTGACGCAGCCGCTGCCGCCGTCCCCAGCCTCGACCCGAATGCGCGCTTCATCAACGAATTTCATGGTTAGGGGTTAGCCGTCCGACCAGGCTGAAACGAAAAAGGCCCCGTCGCGGGACGAGGCCTTTCACGCGCCGGGTACCGGCCGCTCGACCGGTTAGGCCGGTTCTACGCTGACATACTTGCGGTTGTTGGCGCCCTTGACTTCGAACACCACCTTGCCGTCGGCCTTGGCGAACAGGGTGTGGTCCCGGCCACAGCCCACGTTGACGCCGCTGTGGAATCGATTGCCGCGCTGACGCACGATAATGCCGCCGGCCTTGATGCTCTGGCCGCCGAAGACCTTGACGCCCAAGCGTTTGGATTCTGAATCGCGGCCGTTGCGTGAACTACCGCCTGCTTTTTTATGTGCCATGGTTGGTTCGCCTCCTCAGCCGGCGCTGATACCAGTGATCTGCAGCTCGGTGTACCACTGCCGATGCCCCTGACGTTTCAGGTGCTGCTTGCGCCGCTTGAACTTAATAATGTTGACCTTCTTGCCCCGGCCGTGGGATTTGACCGTGGCGGTCACCTTGCCGCCCTCCACGTAGGGAGCACCGACCTTGATGTCGTCACCGTCCGCCACCAGCAGGACCTTATCGAGTTCGACCGCGGCGCCCTCGTCGGCCGCCAGCTTCTCCACCTTCAGGGTATCGCCCTCGGCAACCCGATGCTGCTTACCCCCGGTCTGAATCACCGCGTACATAACCTTATTTCCCCACTGTTCTTTACGCCTACCGACGCCCACGTCGAGAGACGCTCTGCCGGACCGAAGACGCGGAATTCTACTCGCCTTGCCGTCCCGGGTCAAATCCGATCCCCAGATGCGCAGCTGCGGGTTGACACCCCCATGAGCGGCCCCTAGGATTCGCTAACTTCGCGCGAATTGACACGAAATCCATGGAAATAGCCCCCATCCGCGAGCTGATTGCGGACGACATGCAGGCGGTCAACCGGCTGATCCTGGAGCGCCTGCGGTCCGACGTGGTGCTGATCAACCAGATCGGCCACTACATCATCAGCAGCGGCGGCAAGCGGTTGCGGCCGATGATCGTGCTGCTCGCTGCCCGAGCGGCCGGCTACCGAGGCGAGCGCCACGTCGACCTGGCGGCGATAATCGAGTTCATCCACACCGCTACCCTGCTGCACGACGACGTGGTCGACGGCTCCGAGAAACGCCGCAGCCGCGACACCGCCAACACCGTCTGGGGAAACGCCGCCAGCGTGTTGGTGGGCGACTTCCTATACTCCCGCGCATTCGAGATGATGGTGGCCATCGGCCGCACCGAAGTCATGGAGGTACTCTCCAGCGCCACCAACCGCATCGCAGAAGGCGAGGTGCTGCAGCTGCTCAACGTGCAC
>CBDUCL010000093.1:0-10762 GCA_965365625.1 uncultured Chromatiales bacterium | reverse complement strand
GCCTACCTGCTGATCGGCCTGGTGCAGAGCTATCCCTTGTTGGCGCCGGGCCTGCCCTGGATCGACGGCCTGTTCGAGTCGGTCTCGGCGCTCACCACTACCGGTCTCAGCACCCTGCCCGGGGTGCAGGACCTCTCGCCCGGATACCTGTTCTCGCGAGCCTGGGTCCAGTGGTACGGCGGCGTTGGCATCGCCATTATCTCTCTGGCGGTGCTGATTCGCCGCAGCGGGGCCGCGCGCCGGCTGCTCGACGCCAGCGTGGAGCAGGAAGATCTGGTGGGCAGCAGCCGCGCTCACAGCCGGCGCACCCTTGGGGTCTACCTGGTGCTGACCGGCTTCGCCTTCCTGCTCCTTTGGCCCCTGCTGGGGGCCTGGGAGGGCCTGCTGTATACCCTGAGCGGGGTTTCCACGGGCGGCTTCGCACCGCGGGATGCCAGCCTCGGCGAGTTCTCCTTCGCCACCCAGGCCCTGATCATGCTGCTGGCCTGCGCCGGCGCCCTGCCCCTGGTGCTCTACTACCGGGGCTTGAAGACCGGTTGGGGCGCCCTGCTGCGAGACCTGGAGGTGCGCGGGGTGCTCGGGCTGACCCTGTTGTTCGGTCTCCTGCTCGGGTTGGTCCTGGGCGACGCCGGCGAGCTGCCCTGGGGGCAGGCCTGGCGCCACGGGCTGCTGCTGGCGGCTTCCGCCCAGAGCGGCACCGGCTATGCCAGCATGGAGCTGTCCGGGCTGAGCGCATCCGCCGCCCTGGTGTTGATCTTGTCCATGTTTATCGGCGGCGGCCTGGCCTCCACCTCGGGCGGCATCCACGTGTTTCGCTTTCTGCTGGTGTGGCGGCTGCTGCGGCTGACCATGCTCCGCACCTGCCTGCCCCAGCATGCGGTGCTGAACTCCGGCCTGGAGCTGGGGGGACATCACTTGAGCTTGGAAGAGGCCCTGCCGGCAATGCTCACGGTGCTGCTGTTCCTGGCGCTGATCCTGGTCTCCTGGGCGCTGTTCCTCACCCAGGGCTATGATCCCATGGCGAGCCTGTTCGAAGTCACCTCGGCAAGCGCCACCGTGGGCCTTTCCAGTGGCATCGCGGGCCCCGAGCTGCCGAGCGGGCTCAAGCTGCTGCTGTGCGCCGACATGCTGCTGGGGAGACTGGAGATCCTCGCCTTTCTGGTGCTACTCTGCCCCGGCAACTGGAGGACTTGATGCGCTACGTATTTATCGGCGCCAGTACCCTGGCGGTGGCCACCGCCCACCTGCTGGCAGACCGGGGCCACGAGGTGATCGTCATTGAGCGGGACAAGGCCGTGATCGACGGCTTGGCCGAGCACCTGGACTGCGGTTTTCTGCACGCCGACGGCAGCAAGCCGGCGGTCCTGGCGGAGGTGAATGCAGCCCACGTGGACATGCTGTTCTGCCTCACCAGCAGCGACCAGGCCAATATCATCGCCAGCCTGGTGGGCCGCTCCCTGGGCTTTCGCAAGGTGGTGACCCGCATCGAGGATGAGGAGTACGAGCATATCTGCATCGAGCTGGGTTTGGAGAAGTCCATCGTCCCAGCCCGCACCATCGGCCGCTATCTGGCCGACTATGCCGAGGGGCAGACCACCGCCGAGCTGGGCACCATGATCAAGGGCGATGCGCGATTGCTGTCGTTCGTGGTAGGCGATGAACACCCGCGCCTAGTCGGCGACCTGGAGCTGCCGCGGGAAGCGCGGGTAATCTGTGTCTACCGGGAAGCGGAGTTGCTCTGGCCGAACCCCGAGCTGGGGCTAGAACGGGGCGACGAGGTGGTGGTGATCACCCTGTCCAAACACATCAGGCCGTTGCGCGAGCGCTTCGTGCAGCCGCATATCGATTGAATCCGTTATGAAGCCGTGCAGAGAATGCAGTCACCAGGTCAGCGAGCAGGCCTTCGCCTGTCCGAACTGCGGAGCCCCTTACCCGGCCCGTGATAAGTGGGACGGCTGGGGCTTCGAGTACAAGTCGGAAGCACAGCTGTTCGGTCTGCCGCTGCTGCACATCTCCTTCAAATACCGCCCCAACCGCATGCCGGTTCCGGCGCGGGGGGTGATCGCCATCGGCCAGTTCGCCGCCGGCCTGGTGACCATCTCGCAGTTCGGCATCGGCCTGTTCAGCCTGGGCCAGTTCGCTCTCGGCGGCTTCGCGGTCGCCCAATTCGGCGCCGCCTGGTCCCTGATCGCCCAGTTCGGGCTCTATGTCGACCAGGGTTACGGCCAGTTCGTGCGTAACCTGCCCGATTTGCTGCATAGGTTTTTCTAAGCAGAACCAGGATCTGGTAGCCATTTCCTTCCGATAGCCCTGTCTTGATCCGATAACGATCGGATAATTCCCGGCGCGGCGGGCGAACCCCTGAGCGCCGCTGCGAGCGCAAGAATCCGTTTCCAGATCCTCGGGGTTGCCCGCTGACCCAGGCTCGAACGCCGACGCCGGCGCCCCGACCGGAAAAAAGCCATGGAAATTTCCTGCAAAGGGTCGGACAATCAAACTGTTTTCGAGGCCGCCGAGCCCGGCCGAGCGAGCACAAGAACTCGCCGGTACTAGTTCGGAATCCCAAGACTCCTTATTCGCAGCAAACTTTATCCAAAGAGGGACAGTCGATGCCCAACCCCAACACCCTATTCAAGGCCCTGGCCACCGCTTTTATGCTCATCCTCCTATGGGTCGCCGCGCCGGCCCTGGCCGCCAAGCTGGCACCGGAATCTCAGGAGATCCGCGTCGGTGACCTGGTGGTCATCCGCGTCGAGCAGGCGCGCGCTTCGGCGGACGTAAAGTGGCGCAGCAGCGCCGAGCTGAAGCTCGACATCAGCGAGCCGGGTCAAGGCCGCTTCCGGGCGGTCGCACCCGGCCGGGCCCTGGTCACCGCCACCATCGACGGCGAGCTGGCCAGCACCTTCATCCAGGTGCAGCCCGGGGCCGGCAGCGCCCCGGTCACCGCCGGCGGCCCCAAGCCGGTGAAGGTGGAAGTGCCCAAGCTGCGGGCGGTGACCGCTGCCGACACCACGGCGGTCACCCAGCCACCGCGACTACGCGAGCTGTTGCCGGAAAACGCCTTCGTCTACCTGCGGGTGCCCTCTCCCTGGGGCCTGCTCGGGGCCCCCAAGGGCAATATCTACGCCGAGGCGGTGGGCTCCAGCGCCTATGCCCAGGCCGTCGAGGGACTGCGCACCGGCTTCGTAAACAACCTGCTGCCCGAGGTGCCGCCGGAGGGCCAGCTGTTCCTGAGCCTGTTGATGGAACAGATGCGCTCACCGCTGGAGCTGGCAGTCATGCCCCCGGCCAAGGCGGAGGCTACCCTGCCCGACCTGGTGATCACCATGGCCTTGGATGCGGACAGCCCGCAAGCCGCCAATGCCTTGCTGGCCGGCATCGCCGAGCAGGCTCCCGGCATTGAGCTCAAGATACCCATGGGCGACGACGGCGCCGGCATGCTGCTGATCGAAGGCATGCCCCTGCAGACCTATTTCGCGACTGAAGAGCAACGGCTGTATCTCGCCTTTAGCGACCCCAGCGCCGCTCCAGACCCCCTGAACCAATGGGTCGCGGACCGCCAACCGGTATCCGAACACCCGATGTACGCCGCCGAGCAGACCATCGACGCCAGCGGCCAGGGCCTGTTCGCCTGGGTCGACCCGGGCCCTTTGATGCAGACCCTGGAACAGTTGGGCGAGGCCGAGCAGGTGGCCGGGTTCCGCAGCTTCCTGCCCGCGGTGAACACCGAGTTGCCTCTGCGTACCGCCGGCGAGCCGGAAATGGTATTCATGCTGGGCCTGCCCGGACCCGACGACTTGGCCCTGGTGGAAAACAACCTGCTGGGGATGATGCCGCCGGAGGATATCCAGGCCTACCAGGCCGGCAAGGAAGAGTTTAAAACCCAACTCGGCTTCAGCCTGGAGCAGCTGCTGGGGGCCTTCGGCGACGAGCTCCTGCTGGTATTCGACCAAGCCGGCTATTACCTCGCGCTGCGCCTGCGCGACCCCGATCTCTACCAACAGATTCTCGACCAACTGCTGGAACGCTTCGCCCCGCCCTATGAGCAGCGCGAGTTGCTGGGCCACACCTATCACCATCTTACGCTGCCGTCCCTGGCGGCCGCCGATCCCGAACTCAGTGGCGGCATGTACGAGGCCGACCCCATCAGCCAACGCCTGGCCAGCCTGCCGAGCCACCTTTACTGGACCCGCGAGGGCGAATACCTGTTGCTCGCCAGCGTGCCCCAAACCCTGATCGACTATCGCTATATCGACGAGCGGGTGCCCCTGGGGGACTGGCTGCGGCAAACCCAGGGCATGGACCCCAACGGCGCCCTGCTGCTAGTTAGCGCCCGCAGCGAAGGCACGCCGCGTCTGATTTACGAACTCAACCTGTGGACCTTGAAGACCTTGGGCGACCTGATGGGAAGCCCGGTGGATCTGTTCACCCTCCCGAGCCCGCGCGAGCTGGGTCTGCCGGACAGCGGCAGCGCCGGTTTTCAGATCTCCTCCTCACCCAATCAACTGGCGGTGGAACTGGTGTACGAGAGCAATCCGCTGGAATTGCTGATGGCCATGGGCGGCTTCGGCACCCTGACCAGCGCCGGTATCGCCGCGGCGGTTGCCATCCCCGCTTTCGAGGAATATCAGAACAAGGCGGAGATCGCCACCGAGTTGGCCCAGGTGCAGCAACTGCAGCAAGAGCTGATTATGTTCTACGTCGACCAGGGCCGTTTTCCCACCGCCGAGGAAGCGCAGAACCTGCTTTCCACCCTGCCCGGCAGCGGCAATATGGACCTCTCCCTGGAGCCGGACACCGGCAGCATCAGCGCGCAGATCTATGTGCCGGGCGTGGGCGGCGACAATCTGCTGATCATCACGCCGCGCCTGGGAGACGGCGGCTACATCGACTGGGACTGCGACGGCTCTACCTTAGACTCGTCACACCTGGAAAACTCGATGCTCTGCAACTGACCGCCGGCGGCACTCCCGGGTCCCGGTCGTTGGATCGGCCTCGGGATCGCCCGCCGGGCGGCCGGCACCTCGGGAGAAACTGAAACAAAACATCCCCGGCTTTCTCCAGCTCGGGGCATACTGCCCCGCCGCGGAAACGCTAGAACCCCTGGTCTTCCTACCTAGAGCAACCGTTCCCTAACCTCTTCCCAGAGCCCCCGATAGGCCTGCGCGGCCGGGCTGTCGAGAGCATACTCCAGCACCGGGGCGCGTTCGATGCCCATGCGCTCGACGTCTCCGGTGTAGGGGATCTGGCCCGCCAGAAACCCGTCCTGGCCCGGGGGCAGGCGCTCCAACACCTGCCTGTGGGTCTCCATAGCCGGGTCCACCATCGAGTAGAAGGGCAGCAGCGGCAGGGACTTGAGAGGACTGCGAGCGAGGAACTGCCGCAGTTGTTCCAGGGTACGCAGGGACAAGGTGGTGGGGATCAGCGGCACCAGCAAGGCGTCGGCGACGGAAAAGACATTCTCCGACACCAGCGAGATGCTGGGCGGGCAATCCAGTATCAGCAGATCGTAGTCGTCGGCGAGGGGCCGCAGCACCCGCTGCAGTTGGCCGGTTGGCCGGTTGGCCGCACCCAGCTTGAGGTCCAGGTGGCGATAGGAGAAATCAGCCGGCAGCAGGTCCAGCCGCTCGAAGTCCGTACCCTTGAGCCGACTGTCGAACTGACGCTTGCCGGCCTCCAGCTTGCTCCAGCCACCTTTTACCTTCGGTTTGATACGGAAATAGAAGCTGGTCGCGCCCTGGGGGTCTAGATCCCAGATCAGAGTGCGCCGCCCCTCGCGCGCCGCCAGGCAGCCGAGGTTAACCGCGGTGGCGGTCTTGCCTACCCCGCCCTTGATGTTGTACGCGGCAAGAATGCGCATGCGCTCACTCCGATGCGAACAGTGGTTGGTAGGCTCGCCGGTTGTCGGCGCTATCGAAGCCGCTAAAGCGCTCCTCGAACTCGGCCCGGGCACGACGCTGGCGCTTGAGCAGGCCGTCCACCAGCATCCCCATGGCAAGCAGGGTATCGACCGGGACCTCGCCCTCCTCGCTCATCTGCCGGGCCAGGTCGCGGAGCTTGGCGGCTTGTACCTCCAGGTCCTGAAATTCGCCCAGGTTGTCGAGCAGGGTCTTGAGGTTCTCGATCACCGCCTTAGCGGGCTTTTTGGGATAAAGGCTTGCAAAGAACTCAATTAGATAACGAAGTTTTTTGCAGCTTTTTCTAAGCTCATGCAGATGCTCTGGAGCGGTCTCGGGACCGATCGCCCGGCCCTCCTTCAGAACCCGCTTGTACATCTTCAGGATCCGTCGGCTGGCCAGCTCGCGGATCGGCCGTATGGCATTGGGGGCCTCCGGCTCCGCGGGCACCGGGGCCTCGAGAAATTCCCGCCACTCCTGCAGGATATCGCGGAATCGGCCCGAATCGAGCTCCCGGGCCAGGGCCTGCTGCTCGGCCCGCTGGTGGAACTCCAGGAACCGGTGCAAGGGCTCCAGATGATCCCGATAGGCCGCCGGCAGACTGTCTCGGTAGTCGCCGAAGCCCAGCAGGTAGACGTCCATATCCCGGGTCGGGCCGGTGACCTGGCCAATCCAGCCGAAGCGGGCCTTGAAATCTTCGACCACCGCCTCCGGGAACACGCCTTTGATCTGGCTCAGGGCCGAGCGGGTGCGCCGGGTGGCCACCCGCAGGTCGTGCAGGAACTCGGAATCCAGGTCCGCCTTGGCGCCCTCCACATTGGCCTCCAGGGTGTCGAGCAGGTGCAGCAGGATCTGCTTCGCCACGGCGTCTGACCGTTGCTTCGAGTCGAGACGAAACCGGAGCTTGGAGCTGTAGCTACCCGGGGGCCGCTCCAAGGCCTGCAGGGCCTGCTGCAATGGCTGAGTATCGGCGCGCGGTAGCTGCAGCTCGCCCGAGAGGGTGTTGTGCATGCGGTTCAAGGCCTTGTTGTAGCCCTTGACCGGTAGCAGCCGTAGGCGCTCGCTAATGGCGCCCTCGGCGCCGCTGTCGGGATCCTTGAAGCGATGCTGCTCGAACTGTAGTCGCAGCACCGTCTTGTCCTGGTCGTCGAGCAAGCGCAGCGCCTGAACCCTGCTTTCGAGCTCCAGCCGCGGCAGCAGGGCACGCATCTCCAGCAGCGGCTGCAAACGCTCGCGCAGGGGCCCGTCGGGGAGATCCCAGACAAAACGGGGCCGCGTCTCCAGGACTTGGTCGGCCTCCTGGCTGCCGCTGTCGAGCCCGCGTAACAGCAGTCGAGCGCTGCCGTTGACAGCGCCCCCCTCCAGGAAGGCCCCGCCCTGGTAGAGACGCCAGTCGAAACTATCGTAATAGATTCGGTTGTGGGTCCGGCCGGATTCCTCGCGAAAGCGATACCGCTCTGCAAGACGGGCCTTTATGGAGTCGACATTCGCCGTCTCCGGGATCAGATACTGGTGCTCGTTATCCGACATTATCTCTCTGCTCCGGGTGAGCGGCGATGTTCCGGGTAGAGCCGACCCCTGCTGGCCGGGCCCGGGGCCGGCCGGCATTGAGACTGCTCGCCAGGATACTCTCCGCGCTTATGCCGTGGGGGTGCAAACAGCGCCCGCGGATCCTCCGTGCGTCAGAAAAGACGCTGTATTTTATGAGGAAACTAGCCTATAGAAACCGCCTCCGCAAGAAAACTGTAACAATCGACGTCGCGAAAGAAACATGCCCCCGCGGCGGGACATACAGGGATTCAGGTGCAAAGGGGCGTCAGGCGCCACTGGCGGACATTCGCAGGGCAGTCCCCAGCAACAGGTCCGAGACGCCCGGCAGGGCTCCCAAATAAGGCGCCACCGAGACCCGAAGCTGAGGCTGCTCGCCCAAGCCCAGTGCCACTTCGTCCGGGATGTCCTTGACTACGTGGCGACCGGCGGAAAGGAAATAGGGCAACACCAGCAATTCCGTGGCCCCGGCCGCCACGGCCTGATCCATACCCTGGGGGATGCCGGGCTCGGCCAGCTCGAGAAACGCGTGGCCGACCCAGCCAAACTCGGCGCCGGCTCGCGCCCGCAATTCGTCGGCCAGGCGCCCGACCTCGGCATTGGATTCGGCGCGGCGACTGCCGTGGGCCACCAGTAACAGGGCTTTCATGCGGCCTCCAGACTCTTGGATGCGATTTCGAACAGGTCTCGCGAGACCTTGGGGGCGGCCAGAATCCGTTGCAAGGCCTCCTGCATCAACTGTTGGCGCCCGCTGTCGAAGCGCCGCCAGCGGGCCAGACCCCGCACCAGACGGGCGGCGACCTGGGGATTCATCGGATCCAACTCCAATACCCGGTCCGCCAGGAAGCGGTAGCCGGCGCCGTCCGCGGCATGGAAGCACACCGGGTTGCCGGCGCTGAAGGCGCCGATCAGGCTGCGCACCTTGTTCGGATTGCGAAGGGAGAATGCGGGGTGCGCGAGCAGGGCCTGCACTCGGTCCAAGGTGTCCGGTAGGCTGGAGGTGGCTTGGATCGCAAACCACTTGTCCATCACCAGAGGGTCGTCCCGCCAGCGTTCGGCAAATGCCTGCAGAGCCGGCTCCCGCTGCGGGCAGTCGCGCTCAGCCAGCAGGGACAATGCGGCGACGACGTCGGTCATGTTGTGGCCGTCATCGAACTGGGCCTGGCACAGGGCCAGTGGCTCGGGGTCGTCGAGCCGCATCAGGTAGCCAAGACAAAGGTTCTTCAGCGCCCTGCGCCCGATGGAGGCCGGCGCGAGGTCATAGTCGCCGGTGTCCGCGCAGGCGCGGTAGGTGTCCAGAAGCTGGTCGCGCAGTGCCTCCGCCAAGGACCGGCTCACCTCCTCGCGCACCGCGTGGATGGCATCCACGTCCACCACTTCCTGCTGATCCCCGAGGTAGGACTCGCCGGGGAGCGTCAGCACCTGGGTCAGCAAGTCGCGGTCGGCGTCGGCGTCGCCGAGGGCAGCGCCAAAGGCGGCTACGAAGCCCTCCGGCACCGTCACCGGGCGGCCGGCCCGCCAGTCGCCAATGCCGGCCAAGATCAGCCGCTGGGCCAGGGTCTGGGCGGCGTCCCAGCGGCAGAAGTCGTCGCTATCGTGGGCCAGCAGAAACGTCAGTTCGGCGTCGCTGTAGTCGTAATTCAGCTTGACCGGGGCCGAAAAGCCCCGCAGCAGGGAAGGCACCGGCGCGGTACCAAGACCGACGAAGGTGAACCGGTGCTCGCGCTCGCGCAACTCCAGCATCCGAGTGCCGGCCGGTGGGGCGGCGGCCTCGCCCTCAAGCTGCAATGGCAAATCGCTGCCGTCCGGGTCGAGCAGCCCGAGGGCGAAGGGGATGTGCAGAGGCGGCTTGTCGCGCTGGCCCGGGGTATCCGGGGTATGTTGGCGCACGCGCAGATGGTAGCTGCGCGCGTCGGCGTCGTATTCCCCGGCCACCTGCAACTCCGGGGTGCCCGCCTGCTGATACCAGCGCTTAAACTGGCCGAGGTCGCGCCCGGAGGCGTCGGCCATGCACTGAACGAAGTCGTCGGTGGTCACCGCCTGGCCGTCGTGGCGGGCAAAATAGAGATCGGTGGCGGTGCGGAACATCTTCGGGCCCAGGAGATTGGCCTGCATGCGCACCACCTCGGCGCCCTTCTCGTACACGGTGACGGTGTAGAAATTGTTGATCTCGATATAGGACTCCGGTCGCACCGGGTGCGCCATGGGACTGGCGTCCTCGGAGAACTGGTGGGCCCGCAGCAGGCGCACATCCTCGATGCGCTTGACCCCGCGCGAGCCCATGTCGGCGGAGAACTCCTGGTCGCGGAACACCGTCAGGCCCTCTTTCAGGCTGAGCTGGAACCAGTCTCGGCAAGTGATGCGATTTCCGGTCCAGTTATGGAAATACTCGTGGGCAATGACCCCCTCAATGCCCTGGAAATCCCGGTCGGTGGCAGTCTCCTGGCGCGCCAGCACGTACTTGGAGTTGAAAATATTGAGACCCTTGTTCTCCATCGCCCCCATGTTAAAGTCATTGACGGCTACGATCATGTAGACATCCAGGTCGTACTCGCGGCCGTAGCGATGCTCATCCCAGGCCATCGCCTTTTGCAGCGAGCGCATGGCGTGGGCGCACTTGTCTACGTTCTCCGGCTCGACGTAGATCTGCAGCTTGACCGCCCGGCCGCTGGCGGTGGTGAAGCTGTCTTCTACACAGCGCAGATCCCCCGCCACCAGGGCGAACAGGTAGCTGGGCTTGGGGTATGGGTCGTGCCAACGCACCCGGTGGCGGCCGTTGCCGAGGTCCCGGCGCTCCACCAAGTTGCCGTTGGACAGCAGCACCGGATAGCGCGATCGGTCGGCGCTGATGCTAGTGCCAAAGCGCGCCATCACGTCCGGCCGATCGGGGAAGAAGGTGATGCGGCGAAAGCCTTCCGCCTCGCACTGGGTGCAGAACAGGCCGCCCGAGCGGTACAGGCCCTCCAACTCGGTGTTGTCCTGGGGGCGGATGCGGACCTGGGTCTGCAGCTCGAAGCGCTCCGGCACCCCGGGGATGCGCAGGGCCCCCTCGTCCAGGCTGTATTCCTTAGGCCCCACTTCCCGCCCGTCCAGCTGCACGGCCAACAGTTCCAGTCGCTCGCCAAACAGCTCCAGCACGCCGTCGCCCCCCCGTCGGTCGGGATTGCGCTGCACCAGGAGGCGCGCGGTGACCCGGGTCTGCTCCTCCCCCAGGTCGAAGTCCAGGTCCACCTGCTCGACCAGAAACTGGGGCGGGCGATAGTCCTTGAGGTACACCGTCTGGGGGACATCTGACAACATGCTGGGCTCCTAGGAAC
>CBDUCL010000092.1:0-10800 GCA_965365625.1 uncultured Chromatiales bacterium | reverse complement strand
TCAGGCGGTTGGACGCCTGAAAATGGCGGGGCGTCCTGCCCCGCACGGGAAACGCGATTAAATCAGCCCCGACACATCTGGTATCCAAATGTCAAAGATTCTTAAGTTGCCCCGGTTCGCACCGACGCCGGGAGCCACCTCGACTACCTTGGAAGGCAACGCGTGGTTGGCCGACTGCATAGGGATCGCAAGTCGCCAGGGAGTCCGGCCACAGCAGGGATGCGAATGCGTTGTTGCGAAACGATCTAGGAAGGTACGAAGAGGGCCAGATCATGGGTATCGCCAGTTTCGGTTTGGGGCGTTGGTTTCACCGCGATACATTGCCGGACGCCGGGCTAGCGCCAACTTATGGCTACCAGCTTCCTCACGGCGATCGGGGCCTGATTCTTATCGTGGACGATTCCGAGACGGTCCAGGCGTTCCTCTCCAAGATGCTGCGCCAGGCCGGCTATATGACCGAGGTTGCCTGCGATGGATCTAGCGGCCTGCGCATGGTGATGAAGCACCAGCCCGACTTGGTGCTGATGGACCTGGTAATGCCCGGAACCGGGGGGTTCGAGGCCACCCGAGAGATCCGCAACAACCCCGAGTTCGACGACCTGCCGATCATCGTCATGAGCGGTAACCAGCAGGCCACGGAGCAGTTCTGGAGTCAGCGCATCGGGGCCGACGACTTCATGGCTAAGCCCTTCTCCCGCACCGAGGTCCTGACCCGGATCGCCAGCCTGATGCCAGAGTACAGCTTGGCCAGCGGGCTCTGATCCCCCAAGAAAACGCTGAAAAGCGTCACCCCGGGTCGACTCCAGCAGCGTTCTCGAAAAGGCGTTTGCTGCAAGCGTTCAATTGCAATCGCCGAAGGCGATTGCATTGGTCGGGGCTTTCTGGTCCAGAGGGAAAAAGCCGCACATCAGCGCTGTTTCGGGCTCAGGCGGGCGGGCTCAGGGGTTCCGCCGGCCCCAGAAAGGGTTTGAGCCGGGCCAGCGGGTCCTGGCGATAGAAGTCGCGAAGTTGGCGATAGATGGCGGGATAAGCGGCTTCGAGCAGGTCCGGGGCCTCGAAGAAGGCCTCGCTGGCGACGGCAAAGAATTCTGCGGGAGACTCCAGGGCGTAGTCGTCGATCGGCGGCTCCAAGCCCGCATCGACCCGCCGCTCCAGGTCCTCGTAGGCGGCGTGAAAGTCACGGCTCCAGTCCGCCACCCGCATATTGGCGTGCAGCGGCGGCTTGCCGTTGGTGCCGCCTTCCAGGGCGTCGAGCTTGTGGGCCGCCTCGTGCACGATCACGTTCCAGCCGTCGTAGTTTCGGCCTTGGTCGGCGTCGGCCCAAGAGAGAATCAGCGGTCCGCGCTCCCAGGCCTCGCCGCTGCGGGCCTCGCGGTAGCGGTGCACCAAGCCGGCCTCGTCCTCGCTCTCCGACTCGCTGACGAAGGTGTCCGGATATACGATCACCGCGTACCAGCTCGAATACCAGTCCAGCCCCAGGTTGAGGATCGGCAGGCAGGCCTGCAGGGCGATCTCCTGGGCCATCCAGGGCTCCAAGCGCATGCCCTGCACTGGCTCCAGGGCCTTCTCCTGTAAAAATAGGCTGGCCAGCTCGCGCAGCCGGCGGGCGTCGTCCGCCGGCATGCCGTCGAGCAGCGGCAAGGCGTCCCAGGCCCGGCGCCAGCCCGCCTCGGAGCTGTCGCTGCGGGCCAGGCGGCGGCGTCGGCGCCAGTTGCGCAGCGGATGCCACATGGCTCAGGCCGGCAGCACCCGACCGAACAGGCACTTGATATAGTCGCTCTCCGGGATCGCCGGGTGCACCGGGTGGTCTGCTCCCTGGTGGCCCTCGCCGATCAATTGCAGGCTGCGGTCCAAGTGGCGGGCCCCGGACAGCAACAGCTCGCGCAGCTGCTCCCGGCCCAAGTGGTAGGAGCAGGAGGCGCTAACCAGCAAGCCGTCCCGGTCCAACACCTGCATCGCCATCCGGTTGAGGCGTTGATAGGCCTCCAGGCCCGCTTTCTGGTCCTTGCGGCGCTTGATGAAGGCGGGGGGATCGGCGATTACCAGGTCGTAGCGGCGGCGCTCGGCACGCAGTTGCTTGAGCAGGGCGAAGGCGTCTCCGGTGAGGGCCTCGACCCGATCCGCCAGGCCGTTCTCGGCGGCGTTCTCCCGGGCCCGCTCCTGGCTCCGGGCCGAGGCCTCCACCAGGGTCACCTGAGTGGCCCCGGCGGCGGCGGCCTGCAGGCCCCAGGCCCCGGTGTAGCTGAATAGGTCCAGCACCCGCTGGCCCCGGGCCAGACGCTGCATGCGGGCGCGGTTGTCCCGGTGGTCGAAATACCAGCCGGTCTTCTGGCCCTGGCGCGGCGAGACCAGGAAGCGGCAGCCGTTCTCTTCGATGGTCAGGCTGTCCGGGGTGCTGCCCAGGGCGTCTTCGATCTCCTGCCCCAGGCCCTCGACCTGGCGCAGCGGGCTGTCGTTGCGCAGCAGGATGGCCCGGGGCTTGAGCACCTTGTCCAGGGCCGTAACCACCGCGTCACGGGCCGCCTGCATGCCGGCGGTATTCAGCTGCGCCACCAGGACATCGCCGAAGCGGTCCACCACCAGCCCGGGCACCGCGTCGCCCTCGCCGTGCAGCAACCGGTAATGGGGTTCAGCCCAGAGCCGTTGGCGCAGCGACAGGGCCACCTTGATGCGGTGGGTGAGCAGGGAGCTGTCCAAGGCATATTTGGGGTCTCGGCTTACCAGGCGGGCGCAGATCAGGGTGTGCGGATTGACGTAGCCGTTGCCCAGGAATTTGCCGTTATGGGCCAGGATCTGAACCTGCTGTCCGGGCTCGAAGCCCGGCAGCGGCGAGCGGGCGGCGTCTACCTCGTTGCTGTAGACCCAGAGATGGCCGCCGCGTAGCCGGCGCTCCTGGTTCTTGTTCAGGTACAGGGGGGCGAGGTCCATGGCGCGGCTCCGGGAAGGGGGAAATCCGCGATTATGGGGGAAGCCGCACGGGCGGGGCAATCCGAGGCCGCCGGGCTCCGCCGGCGGCCTCGGTGCAGCGGGGGGTTATTCGCCGGTTTCGGTTTCCTCGGCCAGAATCGCATCGACCCAGGCCTGGTCGATGTACTGGGCCTGGTAGTCTTCCACGCCCTGGTTGGCCAGCACCTCGACGAAGCCGCGCAGGTGATTGCGCGAGGCCCGCATCAGGTTGTCGTAGACATTGAGGATCTCGGGCTCGTCGCTGAGGTCCATGGCGTGCTGGATGTCCTCCATGTCCACCTCTTCGATCAAGGCGCCCACATACAGGGCGTCGAGCAAGGATTGGCGGCCGATGGCCAGCAGTTCGTCATACAGGGCGGCCAGTTCCGGGTCGATGAATTCGCCGATGACGTCTTCCTGGACCGGGTCGGTTAGGCCGTAGCCGGCGATCAGATCGGCCACCGTGTCGGTGTGGCGTTGCTCGGAAAGGGCGATATTGGCGAATACTTCGGCGCCCCATTCTTTATACAGGGTGAGGTAGACGTCGCGCGCCAGCTTTTCTTCCTCGCGCATGAAGTAGAGGTATTCGATTTCGTCGGTGGACAGTACGCCCTCCTCGGCCTGCAGGGGCAGGGCGGCGCTCAGGGCCAGCAGAGCGGTCAGGGCGAACGGCAGGATGCGGGAAAGTTTCATAGTAGGCACCTCTCTGGTTTTCGGACGGAGAGGGGGCGCGTCGCGGCGCCCCGGGCTCGGCGGTGCTTCTGACGAATGCCCGCCGGTTGTAGCCGAGCCGCGCTCGCTAGGGCCGCTCGGTCAATGCCCGCATAGTTTCAAGGGGATTTGTTGCGCAACTATTTCCGCCGGTTCCGGGTCTGCGACAATTTGTTACCAAGTGTTACCGGGGGTCAGGCGCTGACGATCACTCGCAGGGCGTCCAGGCGGAGGCGCGCCTCGCCCAGGTGTCGGTGTAGGGCCAGCGCCTCCTGCTGCAGGGCCTGGATCTCTGTCGGGCGCACATTCGGATTGACTTTGGCCAGGGCCTGAAGACGTTGGATCTCGCCGGTGTAGAACTGCATCATGGCGGCCAGGGCGGCTTGTTGCAGGCTCGGGCGGCGGGCCTCTGCGTGCTCTCCGGCGCTGACCAGCATCTGGCGCAGCTCGGTCTGGCGCTCGCGGATCGCCTGGCCGGCCAGGCTGCGTTCCACGCTCTGGATCCCGGCCTGGACGCGCTCGAAATCCAGGCGTTCCCCCAGCTCCCGGCCTTGCTCGTCCACCAAGACCCGCACCAGGGTAGGGGGCAGAAAGCGCCCGGACTGAAGCCGGCGCGGCGCCACCGGATCGAGAACGTAGAGGGCCTCCAGCAGCAGGCGGCCCGGGCTGAGCCCGGCGCCGGGCAGCAGGCACAGGGCGCTGTTGCCCAGGTCGTCGCCGAGCATCATCTCCAGCCCGGCCTCCACCAGCGGGTGCTCCCAGGTGAGGAATTGAAAATCCTCCCGGGCCAGGGCCGTGGCCCGGTCGTAGGTCAGGGTCAGGCCGTCTTCCGGCAGGCCGGGGAAGCGCTCCACCCGCATCTGCTCGCTCGGGCGCAGCACCCAGCTGTGGGGGCCGTGTTCCTCCAGTTCCAGGCCATAGGCGGCGGCCAGCTCGGCGATCAGGGTCGGCAGTTCCGGGTCGGCGTCGACCGCCTGCAGCGCTTCGCGCAGGGCGTCGGCCTGGGGCTGGCGGCAGGAATTGAGCTCCAGCAGGTGGTCGCGGCCCTGCTGCAGGGCGGCGTTGGTGTCGGCGGTGAGCTGGTTCGCCTGGGTCAGCAATAACGCCAGGTCGGTGTCCGAGGCGTCCCCTTCCAGGGCCTGGACCAGGGCCGGCTGCAGACGTTCGAATACGCTGTGGGCGGCGGGGCAGGGGGCGGAAAAGGCGTCCAGGCCATCCCGGTACCAGTGGAACAGGGCCGCCTGGGGGCCGGGCTCCAGGTAGGGTACGTGGATGCGGATGGTCTCGCGCTGGCCGATGCGGTCGAGGCGGCCGATGCGCTGCTCCAGCAGGTCCGGGTCCAGGGGTAGATCGAACAGCGCCAGGTGGTGGGCGAACTGGAAGTTGCGGCCCTCGCTGCCGATCTCGGAACAGATCAGCAGCCGGGCCCCCTGCTCCGGGTCGGCAAACCAGGCCGCGGCCCGGTCCCGCTCCAGCAGGCTCATGCCCTCGTGGAACAGGGCGGCCTGAGTGCCGGTGCGGCTGCGCAGGGCCTGCTCCAGCTCGCAAGCGGTCTCGGCCCGGGCGCAGATCAGCAGCAGCTTGGCGCCGTCGAGCCGCTGCAGCAGCCCTACCAGCCAGGGCATACGGGGATCCAGCGTCCACCAGGGTTCGGCGGGCCCTTGCGCCTGACAGGCACGCTCCGGGGTCAGCAGAGCAGGTCCGGCCGGCAGTTCGGCGTAGGGGGCGGGGGCCGGCAGCGGCGCGGGATGCAGCTCCCGGGGCGGGAAGCCGCGCACCGCGGCACGGGTATTGCGGAACAGCACCCGGCCGGTGCCGTGGCGGTCGAGCAGGCGCTCGATCAGGCGTTCTCGGTCTTCCGGCGCCAGCGCTGCGTCGCCTGCCAGTCGGTCCAGGCTGTCGGCATCGTCCAATACCGCGGCCAGGCGTTCTCGGGCGGCGCCCGGTAGCGGTTCTTTTTTCAACAGCAGGTCCGCGGCGTCGGCGATGAGCCGGTACTCCGCCTCCTCGGCTCGGAAGGCGGCCAGATCAAAGAAGCGGTCCGGGTCGAGCAGGCGCAGGCGGGCGAAGTGGCCGCTCTGGCCCAGTTGTTCCGGGGTGGCGGTAAGCAGCAGCAGACCGGGTACCGCCGCCGCCAGCTCAGCCACCGCTTGATATTCGGGGCTGGCGGCCCCCTCGTCCCATGCCAGGTGGTGGGCCTCGTCCACCACCAGCAGGTCCCAGTCGCCGGCCAGGGCCTGGGCCCGGCGCTCGCCGTCCCCGCTCACCAGGGGCAGGGGGCAAAGCACCAGTTGTTCGGCCAGGAACGGGTTCTCCGCCTGGCCCGAGGCGACAATGGCCTCGCAGCGCTCTTGGTCGAACAGGCTAAAGCGCAGGTTGAAGCGGCGCAGCAGTTCCACCAGCCATTGGTGCAGCAGGGGTTCGGGGACCAGAATCAGCACCCGGCGCGCGCGCCCGGTGAGCAGTTGGCGGTGCAGGATCAGCCCCGCCTCGATGGTCTTGCCGAGGCCCACCTCGTCCGCCAGCAGAACTCGTGGGGCCTGGCGCCGGGCCACTTCCTGGGCGATGTAGAGCTGGTGCGGGACGGGGGCAATACGCGCCCCCAGCAGGCCGCGCAGGGGCGAGCGCTGGTTCCGAGCCTGGTTATCCAGGGCGCGGTGGCGCAGGGCGAACCAGTGTGGGGGATCGGTCAGCCCGTTGAGCAGGCGCTGGGCCGGGCTGCGGAGCTGCATAAAGCTGTTCAGCTCCTGCTCCGGCAGCTCCGCCGGCTGGCCGTCTTCGAGCCGGCCCCGGTAGCTGAGGAGGCCGCCCTGCTCGCCCACCGCCTCCACTTGCAGCTGCCAGCCCTCGGCACTCTCGGCCAGGTCCCCCGGGGCGAAGCGGACCCGGCTCAGCGGGGCGCCCGCGGCGGCGTAGCTGCGGGTCTCGCCGGCGGCGGGGAATTCGATCCGTACCAGCCGCCCGTCCCGGCCCAGGACGCTGCCCAGTCCCAGTTCGGGTTCGCTCTCGCTGATCCAACGTTGTCCGGGGACGAATGCCTGCACGGGGCCTCCAGGGGGCGGTTTCGCGGGCGCGTATGTTAGCCGATCGAGGCTCGGGAACGCCAACGGTGGTATCCTTGCACCCCTTTTTTTGCGCTGGGAGAAGCCAAGGTGAAGGCTCTGGAGCGGATTTTCGAAAGCTTTCTCTGGGAGAGCCGGCTGGTGGTGCTGTTGGCGGTGGTGGCCAGTCTGGCGGCAGCCTTTGCCATGTTCTTTATGGCATCGGTCGACGCGGTCTACATGGTCGGGCACCTGCTGCACTACGCCTCGCCGGAACTCACCACCGAGGCCCGAGTGGCGTTGCGGGCCGAGACGGTGACCCATGTGGTGGAGATCGTCGACGGCTACCTGCTGGCCACGGTGCTGCTGATCTTCGCCCTCGGGCTCTACGAGCTGTTCATCAGCAAGATCGAGCGCGCTCAGGCGGCGGAAAACTCCTCCCAGGTGCTGCTGATCAACAACCTGGACGACCTCAAGAGCCGGCTTGCCAAGGTGGTGCTGATGATTCTGGTGGTGCGCTATTTCGAGCACGCCCTAAGCATGAGCTTCAACACTGCGCTGGATCTGCTGCAGTTCGCCGCCGGTATCGCCTTACTTGGGCTGGCGCTGTATCTTTCCCATCTGGGCGATAAATCGCATCCCGATTGAAGCCGGGGCGTTGCTGGGGGTCTAATTTAACGAGAGGGGATGTGCTGCGCGGTCTTGCACCCAGAGCTGGGCGGAGGCGCCAGCCGGCGAAAGGCGTTGCGCTCTCATCGCCCTGGATTGTCGGAATAAGGGGTAGCGAACATGGCGCGCAAAGAGACCTATCTGATTTTGCTGCTGGCCCTGGCCGGCGGTGGCTTCTTCGCCAAGCTGATGTATGACATGACCGCCCAGGTGACCAGCATGGCGGGCAGCGTCGGCGAGATGAATGGGGCGGTTCAGGCCATGGCCGAAGACGTACAGCGTATGGCCAATACCATGGAGGCGCTGCAGAACAGCATGCAGCGCATGGACAAGACCATCCACCAGGGTGGCGAACAGTTGCAGCGCTGGAACCCGATGCAGATGATGGAACAGGCGGTACCCGGCGCTGGCCGTTCCGGGCCTTAGGCCGCGGTTGTCAGCGTTCCGCCAGGCCCCTCCGCGCGGGCTTCGAGGGCCCTGCTAGACTTTGGCTGATACCTGGGCGGGGGAAGCTCGGGTAAACCAACCGGAAGGGGCAGAGCAGATGAAGGTAGAGACCAAGCTGAGTAAGGAATTCCAGATCAAGATGCGCAAGCGGGCGGTGCCTTGGGACCAGGCGGCGCGGGACCGGCTGCTGGAACTGTTGGCGAGCATCGAGGCCGAACAGCGTTTCGGCTTGGAAGTGCTCTCCGTGGGAGGCGGGCCCAAGGAACGCCGGGGGGAGCGCTACGACACCCTGCCCGATGTCGGGCTGTTCCGCTGCCAGGGCATCTCCCTGGCCAGCGAAAAAACCGGCGGCGGAAGTGAGGCCCGCACCAAGCTCAAGTGCAAGCTGCACAACCTGGTGCCGGAGCTCCTTTACCGCAAGCGCAAGAAGGCCTGGTGCTGGCCCGCCTTGCCTGCCGAAGACGCCGAGCCCAGCTATCAGCCCAAGTTCAAACTGGAGCAGGACATCCATTTCAATAACACCAAGGTCTGCGCCACCGGTTACCTGACGTTGGACGGCCACGAGCATGAGTTCGTCCGGGTGGCGGATTTCCTGCCCTATTTTCCGCGCCTGGAGGGCTTGGAAGGGGTAGGCGCGGAGCGCTTGCTGGTGCGGGTCAAGGATTGGGACGAGGTAGTGTTCGACGATATGCAGTTCCGCATCGGCAAGCTGAAGCTCAAAGGCGCCCTGGTGTCGCGTTACCGGCACGACAGCGGCGAATGGGACGAGACCGAGTTTGCCTTCAAGCTCAAGCGCAAGCGAAGCAAAGACGACGACTGCGACAAGTTTCTGCGCCCGGCCGCCGGCTGGCGCTACCGGGACCTTCGACGGCTGGCAGCCCTCTACCGGGAGCTGTACTCGATCTCTTCAGTGTTTATCCAGTCGCCGTCGATCTTCTATTTTTCCGACCCGGTTGCGTCCCGGGACATCCGGTTGTACTGAGCCGACGGATCGAGACGCAATAACTGGTCGATGCTAGCCTCCAGGGCGGACGCCAGGGGCCCCAGTTCCTCCCCACCCTCGCGCGCAGCCTGCTCCAGGGCGGCGGCGGAGGCCTCCAGGCCGGGGGTCGCGCAGTAGGCGGCGCTGCCGCGCAGGCTGTGGGCCAGGCGCCGCAGGGTCTGCGGGTCGCTGTCGGCGCGGGCCTGGCGCAGGGCCGCGCGGTCCTCGGGGAGGCGTTGCATGAGCAGCTCCCATACCCGGTCGGCCTGGGCCTCGTCGCCGGCGATCTCCACTGCCTGGGCCCGGTCGTAGACGCCGTCGGTCGCCGCTTGGCCCTCGGGTACGCTGGGCGGGTCGACCGCGGCGGCAGCGCCGGTCCAGCGGGCGATCAATTCCCATAGCCGCGCTCCGCGTAGCGGCTTGCTGATGCAATCGTCCATGCCCTGGGCCAGGAAGCGTTGCTGTTCCTCGGGGTAGGCGTGGGCGGTCAGGGCGATGATCGGGGTATGCCGGTCTCGCTCCCGGCTGCGGATAATTCGGGTTGCCTCCAGGCCGCTCATGCCGGGCATCTGGATATCCATCAAGATCAGGTCGGGGTGCTCGGCCTCGGCCAGGGCCACTGCCTGTTCTCCGTTCTCGGCGGCGATCACCTCCAGGCCCTTGGCCCGCAGCATCGCTTGCCCCAGGTCAAGGTTGATCGGGTTGTCGTCCACCACCAGGACGCGCAGCCCGGCCCGCACGACCGCGAGTCCCTGCGGTTCGGGAGACGGCGCCGGCTCCCGTCCGCCGGCTTCGCTCAACAGATGCTCCAGGCCGTCCCCCAGGACCTGGAAGGCGCTGGCCTTCGGCAGCGCCATTGCGGCGGCGATGCGGTAGTCCCCGGGTTGCGGGTTGGCCCGGTTGCACAGAAGCAGGGTCGGGATCGGCAGCGGCTCGGGCAGGTGCGCCCGCAACTGGGCGGTTTCGGCGTCGCTGCCCAGCCCCAAAATCAACAGGTCGGGGCGCTCGCCATGCCCCGGCTCGGCAAAGCGTTCGAGCCAGGCGGCGGATTCCAGGGTCTGCACCCGCAGGCCCATCCGCAGCAGGTTATGGCGGATGGCCCGTTCGGCCGGGCTGCTGGGTTCATAAAGCAGCGCCAGGCGCCCGCTCAGGGCCGGCCGCCGATCGTCTTCCGACATCCCGTCCCCACGCCGCTGCAGGGGCAGTTGAAACCAGAACCGGGAGCCGCTGCCGGGCGTGCTGTCGACCCCGATCCCGCCCCCCATCCCTTGCACCAGCTGCTTGCAGATCGCCAGGCCGAGGCCGGAGCCGCCGAAGCGCCGGGTCACCGAGGGGTCGCCTTGAACGAAGGGATTGAAGAGATGAACGGTTTGCTCCTGGTCGAGGCCGATGCCGGTGTCGCTGACCTCGAACCTCAATTGCTCGCCGGCCGGCGTGTTCACCGCCTCGACCCACAGCGAGACTCGCCCATAGCTGGTGAATTTTAGGGCATTGGCCAGGAGGTTAGTCAGCACCTGGCGGATGCGCACCGCGTCTCCAATCAGGGCCGCCGGAGTGCCTAGAGCAATGGCGTGGGTCAGTTCCAGGCCCTTGCCGTGGGCCTGAGGGCTAAGCAGGACTACCGTGGAGTCGATCAACCGGTGCAGGTCGTAGGGGCCTTCCGTGATCTGCAACTGCCCAGCCTCGAGCTTGGTGTAATCCAGGATGTCGTCGATGATGACCTGCAGGTTCTCGGCCGAAGCAGCGATGGTTTGCACGCACTCGCGCTGCTGGGTGTCTAGGCTGGTCTGGGAAAGCAATTCGGTAAAGCCAACGACGCCGTTCATCGGGGTTCGGATCTCGTGGCTCATATTGGCCAGGAAGATGCTTTTGGCCCGGTCCGAGGACTCGGCCCTTTCCTTGGCCCGTTGGAGCTCGGCGGTGCGCTTCGCCACCGTGCGTTCCAGGTCTTCGGTGTAGTGGCGCAGCTGGGCATCCTTGTCATCGATTGCCTGATGCAGGCTG
>CBDUCL010000091.1:0-10904 GCA_965365625.1 uncultured Chromatiales bacterium | reverse complement strand
GGCCTGGTCTTTGTAGCCGCCGTCTTCGCCACGTACCCGTTGGTCGCCGCCGGAGCAGAACGCCAGATCGCCTGCGCCGGTGAGGATAATGGCCCCGATGTCCGGGTCCAGATGCGCCCGGGAAAAGGCTTGGCTCAACTGCTGTACCGTCTCCGGGCGGAAGGCGTTGCGCACCTCCGGACGGTTGATGGTGATCTTGGCGATGCCCTCGGCCTGCTGGTAGAGAATGTCGCTGTAGTCAACGCCGGGCGGCGTCTGCCATTGGATGTCGCTGCTCATGATGGTGCTTCCTGTAGCGCAGATTGCAGCGGCGATTGTAGAGGTTGGGGGCGATCAGCGGAACCTCTTGCGGCTCAGGGCAGGGGACTGGCGCTGACCCGGTGCCAGTAATCCTGATGTCTGGCCTGACTATCGACGCGCTCCAGCATCACCTCGATCAAGCTCACCCCGGGTGCCGCCAGGGCGGCGCTCAGGGCGGGGCCAAACTGGTCCTGGCGGTGGACGCGGGTGTGAGCCAGCCGATGCAGGGCCGCCAATTGGGCCAGGTCCAGCCCCTGGGGCGTGAGCCAATGGCGCTCGAAGCCTGCCAGGCCGGCTTGGGGCAGGTAGCCGAAGATACCGCCGCCGCCGTTATTCAGCACCACTATTGCCGCCTTCAGGCCGCGTGCCGCGAGCAGGCCGTTGCTGTCGTGCAGCAGGGCCAGGTCGCCGAGCAGGCCGACCAGGGGGTTGGCCCCGGCAGCGGCCAGCCCGAGCAGGGTGGAAACGTTGCCGTCGATGCCGCTCGCGCCCCGGTTGGCCAGGATGCGCAGGGGCTCGGGGCGACCCCCGCACCAGCTGTCGAGCTGGCGGATCGGTAGCGAGTTTCCGCTGAACAGCAGGGCATTGGCGGGCAGGCGGCGCAGCAGCTCGGTGACCACCCCGTCCTCGCTGACCGGCTGGTCTGCGGTCAGCGGCGGGCATGTGTCCCCTGCGCGCCGCTCCAGGGCCTGCCAGCGGGGAAGCCAACTGTCGGGTGCGGGCGCCAGGTCCAGCTGGGCCAGGGCGGCACAGAAGCGGGCCGGGTCGGCGTTCAAGACCTGGCTGCGATGCAGCGGGTCCGGCCAGTCGCCAACCGGGGCCAGCAGCAGTTGCCGAGCCTGGGGCTGGCGCTCGAGGAATCCCAGCAGCGTCTTGGATACTGGGACGGCGCCGATGCGCAGCACCCAGGCCGGCGCTAGGGCCTCGGCCGCTTGTGGGTGGCGCAGAAAGGCGTCGTATCGGGCCAGGGGCCGGATCTGGGGATGGCAGCGCAGCCCGGACAGAGGGTCGGCTAGCAGCGGGCAGGCAAGGCGTTCGCTTAGCGCGCTCAGCGCCGGAGCCAGCTCCGGGTCCGGGCCCAGGGGGCCGCAGACGATCAAGCCGCGCCCGCCGCTCAGGTTCACCCGCAACGAATCGAGGTCGGCCGTGTCCAGTAGCGAGCGTGGAAGGCCGAGGACCGGTTCCGGCTCGGCGCAGGCCGGCAGGGCGACCTCGGTCATCGGCACCAGGGGTTCGCGCAGGGGCAGATTGATATGCACCGGACCCGGTCGCGGCCAGCGGCTCTGGCGCACCGCCTTGCGCCCGAGCTGGTGGATGAAGCGCAGCCCCGCCTCGTCGGAGCGCGCCGGTCCCGGGTCGTGGAAGGCGCGGACCTGGGCGCCGAACAGCCGGGTTTGATCGGTGCTCTGGTTGGCCCCCCAGTCATGCAGCTCCGGGGGCCGGTCGGCGGACAGCAGGACCAAGGGCACCTGGCCCTGGTTGGCCTCGATGACCGCTGGGTACCAATGGGCCGGGGCGCTGCCGGAGGTCGCGATCAGCGCTGCCGGGGTACCCTCGAAGCGCGACAGGCCGAGGGCGAAAAAGCCGGCACTACGCTCGTCGAGCAGGGTGTGCAGGCGCAGCCGCGGATGGCGCTCGGCGGCCAGCACCAGCGGGGTGGAGCGCGAGCCCGGGGACAGCACCAGCCGCCCCACACCGGCGGCCGCCAGGCCGTCCAGCAGTTGGAAGCACCACTGCAGGTTGACTTCCGCCTGGCGACTCATTCGCCCGCCGCACGGCGCGGCGCGCTGGCAGCACTGGCGCCCCGCAGTGCGCGTTGGATGGTGCGCAGCTTGAGCTCGGTCTCGGCGTATTCCGCTTGCGGGTCGGAGTCGGAGAGAATGCCGGCCCCGGCATAGAGTTCCGCTCCTCGGTCGTCGAGCAGGGCACTGCGCAGCAGCACCGCCAGGTCACCGTCGCCGGCCGGATCGAGCCAGCCGCCACCGCCTGCATACCATCCGCGCTGGAAAGGCTCATGCCGTCGCAGCCAGTCGCGTGCGTCAGTCCGGGGGGCGCCATTGACGGCCGGGGTGGGGTGCAGGCGTGCTGCCAGCGACAGCAGGTTCTGGTCCGGGTCGGCCTGGGCTCGGACCTCGGTCCATAGGTGCAGCAGATCGCGTAGGCGCAGCAGGCGCGGTTGCTCCGGGTAGTTCAAGGACCCGCAGACCGGGCTCAGGGCCTGGGCGATGGCCTCGACCACCAGGCGGTGCTCGCGCATCAGCTTCGGGGTGTTGGCTTGCTGGGCCGGTAGCAACTCGTCGGCCCTGGACAGGGTGCCGCCGACCGCATCGCAGAGCAACTCGCCGCCGCGGCAGGAGAGCAGCCGCTCGGGGGAGGCCGACACCAGCACCCGCCCCTGCAGGGCGGCCGCGAACAGATGGCAGCTAGGGAATTCGCGGATCAGGCCGGCGAGCAGGGGGCGCGGAGGGAAACCCTGGTTTGCCTCCAGGCGCAGGCGCCGCGCCAGCACGATCTTGTCCAGGGGTTGGCCGGCGCAGGCGGCCGCGGCGTCGGCGGCGAGGCGCAGCCATTGCCCGCGCGGCGGCTGTTCCAGTTGCCGCCAGCGCTGGTCCCCGGGGGGCGAGGCGGCGGGTTGCAGGCAGGCCGGGAGCTGGCGGGCGAGTTCCAGCCAACGGGCGGCTATCGCCTCCGCCGGGCCCTCCGGGCGGCAGCTGAAGGTCAGGGACCAGGCATCGTCGTCGCGCCGAAGCAGCAGCTCGGGCAGGGTCAGCAGGGCGTTCGGCAACCCTCGCCAGGCGTCCTGCATGGGATCTTCTGGGTCGAAGGCGAAAACGGCGAACAGCAGCGGTCCCGCGGCACCGGCTTGCGAGCCCTGTCGCTCCCAGCCCGCGGTTTCTTGCGCCAGCGCTTCGGCCAAGATCTCGAGACGGCGGGGGCCTGTTGCCTGGGACAGAACGATGCCCCCCAGGCCTAGCCGGCAGCAATCCCGAGCGGGTTCGTTCCAGTAAAACCAATGGGGGGAGTCAGGGGGTAGGGCCTCGGCCCCGGGCGGCAACGCCAGAGGCATACTGATGCTCAGTAGCCCCCGGTGCGGCGCGCCGGAGGCTGCGAGCCCAGCCTGTAATCGCTGCGGGAGCTGGGACAGAAAACTGAGCAATTCGCGCATCGATGATTTCGCCGACGTCCTTTGGGGAATGCCGAAAAAAGCCAGCCCTGGCAGTTTTCGGCGAGGCTTTCGAAAACGGGGTTCGCGACAGCCTTCATTTCCGATCGCTCCGGGCGGTCGAAAATGGCGGGTCATTATGCCCCGAGCCGGAGAAGCCGACCATTGACGTTGCCCTGACCCAGCGGAATTACGGCTGCCGGGGCTTCGGGGTCGGGGCTTAAAGTTCGGGCCCGGAGGCCTTGTTGGAAACTTTATCACAAGCGCGCACGCCCATGGCTGCGCTATTACTGCGGGATAACCCCCGGGCCTTGTGGAGTTGACCCTGAGGGCTCGATTTTGCTATAAATAACACCCTTTTGCGGGCCGTTTTCGGGCCGCTCTCTTCTCGGCTTCGGGGGCTTCAGCGTTCCGGCTCCGGGGCTCCAACTTCGAAAGGTGAAGCATGAACAAGTGGCTCCTATCCCTCTCTATCGCCACCGCATTGACGGCTGGCGGCATGCAGGCGATGGCCGGCGATGCGGCGGCGGGCAAGGTCAAGTCGGCCACCTGCGCTGCCTGCCACAATGCGGACGGCAACAGCGTGAATCCGATCTGGCCCAAGCTCGCCGGCCAGCATGCAGGCTATCTAGAGGGCCAGTTGCAGGCGTTCAAGTCCGGGCAGCGCAAGGAGCCGACCATGACCGCCATGGCGGCCCCGCTGAGTGACGAGGATATGGCGGATCTGGCGGCTTGGTTCGCCAGTCAGAAGCAGACCCCGGGCAGTGCGGATCCGGCCCTGGCCGGCGCTGGCGGTAAGCTCTACCGCGGCGGTAATACTGCCTCTGGGGTTTCGGCCTGCCAGGCCTGTCATACCCCCAACGGGGAGGGTAACCCGGCGGCTGGCTTCCCCGCGATCTCGGGGCAGCACGCCGCTTACCTGGAGAAGACCCTCAAGGATTACCGCTCGGGAGATCGGGGTGCCAGCGAGAAGGGCAAGATGATGCGCGGTGTGGCCGCCAAAATGACCGATGCGGAGATCGCTGCGGTGGCCCAGTACGTGCAGGGACTGCAATAGACTGGGGTCGGCCGCCAGGGATGGCGCCGCTCAGGTTTCCTTCGGTCCTCTGGCGTTGCACTGCCGGTTGCAGGACCCGGCGCTTGGCATTACCCTTCCTGCAAGAGAAGCCCTTTACGGCCGGGCAGGAAATCGAAAGAAAACGACTTGAACGAACCGGCGGCATTCGGTGAGGACGGCGTCGCAGCCCCCCAACGGCTGCGGATAATGAGTTACAACATCCAGACCGGGGTCGATACCCGGCACTATCGGCAATATCTCACTCACAGCTGGAAGCATGTGCTCCCGCACCGCGAGCGTCTGGCGAATCTGAACCGGATCGCCGCCCTGCTGGCCCGCTACGATCTGGTTGGCCTGCAGGAGGTGGACTCCGGCAGCCTCCGGAGCGGTTTTGTCGACCAGACCGAGTACCTGGCCCATCGCGCCGGTTTTCCCCACTGGTACAAGCAGGTCAATCGCAGTCTGGGTAAATTCGCCCAGCACAGCAACGGCATGCTCACGCGCCTGCGCCCGACCGCGGTGGAGGAACACAAACTGCCAGGGTTGCCGGGGCGGGGCGCGATTCTGGTGGAATTCGGTCGTGGTGGCCGGGGGCTGGCGGTGTGCATCCTGCACCTGGCCCTGGGGCGGCGGGCCCAGGGCCGCCAACTGGGTTATATCGGCGAGTTGGTCGCGGACTACCCGAACCTGGTGCTGATGGGGGACCTCAACTGCGAGTGCGATGCCGAGCCGCTGCAGCGCTTGATCCGCCGGGTCGGGCTATGCGAGCCGTCCTGCGAACTCAAGACCTTTCCCAGTTGGCGGCCAATGCGCAATTTAGACCACATCCTGGTGTCCCCATCCCTCGGTGTTGCGCGTACCCGGGTCTTGGATTATCCATTTTCCGACCACCTGCCGATCGAGGTCGAGGTGCGGCTGCCGGAGGGGGTCCGCATCGCCGCTTAGTTCTACTGCGTTCGATTCGGGGTAGGGCGCGCGCCGAAGCAAGTTTCCCCGCCAGCAAGCGCCGCGCATTCGGCGCAAGCCCGGCTCACCCCAGATCCTGAATATAGCAATAGTCCCAGGGATCCCCGTCCAGGGCCTCGAGTCGGGCCAGCAACTCGGAGGCCGGCAGCGCCTCGCTGGGGAATATGCCGTTGATCGACAGGGCAATGCGGGCCGCTCCCCCCTGTTGGCGCCAGTTCCACTGCGCCGGGTGATGCTCCGCTCCGCAGTGTACGCATTGCCAGCGCAATGCCTTCGGCAGCTCAGCCCCGGGTTGCAACTGCAAGTGGAGACCGTCCAGGCGGCGGCCGCAGCTGGGGCAGCCCGGGGGCCGGGTGTTGCGCCCCCGAAACAGTCTGGGGAGTGGCCAGGGGCCGAGCAGATCCAAGTAGCAGAAATCGCCGCTGTTCGCGTCCGAGGGCGCCAACTCTATATGGGGCGAGCAGCCGAGAAAGCTGATCAGTTGCAGGAAACGCTCGCCGGCAAGGAAACGTTCATGCGTCGAAAGGGATTCAAGCGTCTCGCCGATAAGGCCGATCTCCGACATGGCAGCGGCCAGCGCGCGTTGGCTCGGCGGCGGCGAGAGCGCCCTTTGCGGGTAAAGAATCAGCTTTCCGGCCGACATCTTGCCTATCCCCCTTGCATGCCATCGAGATCACCCGGGCACCCACTTTAGTAAACAGGTAGATAATCATACCTTGAAGTTGCGCGGCGCGCGCCCAGAAGCGGACTCAACCGGATGGCACAGGTGCGCGGATGGGTGGATCGGGCTCGTAGCGCGCGACAGGGCTCGGCGCCCGCTTTGATCGGGGTAGAAAGCATCACCTTGGGGCGAAATTGCGTGGAGGTAAGGCTGGTTCTGCGATAAAAGAAGCCAAGCACAGCCTACTTCAGCGTTGGCTTAACTGGGCGAGGCCCCGGCGTGTCGCTGCAGATATTCGATCAGGGCCAGACGGGTGGCCTCGAAGGCGTCGGCGGCATCTTTGGCAAGGACTCTGGCCTGACCGGGAAAACCGTTCCTGCTCAGGCGCATGGCTTTGCCGGCGCAGTGATGCAGGGACAACGCACCGAGATGCCCCGCGTTGTCGATCAGGGCATGGGCGGCGGCCTGGAACCCCGCATAGTCGAGGCCCTCGGCGGCTTGCTGCAGGCGGGCTATCCATTGCGAGCCGTCGCGGATGAATTCCTCGATCAGTTGCTCGACAAAGCCCGGGGCCGGTGCCAGTCGCCCCAGGCTGTCAAGCACGGCTCGGTTGAGCAGCGCGCGCCGGACCAGGCGCGAAGCCTCGGGCGTCGCCGCGTCGGGCGCTGGTTGGCTTTCGAGAGCTGTCTGGATCGCTTCGAGCAGGGGTTTCGCCTCTACCGGTTTGGTCAGAACCGATTTGGGGTCGACCTCCAGGCCTAGTAACGACGTGCCCCCTGCGCGTTTCGAAGTGAGGTACAGAAACTGGGTCGGAGGCCCAGAGGAGCAGCTGAAACTGTGTATTCTGGCCACATCGGCACCGCTGACCGACGGCATTTCCCATTCGACAATGGCAAGGTCGAACCGGTGTCGCTCCAAAGCATCCAGCGCTTGTTCTCCGTCGTGCACTGCATAGACGTTATGGCCGGCCTTGCTCAGGATGCCGGCTAGACTCCGACGCGTTGTCGCGCAGGTCTCCGCCAGGAGGATTTCCTGCGCCGGGAGACCGGTGCGCCGCCGGCGCTGGTGTGCCCTCAGGCTCAGCAGATTGGCGGCGCTGGGCGCTGGTCCGGGCTCGGCGCTGAGTGCGTGGAACAGTCGGGGTTTGTCCAGCGGCGTCTCGACGATGCTCAGGTAGCCGGCGGCAAGTAATTGTTGGTGCTCCAGATCCGGCAGGGGTGGTGCGATCAGTGCCAATGGTAGTTGCTTTAGGCTTGGCTCGGCCTGCAGGGAGCTAATGAATTGCAGCGGTGGCATGTCGAGTCCGCGGCAATCCACCAAAATGCGTCGGTAGGAGCGGCCCTCGGCGGCGGCGCGCATGAGCGCCGCGAACGCCTGCACCGAATTTTCACATTCTTCCGGCCGGCAATCCCATTGCTTCAGGTAGCCGGCCAGTTCTATCCGATGCCGCGGGTCGGCGGATACCAAGAGCGCCGATTTCATGGGGTCGTGGCTGCGGGAGTCTGTTTCATGCTCAAGGCCCGGTGCCATTTTGCAGGTCGGGCAATTCGCCCATGATGCGTCTCACCTCCGGCAGGTTGTGCATAAACGCATCCACGCACGCCGAGTCGAAAGTCGTCCCGCTCTCCTCGTGCAACAGGTCCAATGCCTGCTCCAGGGGCCAAGCGCCCTTGTACGGTCGAACCGAGGTCAGGGCGTCGAACACGTCGGCCACGGCGACGATGCGGGCCTCGATCGGGATGCGATCGCCGGCAAGCCCGTTGGGGTAACCGTTACCGTTAAATTTTTCATGATGACAGAGCGCGATAACGGCTCCGGTCTGCAGGTATTTCGATGGGCTGTCGCGCAGAATCTCGTAGCCGTACTCGGTGTGGAGCTGCATTTCGGTCCATTCCTCAGCGCGCAATGGCCCCGGCTTTTTTAGGATTTGGTCAGGTATCCCAATCTTGCCGATATCATGCATAGGTGCCGAGTGCTCGATGATGTCGCAAACCTCTTCGCCGAGCCCCAGCGCTTCGGCGATCAGTCGGCTGTAGCGAGCCATGCGGGCGACATGGTTACCCGTGTCTTCGTCCCGATATTCCCCGGCCCGGGCCAGGCGAATCAGGGTTTCTTCCTCGCGCTGGCGCAGTTCCGCCGTCTTGGCGTCGATCTCCCGTTCCAGCCAGTGGGCCCGGTCCTTGATGATTTGCTGCTGCTGGCGCAGCGTCAGGAGATTGCGGCAACGGACTCGGCACTCGTTGTGGTCGATCGGTTTGGTCAGGAAATCGGTGGCGCCGGCCTCCAGCGCTCGGTAGCGCACCGCTTTTTCTTCCACGCAGGTGATGATGACCACGGGCACGTCGGCGCAACTTGGGATCTGGCGCAGCCAATGGGTGAACTCCGCACCGTCCATGTTGGGCATCTTGTAATCCGTAACCACCAGATCGTGGCGGTTGTGCTTGGCCCACTCCAGCGCCGACACCGGATCGGCGAACGATCGGGTCTCTATCTCGGGACCGATAGAGCAGACCAGTTCCTCGAGGATCATTCTGCTGATCGATTGATCGTCGATTATCAGCACGGTGGTCACGGATCATCTCCAAGGGCAAGCGGGCATTGAGTTTTCCAAAGTATGGCATCCGGCAGGACACTCCGCCAGCCCGGGTCTATGACCTCGGTCTGGATCGGCGCTGAGAAGCGCCATTTACCGCAACATTCTGAGCGAAAGAGTCCTCTCCCGCGGTTTTCGAGCGCCTGGGAGCGGCCTAGCAGTGATAATAACGAGGGTACGGGCGGTTCAGGTGCCGTAGTGTCTCCGATACCAGGCGACGAACTTCTCCAGCCCTTGTTCCAAAGGCGTATTCGGGCGGAAACCCACCGCCTGTTCCAGGTCTGAAATGTTCGCCATGGTGGCCCGGACGTCGCCGTCCTGCATCGGCAGCAACTCCAACTCGGCCCGTTTCCCAAGGCAGGTCTCCAGGGTGCGGATGAAGCCCAAAAGCTCTACCGGTTGGTTATTGCCAATGTTGTAGATGCGGTACGGGGCGTAGCTGGTGGCCGGGTCGGGGCGGTCGCCGTTCCACTCGGGGTCCGGCTGGGCCGGACGCTCGATGACCCGCACCACGCCTTCGACGACGTCGTCGATATAGGTAAAATCGCGGCGCATTCGGCCCTGATTGAACACCGGAATCGACTCGCCGGCCAGGATCTTGCGGGTAAAGCTGAAATAGGCCATGTCCGGCCGGCCCCAGGGCCCGTAGACAGTGAAGAACCGGAGACCCGTGCAGGGCAGGCCGTATAGGTGGGCGTAGCTGTGGGCCAGCAGCTCATTGGCCTTTTTCGCCGCCGCATACAGGGACACCGGGTGGTCCACATTGTCATGTTCGGAAAACGGCAGCCGGGTGTTAGCGCCATAGACCGAGCTCGAGGAGGCGAACACCAGGTGCCCGACCCCGGACTGGCGGCAGCCCTCCAGCAGGTTGGCGAAACCCACCAGGTTGGCGTCCACATAGGCCTGGGGGTTCTCCAGCGAGTAGCGGACCCCCGCCTGGGCCGCGAGATTTACCACTACGTCGAAGCGGTGCTCGGCGAACAGCCGGGCCAGGGCCGGGCGGTCAGCGATGTCCAATTCCTGGAAGGTGAAGCGCTGGTTCGGCTCGATGCGACCCAGTCGGGCCCGCTTCAACGCCGGGTCGTAGTAATCGTTGAGATTGTCGACCGCCACCACCTGGTCGCCGCGGTGCAGCAGGCGCAGACAGACCTCGTTGCCGATAAAGCCGGCGCCGCCGGTAATCAGGACCTTACGCATGTTCGATCAATGCCGTTGCTGAGCCCAGGGCCGCCGGCCCGGGGACTGGATCTATGGCTGTGGGGTTGCCCCGGGGCAGCGGGCTTGCTCCGCCTGCCTGGCCGGAAGGGCGGATGATAGCACGCCGGCAGGGCCGGTGCCCTCGTCTCAGCGGCGACTGGGCCGCGACTCTTGAGCCGGGGAAGCGGGCTCGCCCAAGTCGATATCAATCTCCCGATCCAGGCTGCGCCCTTGACGGAAATGCCGGTAGAGGTAGGCGCCGATCAGGGCGGAAACCACGAACAGGGCCGCCGCCAGGCCGATGCGGAATACGGGGTTCAGGTTGATGCCGCTGCCGGCCAGGGCGAATACGGCGGTTTGCGGTACATAGCCCAAGGCGGAGCCCAAGAAGAAGGGCAGCGGGCCGACCCGGGTTACCCCGGCCGCCAGATTGGTGGCCAGATTGCTGCCCACCGGAAGCAGACGGATCAGCAGGGTCATGGAGAAGACGTGGCCGCTGACGAAGTCGTTGAAGCGCCGGATACGGCGGCCGAAATGGGTTTGCACCAGAGACCGCCCGAACCAGCGGGCATAAAAGAAGGCGCCGATGCAGCCCATGACCGAGGCGGCGAGGGCCAGTGCCAGGCCCGAAGTGAAGCCGAAGGCATAGCCGGCGAGAAAACTCACCAGCTGGCGCGGCAGACCGACGCCAACCGCCAGGGCGCCGACGGCTGCGAACAGCAACGCGCCCTGATAGCCCTTACCCTTGACCTCGCTGTCGATCCAAGCGGTGTCTAACAGCTTGCCGAGTCCGACTGCGTCCAGCAGATAGCCGAGGGCCACCAGCGACAGTATCAGTAGCAGGCCCTGCAGCAGGACCCGTGGATTGATGCCGGGGGCGCGGGTGCCGCTCAAGGGGTCAGGCCCGGGGCTGGCCGTCGGCCCCGAGTTCGCTCACCTCGGGCAGCTTTGCTCGGCGCAGCAGCCA
>CBDUCL010000090.1:0-10913 GCA_965365625.1 uncultured Chromatiales bacterium | reverse complement strand
ACGGCTTTCGCGCCGGCAATATTCCTTAATTGCCCCCCTCGACAGGTTGAAGATCGATCGACCTTCGCCGTGAAATCGCTAGGATGGAGGCACTCGGCAGGTTCCTCCGAACCTTCCTCAGCGATGGCTACCGGGCTTGATGCGCCAACGTAGAATTACCGAATAGGGAACGCCTCAGCGAAGCCATCAATGGGCGGGCTTCTCCACGGCGTCACATACCCTGCACGAACTAGAAGCAATCATATATTCAGTAGGTTACGTAGGGGTTGATTCTAGACGCCGCTCTAATATCCCTCCGACGACCATCAGCAGCAGCGCCAAAATCACCAGCGCCCAGTTGCCCAAGCGGGCGTAGGGGGTCAGACCCGTCAGGGGCAGGATCTCGCCGGTGAGCACCTGTTCGGTGAAGGCCGGCGCGGTGCCTCGCAGCTCGCCGCGGGGCCCGATGATGGCGGATATGCCGGTATTGGTGGCGCGTAGCAGGTAGCGTTCGGTCTCGCGGGCGCGCATGCGGGCAATCTGCAGGTGCTGGTGCGGAGCCAGGGAGTCGCCAAACCAGGCATCGTTGCTGGCGTTGACCAGGAACGCCGCCTGGGGCAAGGCCTGGATCACCTCTTCGCCGAAGGCGTCCTCGTAGCAGATGGAGACCCCGGCCTGGTACCCGGCCAGTGGCACCAGGGGCTGGGCGGCATCGCCTGGGCTGAAGTCGGACATGGGGATGGCCAGCCAGTCGATCAGGGGTTCCAGCAGGGGCTTGAGCGGCATGAACTCGCCGAACGGCACCAGGTGGCGCTTGTAGTAGCTGGCCTTTACCGGGCCGACCGTCTGCATGGCGTTGTAATAGCGCCCGCTGGTCTCGTCGTGCACTGGGATACCGAGCAGGATCTCGCTGCCCTGGGCCTCTGCCTCGGCGGCCAGGGGGTTCAGGAACTCTTTCTCGACACGGTGTGCCAGGCTAGGCACCGCGGTTTCGGGCCAGATCACCAAATCACTGTCCCAATGCTGGCGAGTCATACGCACATAGAGTTTCAAGGTCAGCAGCCGTTGCTCCGGTTGCCACTTCAGCGCCTGGGGCACATTGCCCTGCACCAGGCTGACCCGCAGGCTCGCACCCCCCGCCTGACTCCAACTCAAACCGCCCAGGCCCCAGGCCCCGAGCCAAAGGGCGAGCAGACCAGCCGCTGCCGCTAGCCGGTGGCGCGAGCGCCCCGCCACCAGCAGTACCAGGGCGCCGGAGCTGAGCATCACCCCCCAACTCACACCGTAGACCCCGAGCAGGGGTGCCAGGCCGTCCAGGGGCCAGCCGATCTGCGAGTAACCCAGGGCGAGCCAGGGGAAGCCGGTAAGGAACCAGCCGCGAAACCACTCCACCAGCACCCAGAGGGCGGGCCAGAACAGCAGCAGCGCCGCCAGCGGGTGGCCGATGCTGAGCCGGGAGCCGAGCCAGCCGGCGAGGCCGAAGAACAGGGCCACGCCGAGCACGAAGGCGGCGGTGATCAGCAGCGCCAGCGCCAGGCCGACGTTGCCAAACTGGTCGATGCTGATATGCAGCCAGGAAACCCCACTGCCGAGCAGACCGACTCCATACAGCCAGCCGTCGCGCAAGGCCCGGCCCGGCCCGCTGCGGTGCCACAACCAGAGCAGAAGGGCCGGACCCAGGATCGCCAGGGGCGCCAGGTCGAAAGGGGCAAAGCCGAGGGTGGTCAGGCCGCCGGCGGCCAGGGCGATGGCGGCTGCCCCGAGGTTGTGGGTACGTAATCGATGCATTCGAGAAATAGACAGAGCCGAAGGTTGGGGTGAGTGCAGCGCCTTGACAATCAACGAGTTGGAGGCTCCGGCCCACTGGGGTTCGCGATAATCTCGGGGCGTTGCATTCCGCCGCATGACGGGCGCAACTACCGCCGGTGACAGACCCGAACATGTGGTGGCGGAGGGCGCCGCGCTTTTCCGCCCTATCAGCCGGTCGGTTTAGGGAGCCGCAGGCTCCTCAGTATAGGGGTCAGGCAAGCCCAGGCCGGCCAGAATTTCCCGCTCCAGCCCCTCCATCGCCTCGGCCTCGGCGGGATTGAGGTGGTCGTGGCCCAACAGGTGCAACACCCCGTGCACCACCAGGTGGGCCCAGTGGGCGGCCTCCGGCTTGCCCTGCTCGGCGGCCTCGCGGACTACCACCGGGGCGCAGATTACCAGATCGCCCAGCAGGTCGGATGCAACCGGCGGCGGGGCCCGGAACGGAAACGACAACACATTGGTGGGGCCGCTCTTGGCGCGGAAGCGCTGGTTGAGGCTGGCGCTCTCGGCCGCGTCCACCAGCCGGATCACCAGCTCGGCGTCGCCGTTGCGCTCGACCAGGGCCGCCTCGGCCCAGGTACGGAATTGTTCCCGGGTCGGCAGCCCCGTCGCCTCCACCTCCAGCTGGAGCTCCAGCTCCAGGCTCATGGTGGTTCGTTCTCCAACTCGAACTTCTCGTAGGCGCCGACGATGCGCTGCACCAGGGGGTGGCGCACCACGTCGCGGGCATTGAAGAAGGTGAAGCTGATACCATTGACCCGGCCCAGAAACTCCAATACCTGACGCAGCCCGGAGGCCTGACCGCGCGGCAGGTCGACCTGGGTGACATCGCCGGTGATCACCGCAGTGGAGCCGAAACCGATACGGGTGAGGAACATCTTCATCTGTTCCGGCGTGGTGTTCTGGGCCTCGTCCAATATGATGAAACAGTCGTTGAGCGTGCGCCCGCGCATGTAGGCGAGCGGTGCAACCTCGATCACGTTGCGCTCGATCAGCTTGGCGACCCGCTCGAAGCCGAGCATCTCGTAGAGGGCGTCGTACAACGGCCGCAGATAGGGGTCGATCTTCTGGCTCAGGTCGCCGGGCAGAAAACCCAGGCGCTCGCCGGCCTCCACCGCCGGGCGCACCAGCAGCACCCGGCGCACCGCGTCGCGCTCCAGGGCCTCGACCGCGCAGGCCACCGCCAGATAGGTCTTGCCGGTGCCGGCGGGCCCGACGCCGAAGTTGATATCGTGGGTCAGGATCTTGCGCAGGTAGTCGTGCTGGTTCGGCCCGCGCGGGCGAATCAGGCCGCGCCGAGTCTTGATCACCACCTCCGGCTCCTGAGGCTCGCCGGCGCTCTCCAGCTGGGCCTCGATCCCGGACTCCTGCAGGAACAGATGCACCCGCTGGGGGGTCAGGGTCTCCTCGGCGGTGGCGGCGTAGAGGTCCTCCAGCACCTGCTGGCCGGCGGCGATGGCCCGGGCCTCGCCGATCAGGCGAAACTGGCTGCCGCGGTTGGCAATCTCGATGCCGAGGCGGCGTTCGATCTGGCGCAGGTGTTCGTCGAGCTGGCCGCAGACATTGGCCAGGCGCTCGTTGTCTTCGGGTTCCAACCGCAGATCGAGGAAATCGGGGTGGTCTGCCACCGGGACTCCGGGCACCAGCTCAGGCCGAGCGCCTGAACGCGCTGTCGGCCAGCCTGCCGCGCAGGGAGTTGGGCAGGGCCTCGGTAATCTGCAGCTCGACGAACTGGCCGATCAGTGCAGGCGGGCCGTCGAAGTTGACCACCCGATTGTTCTCGGTGCGGCCGGCCAGCTGGCGCGGATCCTTGCGCGCCGGGCGCTCCACCAACACCCGCTGGACGCTGCCAACCATGGAGCGGCCGATGGCAGCGGCCATCTCGTTGATGCGCCCCTGCAGCCGCTCCAGGCGCGCCTGCTTCACGGCATGCGGCACCTCGTCCACCAGCTCGGCGGCCGGGGTGCCGGGGCGCGGACTGTAGATGAAGCTGAAAGAATGGTCGAAGCCGACCTCTTCGATCAACGCCATGGTGGCCTCGAAGTCGGCCTCGGTCTCGCCGGGGAAGCCGACAATGAAGTCCGAAGACAGGCTGATGTCCGGGCGCAGCCGGCGCAGGCGGCGAATCTTGGCCTTGTATTCGAGCGCGGTGTGGCCCCGCTTCATCAGCGCCAGGATGCGGTCGGAACCGCTCTGCACCGGCAGGTGCAGGTGGCTGACCAGCGCCGGGACCTCTGCATAGACCTCGATCAGGCGTTCGGAGAACTCCACCGGGTGGGAGGTGGTGAAGCGGATGCGTTCGATACCCTCGATGGCGGCCACGTATTCGATCAACAGGGCCAGGTCCGCCACGCCTCCGTCGTGCATCGGGCCGCGGTAGGCATTGACGTTCTGCCCCAGCAGGTTGACCTCGCGCACCCCCTGCCCTGCCAGGGCCGCGACCTCGGCCAGTACATCATCGAACGGGCGACTGATCTCGGTGCCCCGGGTATAAGGCACGACGCAGAAGGTGCAGTACTTGCTGCAGCCCTCCATGATGGAAACGAAAGCGCTCGGACCCTCCGCCCGCGGGGCCGGCAGGCAGTCGAACTTCTCGATCTCGGGGAAGGAGACATCCACTACCGGGGCCCGTTCGGCGCGCGCCGCCGCCAGCATCTGGGGCAACCGGTGCAGGGTCTGGGGACCGAACACCAGGTCCACGTACTTGGCCCGGTCGCGGATGGCGTCACCCTCCTGGCTAGCCACGCAACCACCGACGCCAATCACCAGGTTGGGGTTGCGCTCCTTCCAGGGGCGCCAACGCCCGAGCTGGGAGAACACCTTCTCCTGCGCCTTCTCGCGGATCGAGCAGGTATTGAGCAGCAGCACATCGGCCTCGTCCGCCTGCTCGGTCAACTCCAGGCCGTGGGATTCCTTCAGCAACTCCGCCATCTTGGACGAGTCGTACTCGTTCATCTGGCAGCCAAAGGTCTTGATGTAGAGTTTTCCGGGCATGGGGATGGCCGTGACGGTCTTAAACCGGCGTATTCTAAACGTTCAGTCGGATATCTTCCATTGATGCCGGGTTATAATAGAGCCTCAACCCTCGCCATAGGTGCGCCGAAATTCATCCAGGCCCTGCACCTGGGGAATCAGCTCTTCTTTCACATCCAAATTTTGGCGCCGGCGCTCGCCGGTGTCCCGCGGCGAGCCATGCTTGCGACTGAAATACTGGTGCAGTCGCACCCGGCGCCCGTGGAGCCGAGTTCGATTGAGGCGCTTGATCACCTGTTCCGCCGCCTTCTCCGGGTGTATGGAAACGATGCCATGGCGTTCCACTTCGCCGGTGCCGTGGTCGTGAATCACGATAATGCGGCAGTCGCGGATCTCGCCACGGGTTCGGAACGGCAACGGAAACCGCCATTCCAGCGCCGATTCGACGAACGCCCGCAGATTCTTTCGGGTCACGCTGCGAGGAAGCTTTGCAACAAATACCTGCATGCCGATCGATCACCCAATGTCTGTGAACATTCCCTTAACCCTATCCGGAAATCCCCTATTGGCCAAGGGGCACAACGCCAGAATTTCGCCCATCGCCCTGGACACCAGCGCGCTTGCCCGCGCGCAAGCCTAGGGTGTAGTTTAGAGCGCGCCAGGGCGAAGGACCACACTCAAACCAGCCGGCGCGGCGTGAGGCTGCCATGGCCCGCAGGCTTGAATCGGCTCTTTGGAATGCCCAATCTTACACCAAATTTGACACTATCCCTCAGGAATGCCGCATAGAGCCCGCAAACGCTTCGGCCAGAACTTCCTTCACGACCCCGGGGTGATCCAGCGCATCGTAACCGCCATCGCCCCCAGACCGGGCCAGCATCTGGTGGAGATAGGCCCGGGCCGGGGAGCGATCACCCGCCTGCTGCTGGAGGCGGCGGGTCGGCTGGACGCGGTGGAACTGGATCGGGACCTGATCGAGCCTTTGACTCGGGAATGTGCCGGCCTGGGCAGGCTCGAGATCGTCAGCGCCGACGCCCTGCGTTTCGACTTCTGCGGCCTGGCGAAGGCTGGGGAGCGGCTGCGTCTCGTCGGCAACCTGCCCTACAATATCTCCACTCCCCTGCTGTTCCACCTGCTGGGGCAGAAGCGCTGCATCGAGGACATGCATTTCATGCTGCAAAAAGAGGTGGTCGAGCGCATGGCGGCGGAGCCGGGGAGCAAGACCTTCGGCCGGCTGTCGGTGATGCTGCAGGTGCACTGCGAGGTAATTCCCCTGTTCGATATCGGCCCCGGCGCCTTTCACCCGGCGCCCAAGGTGGTTTCGAGCCTGGTGCGATTGCTGCCCTGGACCGAACCTCCCCATGCCATCGCCGATCCGGACGGCTTCGCGCGCCTGGTCAACCAGGCCTTCTCTCAACGCCGCAAGACCCTGCGCAACAGCCTGCGCGACTGGCTGGCGCCGGAGCGCATGCAGCAGCTTGGCATCGATCCGGGCCAGCGGCCAGAGCGCCTGGATGTAACTGACTTCGTGCGCCTTGCCAACGCACACGCTGCGGACAGGTCGGCCGGAACGGGCGCATAATGATCATCGGCGGCGACCGAAACCGCCCGCAACAGAGTAACGAGACCAGAAGCATGACTGTCGATTCGGAACAAGAAACCCCTCAGGAGGGCCAACTGGCCCGCGCCAGCGAGATCCTACCCGGCCTGATCCATCTGCTGCCGGTTACCACCCGGCCCTTCTTCCCCGGCCAGGCGGTGCCCCTGCTGATGGACGCCAAGCACTGGACCCCCACCTTCAAAGCGGTGGACAAGACCGAGCACAAGATCGTCGGCGTGCTGCTGGCCCGCAGCGACTACGCCGAGAAGGCCGAACCGAAGGAATTTACCCGCATCGGCACCGCCTGCCGGGTCCACCGCATCCAGACCATGGAGGGCAAGCTGCAGGTGCTGGTGGAATGCCTGCAGCGCTTCCGCCTGGAAAAGATCTTCAGCGCCCGAGCCCCTTTCTCCGCCCAGGTACGCTATTACCCGGAAAACGCCCAGGATGCGGGCAGCGAGGTCAAGGCCTATGCCATGGCCATTATCAACACCATCAAGGAGCTGTTGCCGCTCAACCCGCTGTATGCCGAAGAACTGCGCATGTTCCTCGACCGCTTCGGCCCCGAAGACCCCTCCCATCTCGCCGACTTTGCCGCCAGCCTTACCACCTCGAACAAGGAACAGTTGCAGGGCGTGCTGGAGAGCGTGGAACTGCTGCCGCGGATGGAGAAGGTGCTGGTGCTGCTCAACAACGAGCTGGAGCTGGCCCGTGCCCAGGCCGAGATCCGCAAAGTGGTCGAGGACAAGATGCAGACCCAGCAGCGGGAGTTCTTCCTGCGCGAGCAGCTCAAGGTCATCCAGAAAGAACTCGGCATCTCCAAGGACGACCGCACCGCCGACATTGACCGCTTCACCGAGCGTCTGGAGGAACTGGACCTCCCGGAGGCCGCCGAGAAGCGGGTTAGCGAGGAACTGGACAAGCTGGCGATCCTGGAAACCGGCTCGCCGGAGTATGCGCTAACCCGCAACTACTTGGACTGGCTGACCCTGCTGCCCTGGGGCAAACACTCCCAGGACAACCTGGATCTGGAGCACGCGCGCAAGACCCTGGACAAGGACCACTACGGGCTGGACGACGTTAAAAAGCGCATCCTCGAATTCCTCGCCGTGGGCATCCTTAAGGGCGAAGTCAGCGGCTCCATTGTGCTGCTGGTGGGTCCGCCCGGGGTTGGCAAGACCTCGCTCGGCAAGTCCATCGCCGACACCCTGGGGCGCAGTTTCTACCGCTTCTCGGTGGGAGGCATCCGGGACGAAGCCGAAATCAAGGGCCACCGCCGCACCTATATCGGTGCCATGCCGGGCAAGTTCATCCAGGCCTTGAAGGAGGCCGGCACCGCCAACCCGGTGATCATGCTCGACGAGATCGACAAGGTCGGCGCCTCCTACCACGGCGACCCGGCCTCGGCCCTGCTGGAGGTATTGGACCCGGAGCAGAACAGCGACTTTCTCGACCACTACCTGGACGTGCGCTTCGACCTGTCCAAGGCCCTGTTCATCTGCACCGCCAACCAGCTCGACACCATCCCGCGCCCGCTGCTCGACCGCATGGAGGTGATCCAGCTCTCCGGCTACATCGCCAGCGAGAAACTGCAGATCGCCCGCAAATACCTGCTGCCGCGCCAGATCAAGCGCTCGGGCCTGAAGCGCGGCCAGCTCAAGATCGGCGCCCCCGCCCTGCGCGAGATCATCGACGGCTATGCCCGCGACGCCGGGGTGCGGCGCCTGGAGAAAAACCTGGGGTCGATCGCCCGCAAGACCGCGGTGAAGATCCTGGAAGGGTCGAAACCCCCGATCGAGGTGGGCAAGGACGACCTCAAGGAATACCTGGGCAACCCGATCTTCCGCGACGAGCGCAAGCTGGGCGGAGTCGGGGTAGTCACCGGCCTGGCCTGGACCGCCATGGGCGGCGCTACCCTGAGCGTCGAGGCGGTCAAGGTGCACGACTTCAACCGCGGCCTCAAGCTCACCGGCCAGCTCGGCGACGTGATGCGGGAATCCGCCGAGATCGCCTCCGGCTACGTGATGGCCCATGCCGAAGACTACGGGGCCGACCCCCAATGGTTCAAAGACGCCTTTATCCACCTGCACGTGCCCGCCGGCGCCACCCCCAAGGACGGCCCCAGCGCCGGCGTGACCATGGCCAGCGCTCTGCTCTCCCTGGCCCTGCAGCGGCCGGTGCGCCGCATCGCCATGACCGGCGAGCTGACCCTGACCGGCCACGTGTTTCCGGTCGGCGGCATCCGAGAGAAGGTGATCGCGGCCCGCCGCGCCGGCATCCGCGAGTTGATTCTGCCGGAGGACAACCGGGGCGACTTCGAAGAGGTCCCCGAGCACATCCGCAAGGGCTTTACAGTCCATTTCGCCTGCGGCTTCGACGATCTGGTGCCACTGCTGTTCGCCCGCCAGGGCAAGCGATGAGCTTGCCCCAGGAACAAGCGCAAGCGATGAGCGAGCCCCCGGACGCACGTCAGGTGGTGGTGCTCGGGGCCAGCCCCAAGCCCGGCCGCTATTCCAATCAGGCGGTACGGCTGCTGTTGGAACGCGGCTTCCAGGTCACCCCGATCCACCCCAAGGCGGAAACCATCGAGGGCCTGGCCGTTGCCAATCGGTTGGACCAAGTCCAGGGCCCGGTGGATACCCTGACCCTGTATGTGGGTCCCGAGCGCCTGCGGCCCCAGATCGATGCCATCCTGGCCCTGACCCCGCAGCGGGTCATCTTCAATCCCGGCAGCGAGTGCCGGGACCTGGAGCAACGCCTGGACCAGGCGGGCATCCCCTGGGAACAGGCCTGCACCCTGGTGCTGCTGACCACCAAGACCTTTTGATTCCGGAACCGACATTTGGCGGAAGGCGGCGCTCTGGGCTGAGGAGCCAAACCGCTGGTTCGGTGCCGGCGCCTTTTCCGCCCTACAGCGGGTGCTGGTTTCAGCCGGGCCTAAGGTCCGAGGGCTTCCAATAGGGCCTGCACCAGCTGTTTTAGGGGCTCGGGCAGACCGGCGGGGGATGTGGCGGGTTCTCGCCCCGGGCCAGGGCGGCGAGAAAGGTCCCCAGGGCATCAGGGAGCGGTTGCGACCCTCTTGGTGATCGGCGTCGGCGAAGTGCGCCAAGTGGGCGGCGAAGTCGTCCAGGATCGTTTGGGGCGCGAGTGTCGTCAGATGCGGGGCCACCAGCTCAATGGATAGTGGGTGGTCCTCCAGCCGGTCGAGCAGCCATTCGATCGCTTTTCGGCCGTAGCCCTCGCGCTCCAGGTCGATGCCTTTGAACTCGGTGACCGCCCGCAGCAGGTGCAGGGCATCGGGCCGGGCCAGCCCGGCCAGGCTCAGCTCCTTGATCCCGGGCAGGCCCGACTCGGCGGCGCGGCAGGTAACCAGCAGCCGGCCGGCTCGGGCCGGATCAGGGCGTTCAGCTCGCGCAACAGGCGTTGCAGCTCGGCCCGGGCGGCGCTGCCGAAGCCGAGGGGGGAATCCTCTGGCTCTCCCGACCCATTCCCCAGTGGGAGCGACATGTAGCCACGATTTTCCGCAGCCGAGCCGGAGCGTCGCGGCTGCAAGCCACTCCGAAGGGTGGCGGTGGAATCCTGATCGAAGGCCGGCAGGATGCTCTCAAAGTTGTCCCAGACCAGTAGCACCGGCCGCGTGCGGAACAGGCGCACGGCCTCGGCCCATTGTAGCTCGGCGCTCTGGCTGCTGAAGGCCTCCGCGGCCAGGGCCTGGCCCAGGAGTTGAACCACCCGCTCGGCCCCGGCCTGCTGCTCGAAGCTGTGGAAGACCGCGGTCTCGAAACGGCCGGTGCGGCGCCACCAGTGGGCCGCCTCCCGGGCCAGGGCGGTGTTGCCCATGCCCCCCATGGCATGCAGCAGCACCGCCGGGTGGCGGCGCAGGGCCCGCTCCAGCGCCAGCAGGTCCCGAGCGCGGCCGTGAGAAAGCGGTGCTTGGGCGCCGGCGGGAAACCGTGCACCCCCGTCCCCTGGAGCCAGGGCCTCGGCCCTGGAGCCAGGGCCTCGGCCCTGGAGTCCTTGGTAGCGTCGCTCCTGGTATCCTCCGCGGCCGAGGCCGCGGCTCCAGGCGGTGCCAACACTGGGTCCTCACCCACCTGGTAGAGCTGGGGGACGATCCAGTCCTGGAGCGCTAGTCTCGGGGTCGGGTCCGAGGGTGAGCCAGCGCCGGGCGGGTGCTGGTGCGAGGGTCGTTAAAGCCGATGCCGGTGGGCCGGCTGACGGTGAGCAGCACCCGCAACCGGTTGGCGGCGGGAAAGGCCGGCACCCGGCCCGGCTCGCCCAACTCGGGGCGCAGGCTCACGCCCTGGAAGGCCAGGGGGCCGCGGCGGACACGGGCCATCCCCCAGGGGCGCAGCAGCACCTCGTGGTGCCCGCCCTCGCGGGGCGTGCCCCGGATCAGGGCCGGGTGCTCTCTCCCCTCTACGCCGCGGATCTCCTGGGGGGATGTCTCGGCTCGGTGGTGGCAAGCCTCTGTCTGGTGCCGATCCTGGGCCTGGCCCCGGCGGCGTTGTTCGGGGCGGGGCTGGCTCTGTGCGGCCTGTTGCTCCTGTAA
>CBDUCL010000089.1:0-10961 GCA_965365625.1 uncultured Chromatiales bacterium | reverse complement strand
ATCGAGAGTGGAAACGAACCCTTCTTCGAACGGGCACTGAAAACAGTCTTCCGCATGCTCAAAAGCTAAGCGGCTACATACAACTGACGTCTCTTGCTCCGGGGGGGGGGGGACGGTCGGATTAAAATCGGTTACGGAAAGTTTGCCACAAGTCCCCGAGAGAGGCCGGCCCCAGGCGCTGGGCCCAGGGCCGGACACTACCAGGCGGCAGGCCCCTACCGCTTAGGGCTTGACGTAGCTATAGCCCAGCCCCTGCAAATAGGCTACCTCGGCCACGCCGCTGGGCACGATATCGGCCTCACTGGTGTCATAGAGCGCATCCATGGGTACCTTGCGGCCTTTCAAGGTATTGGCGCAGATATTAAACGCCACACCCTGGTTTTTTAGGCCGGAAATTCTGGCCTGCATCTGCTCGTTTGCGTTCGCCTCCTTCATCTTGGTGCCTTCTAAGGTGTCGGGTTCCATCAACAGGGACACCCCGTTGCCGTGCAGCACCACTTTGAGATCCAGGTTCTCCGCCCCCACTGCGTTGATGTGGTTCTGGATATTTCGTAGCGCCGCGGTCTGCGCCTTGGCGTCATAGTAATTCACATGGTACACGACCTTCTGCTTGCCATAACGCGCTTCATCCGCGGCCATGGCCCCGGAAATCAGGCCAAAGCTAGCGGCCACCAGTAACAGGAATCCGAGGGTATTCTTCATCGTATCTATTCTCCAAGTCTTCGTTTGCCGGAAAAAATTGTCGGTCTTTGGGCTCGTTGAGCCAAGCCTACCACAATAGTAGACGTAGAAACTTGGTTATTTATTCCCCAGGAAAAGGCTGAAGAAATTGGGGTTTTACCGACCCTCATCTCTCTCATCCCGTGCCGAGATCGAAAATGGCCGGGCATCCTGCCCCGAGAGGAACCCGATTGGCTTGATGGTCCTCGGACGGATTTCGCTTCCCGCCGGATGGTCTGAGTCCAGCCGGTGGGTCCTGGGTGCGTGCTCTCGGCTGTCGCCCATCAGGGCGTAGCCGGGCCCTCTGGCTTGGATTTCTCCAGCAAAGGCGCGTAGATCCAGGCGCTGCGCTTGGGCTCGTGCAGCAAAACATAGGCCCAGTCTGTCTTGCGATAGACCTCCAGTACCTGGTCACCCTGTTTCAGTTCCGCGACGATCTCGGTGTCTATGCTGGGCCCCGCTCGCACATTGGCGGTTTCCACCCGCACGCTTGCGGCCCGGCCCACCCAGGGTTCGTCCGCCAGCTGAGGAATCAGGGGCTGGACCTCGGGGGCATTAGCGGCCAGCTTCTCGCGCAGTATCTCTTGGGCGTCGTCATTGCCTTGGTGGGCCGCCGCGAGCAGCCAATGCACCGCCTTTTCCGGGTCGGCCGCCAGCCCCTCGCCGCTGCTGTACGCCATGGCCAGCGCGTATTGAGAATCCGCATGTCCCTGTTCAGCGGCCCGGGTCCACCAATACACCGCTTTCGCCATGTCCACCCGCAGTCCGTGGCCGTTGGCATAGAACCATCCGAGATGATATTCGGCATCGGTATGGCCCTGCTCGGCCAAGGGCCGCCAATGGCAGAAGGCTTCCGCATAATCACCAAGCTGCATTGCCTCCATGCCCCGGCGAAAGGTCTCCGCCTCGCCGCCCTGACAGGCACTGCAGACCAGCAGCGTGAAAACCAAGCTAGCGCTCCGCCACCAAGGGTCGCGACTGCCCAGCCTGTCCCAAATGGCTCTGGATCCACCCATACGCCGCTACCGGCCACTGTCGCGGCCCGACAGCCGCATCAAATGCACCAATAGGCGGCGCAGATCGCTCATCCCGGATTGCAGGTTGGCATCGATGTCCGCCATGGTAATCGGGCCGTCGCCACGACCGGCGCCCCAGTTGGCAACTACCGCACAGCAGGCATAACAGAGCCCGAGTTCGCGGGCCAGCGACGCCTCGGGCATGCCGGTCATCCCCACCATGTCGCAGCCGTCGCGCTCCAGGCGGTCGATCTCGGCGGCGCTCTCGAGACGCGGCCCTTGGGTGGCCCCGTAGGTGCCCCCATCGGCGACCGGCTGGCCGAGGTCGGCGGCGGCGCGCAGCAGTTGCTGACGCAGTTCTTCGCAATAGGGTTCGGTGAAATCGATGTGGGTGACGTGGGTGAGGTCGGCATCGAACAGGGTGTGATAGCGACCCCAGGTATAGTCGATGATCTGGTTCGGGAGCGCCAGGGTAGCCGGCGCCAAGTCACGGCGAATGCCCCCTACCGCAGCCACTGCGATGACCTGCTCTACACCAATCGACTCCAGTGCCCAGAGGTTGGCGCGAAAGTTGATCCGATGCGGCGGTATCGTGTGCCCCGGACCGTGGCGGGGCAGAAATACGACTTCCCGTTTGCCAAGCACCCCGTGAGTGAGCGGGGCGGATGGCGGGCCATAGGGGGTGTGAACCACCTGTTTTCGAATGATCTTGAGCTCCTCCAGCTTGGTAAAGCCGGAGCCGCCGACAATCGCCAGTTCGGACATCGGACCTCGCTACGAATTATTTTTCTGTTTTCGGGCAGCGCCGAGGCGACCGCGAGCATCTGCCGCGGGGCCCATGAGACCCGAACCATAGCACAGGGGCGAGCGCGATTTAAGGAAGCAGCGGGCAAACCGGGCCGTGAGGGTAGTCTCTACCGCGGGCGGTCCAGTGCGGGGATTACGGAGGGGTCGGTGGCTGCCCCGAGGGGGGGGCCGGGACGCCGTGTTACCGGGCTTCGGCGCCCGGCGCAAGGCCAGGCGTCGAGCCGGCGGATCAGGTCAGGCCTGGGGCTGGGTGAACACCCCCATTCGCTCGAGCTTCGGCAGCAAGATGGTCTGCTCCCGCTCGATGCGGGTTTCGAGCATCTGCAGCATTTCATCGGTCTCGCGCATGAACGCCTCAGAGAAAGTGAAATCACAATCCTTTAGCCACTTGCGGTGATAGTCTTCGAACATCTTGCGCAGCGGCTTTTCGCCGTTGATGAAGCCCCAGGCCACCGACTTCACCTTGGGGTCCTCGTGGGTCAGCAGGGGCGGGTACAGCCCTTTGTCCTCCGCCGACAGGTGCTGCTTCATCTTTTCCGCCAAGGAACAGATCATCTCGTAGGCGAGCTTGGCATTCGGCTTGATGCTGAGGATTTCCGGGTTCAGCATCTTGCGGACATCGGATATCATTTCCAGCAAATTGGAATGCCGGTCCTTGACCATATCGATCGAATTCATACTCCCATCCTCCAAATTTGTTTATTCTCGGGAACGCCCCGGCTCCAGCCTCGCTTGCGGCTTCCAGCCCGGTGTGCGGGCAGGGGCGTGCTGTAACCCCGACTCAGGTCGGGTTTATTCTAATTTCCGGCATCTTAACGCATCGGACAACGAAAAAATAATAAGCAATTGATAATTTAATTACTTCGATAAGTATCGCCCAATTGATAGGGGAAGCGCTGTTTTGGAGAGGCTATCCTTAATTGTCTGCCACAGCGTAGATGCCGGCGGCGTTGCGCAGATACCCTCGATAGTCCATGCCATAGCCGAAAACGTAGCGATCCTCGACCTCGAGCCCGACGAAATCTGCGCAGAAGCCGTTCTTCCGATGATGCCGTTTTTCCACCAGCACCGCGCTCAGCACCTCGCTAGCCCCCCGTTCCCTACAGTCACGGGCGATCTCGGCCAGGGTAACCCCCTCGTCCAGAATGTCGTCCACCAACAGCAGCACCCGCCCCTCCAGTGGTTGGCTTGGGCGCTGAATCCAGTGCAGGTGGCCGCCGGAGGTTTGACCGCGATAGCGGGTGGCGTGCACATAGTCCAAGCCTAGGGGAAAACCCAGGCGGGGCAGCAGGAGCCCGGCCGGCACTACGCCGCCGGTCATGACGGTAAGCACTAATGGATCGGCGTCGGACAGGCGCTCGCTGATCGCCGCTGCCATGCGGTCGAGAGCGGCTTCTACCGCTGCGGCCGAGTGCAGCAAGTCGGCTCGGGACCAGGCTTCCGCCGCCTCTCTCGGGGTTATCGACATCCGGGATTCTCGCTCGGAGGCAGGTTGGTAATCACAGGTCGAGCGACAGCGAAGGGGCCTCGTCAAAGGCGGCCAGGATTTGGATCGCCTCTTGCCAGGCCGGATCCTGGTGCAATTGGGCCCGCGCCACCTCGGCGCGACCGTGCATTCGCAGCATCCGCACATGGCTAGCCGGTTCGTCATAACCCGACAGAGCCCCCAGCACCTGATTGGCGCCCTCGGGATTGTTGCACACCAGCACCACGTCGCAGCCCGCATCCAGCGCTGCGCGGGCGCGCTCTCCATAGTCGCCGCCGGCGTCGGCGGCGGCCATCGAGAGATCGTCACTGAATACCGCGCCCTGGAACCCCAGGCGTTTGCGTAGTACCTCCCGAAGCCAAAACCGGGAGAATCCCGCCGGGCGGGCGTCCACCTGAGTGTAGACCACGTGGGCCGGCATGACCGCTTCGATACCATAGTCGATCATGCGCTGGAACGGCAGCATGTCGTCCATCATGATGTCCTCGTAACGGCGCTCGTCGAGAGGCAGCGCCAAGTGGGAATCGGCTGCCACGCTGCCGTGACCGGGAAAGTGTTTGGCCACCACCGCCATGCCGGCCGCATGCACCCCCCTGATCCAGGCCCGGGCCAGTTCCGCCACCACAAGCGGGCGGGCGTCGAAGGCTCGATCGCCGATCACCTGGCTCACCCCGCATCCCAAGTCCAGTACCGGCCCGAAACTGAAATCCACACCGCAGGCCCGCAACTCGCTGGCCATCAACCAGCCCACTCGTTGCGCCGCCTGGGCCGCCTGCTCGGCACCGCGCCGGCGCAGCTCGCCGAACCAGGCCAGCGGCGGCAGCCGGGTGAAGCCATCGCGGAAGCGCTGCACGCGCCCGCCCTCTTGATCCACTGCGATCAACAGCGGCGGCTTACGCAAGGCGTGAATCTCGCGGCACAGCGCCTGCAGTTGCTCAGGCGATTCGTAGTTGCGGCTGAACAGAATTACGCCGCCGACGGCAGGATGGGTCAGCCTGTCCGCCTCGTCCGGCAGCAAAGCCGTACCGGCGATATCCAGCATGACGAAACCGAGACTCATCGCCCCCCCAGAGTTTACCCGTGTCGCACTACAGTCTTGGCCTCCGTTTATAACAGAACGAGCGTCGGTGGCCCAGCTAGCAGGGTGAGCCCAACCCCCGAGGGGCCCGTGCCCCGTCCCTCAGTATGGAATGACCTCGGACAATTGATTATGCTCTTCGCTATCCCTGCAAGCTTTCGGAAACCGCCGCCCCCGTGGACCTGGATACCCTGTTGCCCTTGCTCGTCGGCGCCGCCTGCGCCTGGCTGCTTTGGCAACAGTTGCGCCCCCGGCTGATGGCCCGGCGCATGCGCGGGCGGCAGGTCTCGGAGCCGTCCGCCGAGCACGGGAAGGCGGCTCGGCTGTATTATTTCTGGAGCCCTCACTGCGGGATGTGCAGGGCCATGACCCCGCTGGTCGGCCGGCTCCAGGAGCAGCGGTCGGATCTGGTCAGGATCAACGTGCTGGAGGCGCCGGACCTGGCCCGCGAGTTCGGCGTCGCCGCTACGCCGACTCTGGTACTGGTGCGTGACGGCCGGGTGGAGAAGGTATTGCTGGGCGCCCAGAACGAGACGCGCATCCTGGAGTTGCTGGACGGATGACCAACTGCGACCTGGACCACCGCTTCGGCGGCATTCAACGCGTCTATGGGACCAACGGCGCGCGCGCTATAGCCGAGCTCCATGTCTGCGTCGTGGGCATCGGTGGGGTCGGGTCCTGGTCGGTGGAGGCCCTGGCTCGGACCGGGGTCGGGCAGATCACCCTGATCGACAACGACAGTGTCTGCGTCACCAACACCAACCGCCAGATCCACGCCCTGGACAGCACGTTCGGGCAATCCAAGGTGGCGGTCATGGCGCAGCGGGTGAGCGAGATCAATCCCGCCTGCACGCTGTACGCCATAGACGACTTCCTCACCATGGCCACCCTGGAGGACTACCTGTCCCGGGGCTACGACTATGTGATCGACGCCATCGACAGCATCAAGTTCAAGGCCGCCATGATCGACTTCTGCCGGCGCCGCCGCCTGCCCATCGTCACCACCGGCGGAGCCGGCGGCATGACCGATCCCGGCCTGATCCAGGTGGCGGACCTGAGCAAGACCTTCAACGACCCCCTGGCCTCCAAGGTACGCGCCACCCTGCGCCGCCAGTACGGCTTTCCGCGCGCTGCGGGCAAGCGCTTTGGGGTCGAGTGCGTGTTCTCCAGCGAACAACCGATGTATCCCCAGGCCGACGGCAGCGTCAGCCGCCGCAAGCCTGGCATCCACGGGGTCTCGCTCGACTGCCGGTTTGGCTATGGCTCGACCAGCACGGTGACCGCGGTATTCGGTTTCGTCGCCGCCTCGCGCGCCATCAACCGCAGCCTGCAGCGGTCGGCCGCACGCCAGGCGACGAGCGGGGGCATCGGTTAAGGCGCCGCCGAAGCCAGCAGGCTATCGTCAGCGATGACCCGGAAGGCGACCAGGTCGGAGCGCAACTCCTCCAACTGCTCGCTCAGCTGCTCGAACTGGCTGGCGGCCTGGTGGTGCTGCTGCTGGCGGAAGGCCGCGTAGAGCAGGCCGCCGGGCATGACCAGGGTGATCACCGCGTCCTTGGCGTCGAAGCGCGCCTCTTCCTCGTTTAGGGAGAGTTCCGCTTTCTGGTGACTAAGGCGGGCCTGCAGCTCGGCCAGTCGGGCTTTGAGTTCGGCCCGGGGCAGGGCCGGCAGATTGATGGTAATGCCCTCGGAATGCTGGACCTTCAGCCAGCTATTGGGTCGCGGATCGGCATCCTGGGCAGACGCCATTTGGGCGGAAAACAACAGGGCCGGCACCAGGGCCAGTCGCAGCTTCAACATGGTGATCTCCTCAAGTAATGGAAACTAGGCGATCCGGCTGTTGTTTTTTTTCCGGAACATAAACTTTAATTATCCTACGCTTTCTATCAACTATTCATTGCTGGATGTCATTGCATGTCAATTTCCCATGAAAAATTTGCGGCTTTCAGCTCGGAGCAGAAAAAAACCGGCCGCGGCACTGGGGCCACGGCCGGTTGTTCTAGGCTGGGAAATCAGACGCAGCCGGTCGGCTTCGGCAGCCCACCGTACTTGGTGATCGGCTTCATTGGGCCGGTCATCCAGAGCTTGAACATGTCTTTCTGGTTCTCCCCCGCGTACTTGGCGAACTTGCGGATCGGCGGCACCACCGCATGCTCGTCGAAATATTCCCGCGCCTTGACGATGTGGCCCCACTTGACGTCATCGAGCTCGACGCCATCGGCCTCGGCCATCGCGCGGCCTATCTCCGGGGTCCAATCGCCCATGCTCAGTAGATACCCGTCACCATCTCTTTCCGGCAATTGCATATACAACTCCTCATTCATGCCTGTCTACGACAACCGCCCGGGCGGCCTATCCACTCCGGCGATTGCAGTTAAATCTTGATTAATTGACTGGGAATTTTACCAATTCCCAAGTGTTTTAGTCAAGTTCTTTTTTGCCACTCGCAGCAGGGGATTTCAGAACTGACCGAGGTCATCGCCGGCGCCTCGACCCAGCCGGGGAAACCGCCCCAAGGCCTATAATTTAAATAGAAACCCGCGCCGGAGGCCGTATGGAAGAAGCCCTCTCCTTCGCCGACGATCTGGGACCCCTCAAGGTCATCCAGGTACAGGTCCCCGCGGTCGGCCTCAAAGCAGTGCTGGTAGTGGACAATGTGGCCAGGGGACCCTCGGTGGGGGGCATTCGCATAGCCGAAGACGTGAGCACCGAGGAGTGCTTCCGCCTGGCCCGGGCCATGACCTTGAAGAATTCCGCCGCCGGCCTGCCCCATGGCGGCGGCAAGATCGTGGTCTATGGCGACCCCCGCATGGACCGGGCCCGCAAACAGCTACTTGTGCGCGCCCTGGCCTGCTCCCTGCGCGAAGTCGAACAATACATCTTTGCCCCGGACATGGGCACCGACGAAGAATGCATGGCCTGGATCAAGGACGAGGTGGACCGGGTGGTCGGGCTCCCCCGAGAGGTCGGCGGCATCCCGCTGGACGAGATTGGCGCCACCGGCTGGGGCCTGAGCCAGGTGGTGGACGTGGCGCTTGAATACTGCGGTTTCGAGCTGTCCGGCGCCCGCCTGGTGATCCAGGGCTTCGGCGCGGTGGGCAAGCATGCCGCTCGCTTTCTCACCGCCAAGGGTGCGGTGCTGGTGGCGGTCGCCGACTCCCGGGGAGCCATCTACAACCCGGAGGGGCTAGAGCTGGAGCGGCTGTTGACGCTCAAGGAACGGGGCGAGAGCGTCACCGCCTGCAGCGGCTGCCGGGTGCTGGAGCGGGATGCGGTGGTCGGAATGCCCTGCGACATCTGGATTCCCGCCGCCCGCCCGGATGTGGTGCACGAGGGCAATGTGGCCCAGCTCGACACCCGGCTGGTGGTGCAGGGAGCCAATATCCCCTTCACGCCTGAGGCCGAGCGCTACCTGGCCGAACGCGGTGTACTCTGCGTACCGGACTTTATCGCCAATGCCGGCGGTGTCATCTGCGCGGCCATGGAATATCGGGGCGCCACCGAGTCCCAAGTGATGCAAACCATCGAGGAAAAGCTCAGGCGCAACACCCGCCTGGTGCTGGAAGATGCCCGCAGGCGCGACATCTTGCCCCGCCAGGCGGCGGTAGAGTTGGCGGAGGCACGGGTGCGCAAGGCGATGGCCGGCAAGCGCTGGGGGATCTTCTGATGCCCGCGGCCCAGCGCGCACTCACAGGGCAGGGGTGACGGCGCCTACGGGCTGAGCCGAGACCAACATCATATGGCTGCGGAGGCAACCATGTTTCGCATCCGCTTTCACGGCCGCGGCGGTCAGGGCATCAAGACCGCCAGCCGGATTCTGGGCAGCGCCTTTTTCCTAGCGGGATACGAGGTGCAGGACGCCCCACGTTATGGCGCGGAGCGCAGGGGCGCCCCCATCTTCGCTTATGTGCGGGCGAACCGGAAGCCGATCCGGGAACGCGGCATCATCCGACATCCAGACTTGGTGGTATGCGCCGACGACAGCCTGCTGGGGGTAGGCGCGGCCGGGGTGCTGCAGGGGATTCGCGCCGATAGCCTGGTGCTGGTCAGCTCCGGTCAGCCGCCGGAAGTCTGGCGGCAGCGGCTGAATATCTCGGCCTCGGTGCTCACCCTGCCGCCGGCGGCGACCGAGGACACCGAGCAACTGCGTCTGGTCGGGGCCGAATGCGCCGGGGCCGCGGCCGCCCTCAGCGGAAAAATTACCTCCGAACAACTGACCCAAGCGGTTCTGCAAGAACTGGCGGGCCTCGGTCCGGCCCTGCAGGCGCGCAACCTGGAGCTGGCCCTAGCCGCCTTCGAGCGCCTGACGCCCCAGCGCGGCCTGCTGCACCAGGCCCCCGAGCCGAATCCACGAGCCAGCCCCGCCCCCGACTGGATCGAGCTGGCCGCCGAACCGGCCGAGATCGCCGCCCCGGCCATTCACGCCACACTTACCAGCGAGCGCAGCCAGACCGGTCTCTGGCGCAGCCTGCGCCCGGAGATCGACTATGCGCGCTGCGGCGGCTGTTGGTGGGTCTGCTCCAGCGCCTGCCCGGACGGGGCCATCGCGCTTGGGGCCGACCGCCGCCCCCAGATCGACTATGACCATTGCAAGGGTTGCCTGGTCTGCCTGGCCCAATGCCCACCCCACGCCATCTCGGCCCGGCCCGAGGCCGAACCGACCGCATCGGGAGCCGCCCCATGACCCGCCTGCTGCTCACCGGCAATGGCGCCGCCGCCTGGGGGGCCCGACTGGCCCGCGCCGACTATGTGCCAGCCTTCCCGATCACCCCTCAGACCGAGATCATCGAGACCCTGGGCCAGTGGATCGACGATGGTGAAATGCCCGCCCGGCTGGTCACCCTGGAATCCGAACACTCGATGGTCACCGCCGCCGGGGCGGCGGCCGCCACCGGGGTGCGGGTGTTCAGCGCCACCTCCAGCCAGGGGCTGCTCTACGGCCTGGAGATGCTCTACACGGTGGCCGGTTGGCGCGCGCCCTGGGTGCTGATCAATGTCTCCCGTGGTCTGTCCGCCCCGATCACCCTGGAGCCGGACCACAACGATCTGCTTTCCGCCCGCGACAGCGGCTTCCTGCTCCTGCACTGCGCCAGCTGCCAGGAGGTGCTGGACACGGTGCTCATGGCCTACCGCTTGGGCGAGGACCCCAAGGTGCGGCTGCCGGTGCTGGTGAACCTGGACGGCTTCTACCTCAGCTTCACCCGAGAGCCGGTGGAACTGCCGGAGGCCGATGACTGCCAGGACTGGCTGGGGGACTACCGGGCGGAGAACATTCGCTTCCGTGCTAGCGCCCCGATCAGCCAGGCGGTGGCGGTGCTGGGCGGCGGGCCCTACAGCTACTTCCGCTACCAGATGCAGCTGGCAATGGACCAGGCACTGGCGATGCATGCGGAGGTAGCGGACGAGTTCGCTCGGCGCTTCGGTCGCCGCTACCGGGCGCTCGAGGCCCATCGAATGGACGGCGCCGAATATGCCCTGGTGATGATGGGCTCGTTCGCCAGCAAGGCGGAGGCCGCGGTGGACGCCCTGCGCGCCGACGGCTGGCCGATCGGCCTGCTGCGCCCGCGCCTGCTGCGGCCCTGGCCGGAGGCCGAGCTGCGCGCGGCCCTGGCGCCGCTTAAAGCGGCGGCGGTAATCGACCAGAACCTGTCCCTGGGCCGAGGCGGGATACTGCACACCGAGATCGCCGCCAGCCTGGCAGGCACGAACTGCGCGCCCCTGCTGCTGAGCTACGTCGGCGGCCTGGGCGGACGCGATATCGGTCCCGAGGAGTTCTTTGGCATCGCCCGCGAACTACGGGCAGCGGTCGACCGAGGCCAGGCCCCGCCGCCGCGCCTGTTGTATACCGCAACCG
>CBDUCL010000088.1:0-11059 GCA_965365625.1 uncultured Chromatiales bacterium | reverse complement strand
TTCGTGTTCGAAGCTGTAGATCGAAGCGACGTTCGCGTGTTGCAGGCTGGCCAGGCTCCACGCCAGGCGGCCGATCTCGTCGCCGCGGGAACGGGGCGGGGCCAGCGGCGCGCCCGGGTATTGAGCGTTTAGGCGGCCCCGGCTCTGCTCGGAGGTAATGGTTTCGGCGAAGCCGGTGAGTTGCTCGACCCGACTCAGCACCAGGCGGCGCAGGATCAGGCTAAGGATGGTGGCGAGAACTACGAAGATAATGCCGATGAACAGCCACATCTCCAGGCGCCGCTCGGCGATGAAGCGGCGGTTGCCCTGGTCCGAGAGCACCAGTCGCACCTGACCGAGGCGGGTTGCCGAGTTGCCCTCCGGGCCCGGAAACAGGATCTCGCTGTTGAAATGGGTGCCGTCGGTGTCGGCGTCGCGCACAAAACCGGCTACCGACCGGCCCTGCTGCAGCACGTCGATGGAGAGGATGTCCTCGGTTTCGTTGCCGATATTCTTGAGGGCGGTCTCGAGCACCGGGTAGTCCTCGACCAGTAGGGCTTCGATGCTGAAATTGGCGATTACCTGGGCCAGGGCGCTGCCGCGCTGGTCCAGGACATCGCGCAGCAGCCGCTCTTCGTCGTCCACCAGGAGCCAGCCGAAGAGGGTGAACAGGCCGCTCAGGGCGAGCCCGATAACCGCGATGATCTTGAATGAAAGGCTCATGGCGCCGGATCGAACTGGCGCGCCAGCTGCATCTGACGGCGCAACCGCGAGCAGTCGGCGTCGTCGGCTTCCGCCGGCTCGAAGCCGTCGACACCCAGGGTTGCGAGGGCCGGTCCGGGGGGGATGTCCAGCAGTCCTTGGCGCAGGTCGGCGACCTGCTGCGGGTCCATGCCGGGGCGGGCGACCCAGAGTTTAGGGGCGGATTCGAAGCGGCCGATCACCCGCAACGGTCGGGTGCCGGCGTATTCGTCCAACACAGACTCGCTCAGCGCCCCGGCGTCGTAATTGCCCCGCGCCACTGCATGGGCGACTCGGTCGTGGCGGCCTAGGTAGCTGAAGCCGGCCAAGTCGGCAGCCCCAATACCGGCCTTCAACAACTCGGCCTGGGCCAGGTAGCGGCCCTCGGTGGAATCCCGGCCGCCGAAGGCCAAACGTCGCCCGGCCAGTTGCTGGATCGAATCCAGTTCCGAGTCGGCAGGCACCACGAACACCCCGGCCGGGGCCGAGCCCGCGGAGCGCTCCCTGGCCAGCAGTAGGATCTCGGGATAGCGTTCCCGGGCAAGCACATAGCTGGCCGGGCCCAGGCGGGCAAAGTCGATTTCGCCGCGTCCCAGGGCGTCGATTGCCTGGCGGTAGTCGCGCAGTACGCGAATGCGCAGGCTCGACAGGCTGCCGGCCGCGGTCAGCTCCCGCTCCAGCATTTCGATGGCCGGACGCACCTGATTGAATGCGTCGCTCGGTTTGATCGCGGCATAGATGCCGAAGCTCAGGCTCAGGGGGTCGAAGCGGCCGGCCTGGGCCATGGCGAGCCGGATCTCGTCGTAGTCCCTGTCCTCGGCCGGCAGCAGGCCGTCGCGCGCGATTTGCTCCAGCACCGCCGGGTCCTTCAGCGTCAGCAGGGCGGCGCGCAGCGCCTCGAAGATCCCGTCGGGCAGGCCTTCCCGCGCCACCCAGGGTTTGGTGACGCAGGGGAACTCCAGGAGCTTTCGCAGACCCTTTCTCTCAGCGTATTTGTTGAAGGTGTTCTCGTTGGTGGCTCCGGCGTCGTAGTTGCCTGCGGCCACCGCGAAGGCCACCTTGTCGTGACGGCCCAGGTAGCTGTAGCCGGCCAGGTCCCCGGCGCCGATGCCGGCCGTCAGCAGGGCCGCTTGGGCAAGGTAACGGCCAGTGGTCGAGCGGCGGTCGCCGAAGGCGATGCGCTTGCCGCGCAGCTCGGCCACCGACTGTAGGGGGGAGTCTACCGGTACCGAGATCACGCCGTTGAAGCTCTTGCTGCCGCCATTGCTCTCCATGGCCAGCAAGCGGAGATTGGGATTGCGCTCCTTGGCCAGCACGTAGCTGACCGGGCCGTAGCGCACGAAATCCACCTGGCCCTGGGCTAGGGCATCGATGGCGCTGGCGTAGCTGGGGAAGATGCGTAGCGTTACCTCTGCCCGAATCCCGCGTTCGGCCAGGGCGTCCTGCAGATAGGCCTGCAGGGGCGCCATCTTGTGGTGCATCTCGGTAGAGCGGATATGGGTGTAGACGCCAAACGACAACGGCTTGGTCGGTGCGTCTTCGGCGGCCAGGAGCCCGGTGCCGAGCAGGCAGCCCAATACCAGCGTCAACCATAGGACGCAGTTCCCGCGGCGGACTGGGTGCGGTAGGTACATACTGGGCTCCCGGACGACGGTATGGGGCGCGGCGACTGGTGCGCCATCTCCCGGCATTAGGGGCAGGGCTTCGCCGATGCTTGCTACTCTAGCATAGGGTGGGTCCCGGGTTGGCTCTGCTCCGGTTCCGGCGTTTGGACCGATAAACGCTGGTTGGGCGGGTTGGCGCCTTCACCGATCGGATGATCTGAGACTGTTGCAGAGGATGGGCTACCATTCAAGTCAGCGCCGACCGAGATCCGCAAACTATGATTCTGCCGCCCTTTCGCAACCAGCGTGCGCCTGCGCCGGGGCGGCTGAGCGCCATCTTCACCTGCCCCGTTGCCGGCGCCGGGATGCAATCGCTGAGCGAGGCCCAGGCACTGGCCGGGCAAGGGCTGGCCGAAGACCGCTATGCGCTCGGCCAGGGCCATTGGCATCCAGTGGAGGCTTGCCAACTGACCCTGATCACCGAGCAGGAACTGGCCTGGGCCGAGGCGCGGGCCGGCCGTCCCCTGGTGCCGGGCTTTCACCGCCGCAACCTGGTGGTGGCCGGATTGTTTCCCAAACAGCTGCGCGAGCAAAGGTTGCAGATCGGGGAGGCCTTGTTTGTCTGGCACCGGCCGCGCCCGCCCTGCGGCTACCTGGACCGGGTGTCGGGTGCCGGCATGGCGCGAGCCCTGGGCAAGGGCAGCGGCAGCTGTCTACAGGTGCTGGCGAGCGGGCTGATCCGGGTGGGCGACCCGGTGTTGGTGCTCAACCGGCGATAGGCGTTGGAACCGAGACAGGAACGAAACCATGGCCGAACTGCATCCCCAACTGGCCCGAGACTGCGAACTGGTGGGCCGTTTTCCTCTCTGCCGCCTGTTGCTGATGCGGGACGCCAATTATCCCTGGTTGATTCTGGTGCCGGACCGGGAGGGAATCCGCGAGATATATCAATTGACGGAACCGGATCGGGAGCAATTGTTGCGGGAGTCCTGCGCCCTGTCCGAGGTGCTGGACGAGCGGTTCCACCCGGACAAGTTGAACCTGGCCGCCCTGGGCAACTTGGTGCCCCAGTTGCATCTGCACCATCTGGTGCGCTATCGCACCGACCCGGCTTGGCCCGGACCGGTCTGGGGTCGGTTGCCGGCGAAGCCCTATGCGCCGGAAGCCTTGGTGCAGCGGCTGGAGGAACTGCGCCAGGCGCTGAGCGGGCGGGCGGGGTTCATCGCCGCGGGTGAACTGAAGAGTGAGGAGTGAGGAGTTCGTAGTGAGGAGTCAGGCACCCGTTCCGTGAACCGAGAAGATCTCGCTGACGGTCGCCGACCGTCAAACCGTAAAGCCGCAAATCCAGCCCTGGGCGATCAGTTCCGGCAGCCGCTCGGTGTTTGTTAGCTCGGCCAGGCCCAGGCCAGCCCCGCATTGCTGCAGCAGCCGCAGACAGTCGGCGTCGATGGCCGCCACTCTGGGTTCCAGTCCCTGGCGCCAGATGCACAGATGTTGGGACGCGTTCAGGGCCGCCACCGTTCGGGTGTCACTGCCCTCGCGATGGCGTCGCCAGATCTCCAGCACCGGGTAAGGCGAACTCTGCAGCCCCAGGGAGTGACTGAGCCGGAAGCGGATGCGCTCGGGGTGTTGACCGGACGCCGCGGCGAAAGCGGCGAAATCGAAGGCCGGGTCGTCGGCGCTGTAGTGGACCCGGTGCCAGAGCCATTCGAGACGCGCCAGGTCCGGTAGGTAGACCAGTTCGGCGGAGGCCGGGTGGCGGCTCAGCGCCGAGCCCAGAAACTCGGGCAGGGCCTCGCCGTAGCGATTGAGATCCGGCCCCCGGCTGGGGTGGCGCCAAGCGAAGTCCCGGGTCAGAGCGGCGAAATTGCCCTCCCCGAGAATCTGGCGGCAGACCGGGTAGACGGACTCCAGCGCGGCCAGCAGGGCACCGGAGATATTGCGCCGATAGATGCTGAGGCGCTGGCCGGGCTCCAGGGACCCGCCAGGGTCGAGCAGGGCGCAGGCGGCGGCCTGCCGCTCGGCCGGCGCCCCGGGTGGCAGCCCCTGCAGCAGCCGACGCTGGATCTCGACCAGTTTCATGCCGAGACCGCCTGCGGCGAGGCGCATTCCGCGGCAATGGCGGCGGCCCGGGCGGCCTCGTCCAGCAGTACCCCCAGGGGCGGGATGTCCTTGTCCCACTCGATCAGGGTGGGGACACCTGGGGCGCGGCGCATCAGTTCCCGATACAGGGCCCACACCGGTTGGCTGACCCGGCGGCTGTGGGCGTCCAACAGGTAGCCGTCGCGCTGCTCGTAGCCGGCCAGGTGCACCTCCTGCACCCGCTCGAGGGGAATCTGCTCCAGGTAGTCGAGGGCGTCGAATCCGTGATTGCAGGCACTGACATAAATATTGTTTACATCCAGCAGCAGCCCGCAGCCGCAGCGCCGGCACAGCTCGGCCAGGAATTCCGCCTCGTTGAGGCTGGATGCGCTATAGCTCAGGTAGCTGGAGACGTTTTCCACCAGGAATGGCCGGCCGAGCGTCTCTTGCACCTGGTCGATGCGGCCGCTCAGGTGGTCCAGTGCCTCTTCGGTGTAGGGCAGGGGCAGCAAATCGTGGTAGTGGTGTCCGCCCTGGCTGGTAAAACACAGATGATCGGAGATCCAGGCCGGTTGCAGGCGTTCGCTCAGGCCTTTGATCCGGGCCAGGTAGTCCGGGTCCAGGGGGTCGCTGCTGCCCAGCGACATGCCGACGCAGTGCAGGGTGGTGGGATAGTGCTCGGCCAGGGCCTCGGTCTGGCGCGGGATCAGGCCCCCCGCTGCCAAGTGATTGTCCGCCAGCAGCTCCAGCCAGGGTAGCGGAGGGCGGGTTTCCAGGATCTCCCCGATGTGTGGGCTGCGCAGGCCGATGCCGACGCCCGCGATCTGGGCCCCGCCCCGATCGGGGGCGGGGCCTGCTAACGGCTGCCGCACTATTTCGCCGGCTTGACCGCGGCCACGCTGCCGCCGGTAATCTTGGTGCAGGTGCCCTCGGGCACATAAACCCACTCGTTGTCGTTATTGTCCGACGCCGCTTGGCCGGCGCAGGCGTGTTTGCCATCCAGGGAGCCGCAGTCGTTCATGCCGGCCTTGGCGATCCCCGCGCATTTCTCCCAGTTCTTGGGCTGGTCGGGTACTGCTGCCTGGGCGCTGCCCGCAGCCAGGGCGCCGCCCAGGGCCAGGATACCGGCGATGGCGGTGCTAAGGCCTGCTTTTTGCTGTTTCATCTCGTGTTTCCTCTCAGGTGGATGGAAGCCAGGGCCGGAGAAACGCCGGTCCCCTAAGGTAACTAATAGGCCGGATGGGTCCGAAATGGAAGGGCGATCGATTCGTATTCGCATCTGTTCGCCCGTTCACCGACTCTGCCGACCTACCCAAGAGACCGGTGAGACGACCGGCTTCTTTCGGTGGGACGAACAAGTTGCTTAGGATCGGGTATCCTGTCGGCAAGCCTGCCCGGAAACCCTTCAAGGGCAGGCAAACCTGATTTGAGGGCCGGTTGTGAGCGATAGAAACCCCTTTTTAGACGAACTCTTGCAGCTGACCGCAACTCCTAACCCGGCTGCGCCCCAGGTCGAGGGTTACCTCTGCGCCCAAGCCATCATCGCTCCGGAGTCCCTGGACCCGGCGGCTATCGCGGCCGCGCTTACGGAACTGGACGGGCGCCCGGGCCAGGCAGCCAAGCCGGAGATCGAGGACCTTGTGGTGGACGCCCTGGACTGGATCTGCGACCAGCTCGCTCAGGGCAGCTATCGCCCGCCGGCCGAGGATGCAAGCTGGCGCAGGGGCTTCAGTCGGTCGGTAGAGGTCAATGAGGAAACCTGGACCCGTCTCAACGCAGAGCATACGGCGGCGGCGATCGACTATCTGCGCTTGATGTGGCTGATCGATCCCGAGCAGGTCGGTGACGTCCTGGCCGCCCTCGACCCGGAGTTTTCCGAAGCGCTCAAGCTTGATCCGGCCCAGCTTGGATGGGTGCTGGGGGAGGTCTACCAGGGCTATTGGGGCGATCGGGACGAAGCCTGGGAGGCCGAGGACCTAGGTGAACCGCCCACCCTGGAGGACCTTCCCGAAATGCCCGCCGAGGAGCTGGCGCAGCTGGATGACCAGGCGCTGTTTCAGCGCCTGCGCGAGTATGGTGACCTGCTGCCCCGAAGCGCCATCGAGGCGGCCATCGCCCGCGGCCCGGCCCTGGTGCCGCGGCTGCGCGAGCATCTGTTGGGCAGCGAAGCCTGGGGCGATGGCGGCGACGAGGATGATTGGTGGGGGCTGTTGCACTGCATTAATGTCCTCGGTGGTATTCCAGGTCCGGCCGCGGCCGACGCCTTGCTCGAGGCCCTGGAACTGACCGAGCGGGAGCGGGAAGACCCCCTTTGGGAATGGGTGGACGAGACCTGGCCGGCCCTGTTCCGCAACAAGTTTGAGCTGGTGCAGGATCGGCTCCTGGATCTGCTGCGCGACACAGACCGTTACTGGTACACCCGGACCATGGCCATGCTGAGCCTGGTGCATGGCGCCCAGCAGGCCGGCCCCGAGGCCTTGGAGCCGGTGTTGGAACAGCTTGCCGGGCTGCTGGCGAACCCGGATGACGACCTCGAACTGCTGGACATCGTCGCCTACAAACTGCTGGACTATCCCCGCCTGGCGCATCGGCAGGCGTTGGACGCCTACGCGGCCATGCTGGCTGCCAGACGCTTGTTAGGGGTCGAAGCGGCGGAAGTGGAGACTGCCTACCGGCGCGGCCGCGATGCCCCGGACCCGGTGCAGGAGCCACTCGACTTCTACGTCCCGGGGCAGATCCTGGACCGCCAGCGGCAGCTCTACGGCCAATTGCAGGCAGACCTCGAAGCAGACCTCGAGGACGAGGGCGGGGTCTGGGATGGCGAAGCATGGGACAATGAGGGCCTGAATCCGCCCGTGGATTGGCTGACCCCACCCAGCGAGCCCTATGTGCGCGCTGTGCCCAAAGTGGGCCGCAACGACCCCTGCCCCTGCGGCAGCGGCAAAAAGTACAAGAAGTGCTGTCTCGGCAAGGTCGGGGACTGAAAAGAAAAGAGGCCGCCCGAAGGCGGCCTTGGGCGCGTCCTTGCGCCGGGGATGGCATAGGTTCGGATTACTTGGCGGTCGCGGCGACCGGAGCCTGGGCAATCGGGGCTACCGGGGCGGCACCGTAGCCGTAGGGCACGCCGTAGCCGTAGGGGGCGTAGCCGTAGTAAGGGGCGTAGTAGTTGTGGCCGTAGCCACGGCCCCACCCGCGGGTGCTGGTGTTGGCGCTCATGTTGAAGTCGCCGAAGCCATCGCCGAAGAACTCGTCCATGAAGCTGGTAGAGCCCGGGCCGCCCCACCAGGCGGAAGCGGAGGCGGAGGCAGCAAGCAGAGCGGCGGTAGCGGCGATCTTGGTAATCTTGGTCATGATGTCGGTTCCTGTAATCTAGGGTTGAATTGGGTTTGGTTATCGAGCCTTCGAGCCGGTGCAGTGGTGCCCTGCTCTCGATGGTGAAGAAGTATATTAGCGAATAATGAAATACGCAAGCTTTATTTGCAATAAAACAGATTTATTGGTCGTCGGAGCTGGTCGGCCCTTTTGCCCACCGTCCCCTAGCCCGTAGAATTCGCCCCTTCCGAACCCGCGTAGAGTCTCCGCATGCCCAAACCCGCCATCCGTATCCGCGGTGCCCGCCAGAACAACCTCAAAGGCTTCGACCTGGACCTGCCCCTGGGCGAGCTGATTCTGGTCACCGGGGTGAGCGGTTCCGGCAAGTCTTCGCTCGCCTTCGATACCGTCTATGCGGAGGGCCAGCGGCGCTACGTGGAGACCTTTTCGCCCTACGCTCGGCAGTTCCTGGACCGTATGGACCGGCCGGCGGTAGACGCCATCGAGGGCATTCCGCCGGCCATCGCCATCGACCAGACCAACCCGGTGCGCACCTCCCGCTCCACCGTGGGCACCATGACCGAGCTCACCGACCACCTCAAGCTGCTTTATGCCCGGGCCGCCCGGCTGTATTGCCGGGGCTGCGGGGCGGAGGTGCGGCGGGATCATCCAGATGCCATCTTCGACCGGCTCAGCGCCGAACTGGCGGCCGGGAGCCGGGTGGTGGTCTGCTTTCCGCTGGCCTTGCCGGACAACTTTAGCCAGACCGAGGTAGAGGGTTTCCTCGCCGCCCAGGGCTATACCCGCATCCAGGAGCGCCAGGGTCAGGTTCTGCAGGTGGTCCAGGACCGTACCCGGATTGGTCCCGACAACCGGGACCGGCTGGTGGAGGCCCTGGAGCAGGCCCTGCACCGGGGCCACGGCCGGCTCAGTGTCTATCCGTTAGACGAACAGCGCCAGGCCGGTCCGCCGCTGCGCTTTTCCAGCGACCTGCACTGCGCCCCCTGCGACCTCCACTACCGGGACCCGGCCCCCAACCGCTTTTCCTTCAACTCCCCCCTGGGCGCCTGCCCGACCTGCCGCGGCTTCGGCCGGGTGATCGGCATCGATTGGAATCTGGTGGTGCCGGACCCGAGCAAGAGCCTGGCCGAGGGAGCGATCAAACCGCTGCAGAGCGACTCCTACTGGGAGGTGCAGGAGGAACTGATGGGCTTTGCCCAGCGCCGCGGGCTGGATGTGCAGCGGCCCTGGGCCGAGCTGAGCCAGTCCGAGCGGGACTGGGTGCTGGAGGGGGAGGGGCCCTGGGACCAGGGGGTCTGGTTCGGGGTGCGGCGCTTCTTCGACTGGCTGGAGACCAAGGCCTACAAGATGCACATCCGGGTGCTGCTGTCCAAGTACCGGGCCTATGATCGGTGCCCGGACTGCGGCGGCGCCCGATTGCAGGACGAGAGCCTGCTCTGGCGCCTCGGCAGCCGGGCCGAGGCCGACACGGTGCTGGCGCCGGAGCGGCGCCACCGCCCGCGCTCGGTGACCCAGCCGGAGGCCGGGTTCCGGGCCTTGCCGGGGCTGAATATCCACGACCTGAGCGGGTTGCCTATCGAGCGCTGTCGGGCCCTGTGCGACGATCTGAGCCTGCCGGCGCCGCTGGACAAAGCCACCGAGCAACTGCTGGGGGAGATCCGCGCCCGCCTGCGCTACCTGTGCGAAGTGGGGCTCGGTTACCTGAGCCTGGACCGACAGTCCCGTACCCTCTCCGGGGGCGAGGTGCAGCGCATCAACCTGACCACGGCACTGGGCACCGCCTTGGTGAATACCCTGTTCGTGCTCGACGAGCCGAGTATCGGCCTGCACCCAAGGGATATTCAGCGGGTGGCCGGGGTGCTGCGCCGGCTGCGTGATGCCGGCAACTCCCTGCTGGTGGTGGAGCACGACCCGGAGTTGATGCTGGCCGCCGATCGCATTATCGACATCGGCCCCGGCCCGGGGGCCGCCGGGGGCCGGGTGCTGTTCGACGGCAGCCCCCAGGCGCTCCTGGCCTGTGCGGAGTCCCGCACCGCCGCCTATCTGAGCGGGCGTGAGCGGGTCGCCGCCGAACGTCCCTGCCGGCCGCCGGATCCGGACGGTCCCTGGCTGGAACTCCAGGGCGCGGCGGAGCACAACCTCAAGGACCTGGATCTGCGCATCCCGCTCGAGCGGATGGTGTGCGTGACCGGGGTCTCCGGTTGCGGCAAGTCGACCCTGGTGCAGGACGTGCTGTTCAACGCCCTGGCCCAGCTCAAGGGCCAGCCGGAGCAGGCCCCGGGTCGCCACCGCGAACTGCTGGGGCACGAGCAGGTCGCCCAGGTGGTGCTGGTGGACCAATCCCCCATCGGCCGCACCTCCCGCGCCAATCCGGCCAGCTACGTCGGCGCCCTGAACGGCATCCGCAAGCTGTTTGCAGCCCAGCCTCTGGCCCGGGAGCGGGGTTACAACGCCGGCACCTTCAGCTTCAACTCCGGGACCGGGCGCTGCCCCACTTGCGGCGGCTCCGGCTTCGAGCAGGTGGAGATGCAGTTCCTTTCCGATGTCTACCTGCGCTGCCCGGATTGCAACGGACGCCGCTATCGCGCCCCGGTGCTGGAGGTGACCCTGGACGGGCGTTCCATGGCCCAGGTGCTGGAGCTGACCGTTGACCAGGCGGCCCAGGCCTTCGCCGAGCACAAGGACGTCCGTCGCGCCCTGGAGCCCCTGCAGGCGGTGGGGCTAGGTTATCTGCAGCTGGGCCAGCCGGTGCCGACCCTGTCCGGCGGCGAGGCCCAGCGCCTCAAGCTGGCCGGCCACCTGGCCAAGCACAAGCGCCGCAAGGGCGATCCGGGCAGCCTGTTCCTGTTCGACGAGCCCACCACCGGGCTGCATTTTGCGGACATCGCGCTGCTGCTGCAGGCCTTCCAGCGGTTGCTGCATCGGGGCCACTCCCTGCTGGTAATCGAGCACAACCTGGACCTGATCCGCGCCGCCGACTGGATCATCGACCTGGGCCCGGAGGGGGGCGATCAGGGCGGCGAATTGGTCTGCGCCGGCACCCCGGCCCAGGTGCGAGACCACCCCGGCAGCCACACCGGGTGTGCGCTGGCCGCCTACGAGCAGGCCTTGAGCGAACTGCGTGAGGCCCCGCCCGCTGCGCCCGCCCCGGTCGCCGGGGAGCCGGCGATCCAGGTGCTGCGGGCCCGGGAGCACAACCTCAAGAACCTGGAGGTGAGCATCCCCAGGGGCCGCTTTACCGTCATTACCGGGGTCTCCGGCTCCGGCAAATCGACCCTGGCCTTCGACATCCTATTCAACGAGGGTCAGCCTCGCTACCT
>CBDUCL010000087.1:0-11090 GCA_965365625.1 uncultured Chromatiales bacterium | reverse complement strand
GGGCCCGCCAACGCGCCAGCCACCAGCCGCCGAGGAAGCTGATCAGGTACATCAGGCCGTACCAGTGGACCTTGAATGGCCCCAGAGACAGCGCGATCGGATCCATGTCGGGGTAGGTCAGCATGGGGTGTTATGGTAGCACGGCGCCGGACCGCACGCGCTTGAACCGCCCGCCGACAGGGGTATATAGTTGAGTCGTTTACTCGGTTAAAAAGAAGGTCCCCATGCATAGCCCCGAGCGCTCCAGCAACCGTTTGGCCCAGGCCACCAGCCCCTACCTGTTGCAGCACGCCGAAAATCCGGTGGACTGGCACCCCTGGGGCGAAGAAGCCCTGGCATCGGCGCGCGAACTCGATAGGCCGATTCTGCTCTCGATCGGCTATTCCGCCTGCCACTGGTGCCATGTGATGGCGCACGAATCCTTCGAGGATCCGGCCACCGCCGCGGTGATGAACGAATTGTTCGTGAATATCAAAGTGGACCGGGAGGAGCGCCCGGACCTGGACCGTATCTACCAGGCCGCCCATCAGCTGCTGAGCGGCCGCCCCGGGGGCTGGCCGCTGACCATGTTCCTCAGCCCGGCCGACCAGATGCCCTTCTTTGGCGGCACCTACTTTCCCCCGGAGCCGCGCCATCGCCTGCCCGCCTTCCGCGACCTGCTGCGCAGCATCGCCCAGGCCTACCGCGAACAGCGTCGGGAGATCGACGGCCAAAGGGACGCCATGCTCGACGCCCTGTCCTCGCTGACCCCCAAGCTCGGTCCGGAAACGGCGCTGGATTCCGGCCCCCTGGAGCAGGCGCGCCAGCAGTTGTCGGCCAGCTACGACGCCCGCTACGGCGGCTTCGGCGAGGCCCCCAAGTTCCCCCACCCAGCCAGCCTGGAGTTCCTGCTTCGCCACTGGCAGGCCACCGCCCTGGCGGGCCAGCCGGACGGCGGGGCCCTGGAGATGGCCACCCATACCCTGGAGCGCATGGCCTTGGGCGGGGTCAATGACCAGCTCGGCGGGGGCTTCTACCGCTACTCGGTGGATGAGCGTTGGGAGATCCCCCACTTCGAAAAGATGCTCTACGACAACGCCCAGTTGCTGGCCCTGTACCTGGACGCCTGGCAAGCGACGGGGCGCCCCCTTTTTCGGCGCACCGCCGAGGCTACCGCCGATTGGCTGCTGCGGGAGATGCAGGCCCCCGAGGGCGGCTACTACTCCAGCCTGGACGCCGACAGCGAGGGGGCGGAGGGACTGTTCTATCTATGGCGCCCTGAACCGGCGCGCGCGGCGCTAACGACGGAGGAATGGGAGCTGTTCGCGCCTCTGCACGGACTCGATCAGAAACCCAATTTCGAGGGGCAATGGCACCTCAAGCGCACGGAGGACGAGCTCGAAGAGGGGCAGCAGGCGTTGCTGGCGAGCGCCCGCGCCAAGCTGCTGGCCCAACGCGAAACCCGAGTGCGCCCGGGCCGCGACGACAAGGTACTGACCAGCTGGAACGCGCTGACCATCAAGGGCATGGCGCGGGCCGGGCGGATTCTGGGACGGGCCGACTATCTGAAATCTGCCGAGCGCGCCCTGGCCTTCCTGCGCCACACGCATTGGCGCGACGGGCGGCTGCTGGCCACCAGCCGCGACGGCCGCGCCCAGCTGGCGGCCTATCTCGACGACCACGCCTTCCTGATCGACGCCCTGCTGGAGCTGCTGCAGGCGCGCTGGTCGAGCGCCGACCTGGCCTGGCTGCAAGCGCTCGCGGCGCTGCTGCTGAAGCGCTTCGAGGATCGGGACCAGGGCGGTTTCTTCTTCACCGCCGACGACCAGGAGGTGCTGATCCAGCGGCCCAAGCCCCTGGGCGACGAAGCCACCCCCGCCGGCAACGGCGTCGCCGCCCGTGCCCTGCTGCGGCTCGGCCATCTGCTCGGCGACGGCCGCTACCTGGAGGCCGCCGAGCGCTGCCTGCTGCTGGCCTGGGACCAGCTGAAGCAGATCCCCTACGCCCACTGCTCCCTGCTCGCCGCCCTGGACGAATACCTGGAACCGGGGGAGACCCTGCTGCTGCGGGGCCAGGCCACCGAGCTGGCCCCTTGGCAGACGCGCCTGGACCTTGGCTATGCCCCGCGCCGCCTGGGCCTGACAATCCCCGCCGACGCCGACGGGCTGCCCCAGGCCCTGGCGGAGCGGGCCCCCAGGTCCGGCCCGGTCGCCTACCTGTGCAGCGGCGCCAGCTGCGCCCCCCCGATCGAGACCCTGGCGGCGCTGGAAACCGCCCTCGGTGCGGGCGAGCCGCCACCCCCGCCGTAGCCCGGGTGCAACCCGGGAGAGCCCGGCAGCAAAAACGGCCGTACCCCGAACCAGCGGAGCGCAACCACCCTAGCGCCCGTCCCCGGCCACGATAGCTGCCCGCTGCCCTCAGATTGCCCCGAGTTCCCGGATCCGCCTCAGGCCCGCAACCGCCCCAGGAACGCCGCCAGATCCGGCGCCAGTTCGCGCAGGGGCTTGTGACCCGGGCGTTCCAGCAGGATGCGGCCACTGTGGTTTTCCAGGCTGAGAAAGAGATCGTCTTCGTCGGCGCAAGCAAAGAACAGGGTCAGGGGTTGCCGCGCTTTCTGTTTGGCCAGGGCGTGCCCGAGGAGGTTGCCGATCAGGCGCTCGAAGTCGGCCTGGTTCCAGACCTGGAGCAGGGTCAGGCCGCCGTCCGGGGCTTGAACCTCGAAGCTGTCGCACCAGTAGCTGCCGTAGTAGGCCTGGAAGTCGGGGTGCACCGGCGCTTCCAGGGCCCGCGCCAGACCGGAGAAATCGGCGCTCAGGTCCCGCGCCACCGGCCGCCACTGGATCATGCCGTCGGCGTCCGGCGGGCCGACCTGGCAGGGCGAGGGCCAGGCCGGGTCGTATTCCTGTCGCGGCAGACCGCCGGTGTCGGCGCGCACCCGGGCCAGCCAAGCCTCCATGACCCGTTCCAGCTCGGCTTGAACCTGGCTCACTCCGACTGCCAGCGACGCTCGGCCTCGCGGTCCTGGGCCCGGGCTTCGACCCAGTGCTCGCCGTCGGCGCGCTGTTCCTTCTTCCAGAATGGGGCCCGGGTCTTGAGGTAATCGATAATGAATTCGCAGGCCCGGAAGGCCTCGCCGCGGTGGGCGCTCGCCACCGCCACCAACACGATGGGATCCTGGGGCTGGAGCCCGCCAACGCGATGGACCAGCTGCACCGCTTCCAGGTCCCAGCGCTCGCCGGCCTGGTCGACAATGGCCTGCAGGGCCTTTTCGGTCATGCCGGGGTAATGCTCCAGGGTCATGCCCTGGACCGCCTGGCCGGCGTTGAAGTCACGCATCAGGCCGATAAAGCTGACCACCGCTCCGACCCCCGGGCGGCCGCCCCAGAGCTCGGCCTGGGGCGCCAGCGGCTCCAGCGGCTCAGGCTGCACGCGCACCCGGGACCACATGGCTCAGCCCCCGGTGACCGGCGGGAAGTAGGCCACCTCGTCGCCGTCCTGGATCCGGGTATCGGGGCCGGCCAATTCCTGATTGACCGCGGCCATCAGGGTCTGGTCCGCCCCCAGGGCCTCGGCATAGACCCCGCCGCGCCGGCTCAGGTGGGCAGTCAGGGCCCGCAGATCGGTCAGTTCCGGGATCGCTTCGATCTGCTCGGCGCCAGTGCCCAGGCGCTCGCGCAGACGGGCGAAATAGCGTACCTCGATCATGTCAGCAGCTCGCTAAACGGGATGAATTGCACCGGGTCACCCTTGGAGATTAGCCGATTTTCGGCGATCACCACCAGCCCGTCGGCCCAGGTCACGCCGCTCAATACCCCGGAAGAGCGGCTGGGGTGGACATGCACCCAGGCCTGGCCCTCCGCATCCAGTTCCAGGCGGGCGCGCATGAACTCGCGGCGCCGGTCGGGGCGCCGCCAGTCGAAGCCGGCGCGGGCCGGCAGCGGACGCGGCACCAGGCCGCTGGTTACGCCCTGCATGCACAGGATGAAGGGCCGCGCCAGCAGACAGAAGGTGACGAACAGGGACACCGGATTGCCGGGGGAGCCGATAAACGGGGTGCCGCCGATGTGGCCGAAGGCCAAGGGTTTGCCGGGGCGGATCGCAATCTGCCAGAGATCGAGCCGGCCCAGGCGCTCGATCGCCGGCTTGACGTGGTCCTCTTCGCCCACCGAGACGCCGCCGGAGGCGAGCACCAGGTCGGCCTCCCGAGCGCCGCGCTCGAGGGCCGCACAGGTGGCCTCGAAACTGTCCTCGACGATGCCCAGGGATACCAGTTCGCAGCCCAGGCCCTGAACCAAGCCACCGAGGGTGAACTGGTTGGAGTTGTAAATCTGGCCCGGGGCCAGGGGCTGGCCGGGCATCACCAGTTCGTCGCCGCTGCTGAAGATGGCGACCCGCAGGCGCCGATAGACCCGGACCTCGGGCGCCCCCACCGAGGCGGCCAGTCCCAGATGCTGGGGGCCCAGGCGGGTGCCGACGGAGAGCACCTCCTGGCCCGAGTGCAGGTCTTCGCCGGCCCGGCGCACGTTCTCGCCCGGCAGCGCAGGGCCCTCGATCTCGACCCATTCCCCGTCGCGCCGGCAACGTTCTTGCATTACCACCGCATCGGCTCCGGCCGGCAAAGGGGCACCGGTGAAGATGCGGGCCGCGGTGCCCGATTCCAGGGGCGCTGGGACGCCCCCGGCCGGGATGCGCTGGCTGACCCGCAGGCGGGCGCCCGCACCCAGCTCGGCGCTGTCGATCGCATAGCCGTCCATGGCGCTGTTGTCCCAGGGCGGCACGTCGACGCCGCTGATCACCGGCCCGGCCAAGACCCGGCCCAGGCCGGCCGCGGTGGCAACCGTCTCGGTCTCCGCCAGCGGCCGGGCGCTGCTGAGCAACTGGTCCAGGGCCTGCTCCAGCGGCTTGAGACCCTGGGGCGGGGTGCTGCAGCTATCGGCGCTCATGGCGGGACGGCCTATTTTTCCAATAGGCGCGGGAACAGCTGGGCGAAGTTGCAGGGCTTGGTGCGGTGGTCCAGTTGCGGGCCGAGGATCCGGTCCCAGGCGGTGCGGCAGGCCCCGGTGGAGCCCGGTAGGCAGAAGATCAGGGTGCCGTTAGCCAGTCCGGCCAGGGCCCGGGACTGGATGGTGGAGGGACCGATCTCCTCCAGCGAGACCTGGCGGAACAGCTCGCCAAAGCCCTCCACCGGCTTGTCGAACAGCAGGCCCACGGCCTCGGGGGTGCTGTCACGGCCGGTGATGCCAGTGCCGCCGGTGCTGATTACCACCTGCACCCCGGGCTCGGCGATCCAGCGCGAGACAATGGCGCGCAACTGGTAGACGTCGTCCGGCACCAGGGCACGCTCGGCGAGGCGATGGCCCGCCGCCTGGATCCGCTGCTCCAGCGCTCCCCCGGATTTGTCGTCGTCCAGAGTGCGGCTGTCGGAGACCGTGAGCAGGGCGATGTTGAGCGGCACGAAGCCGCTGTCTTGAAAGTGTCCGCTGGTTTCGGTCATGGGCAGAGGCTCAGTTGAAATGGTAGCCGAAGGCGGCGTGGAAACGATCTTCCAGCTGCTGCAGCGATGGGCTGTGGTTCTGGGTGCCGGCGTACTCGATCTTGACCGCCCCCATCAGGGCAGCGATGCGGCCGGTGGTCTCCCAATCCATGCCCTTCATCAGGCCGTACAGCAGGCCCGCCCGGTAGGCGTCGCCGCAGCCGGTGGGGTCCACCAGCTCCGCCGCCGGCACGGTAGGGATTTCGAAGCAGCGGTCCTTGGTATAGATATGGGAACCCTCGCTGCCGCGGGTCACCACCACGGCCTTGACCCGCTCCGCCAACTGGTCGGGGCCGAGGCCGGTGCGTTCTTCCATCAGCCGCACCTCGTAGTCGTTAAACGCGAGCCAGCTGGCCTGCTCGACGAACTCCAGCAGGTCGTCGCCGTCGAATAGGGGCATGCCCTGGCCGGGGTCGAAGATAAACGGGATGTCCGCCTCGGCGAACTGGCGGGCGTGCTCGATCATGCCCTGGCGACCGTCCGGCGAGACAATGCCGATGCTCACCCCTTGGGCGTCCGTCACCCGGTTTTCATGGGAGCGGTTCATCGCCCCCGGGTGGAAGGCGGTGATCTGGTTGTCGTCCTGATCGGTGGTGATATAGGCCTGGGCGGTGTAACTGTCGTCCAGCTCCCGAATCTGCTCGCGGTTGATGCCGCAGCGATCCATCCAACCGGCGTAGGGAGCGAAATCGCTGCCCACCGTGGCCATCGGCCGGCCCTCGGCCCCCAGCAGCCCCAGATTGTAGGCAATATTGCCGGCGCATCCGCCATATTCCCGACGCATGTCGGGCACCAGGAAGGAGACGTTCAGGATATGCACCTGTTCCGGCAGGATGTGGTTCTTGAAGCGGTCGTGGAACACCATGATGGTGTCGTAAGCAATGGAACCACAGATCAGGGCCGACATGTCTACCTCTCCAGTCTTTAACTTAATCGTCTCGGGGTCGCGGCTCAGTCCGCCGCCGGGCGCCAGGCCAGATCCAGCTCGCGGGCGGCCCGCACGTCATCCAGACGCTTGACCGGGAGCTTGTGGGGGGCCAGCTTGAGGGTCTGAGAGCCGGCCTCGGCCTCGGCGCGGATCGCTACCATGGCCTGGATGAAACCGTCCAGCTCCTCCTGGGTCTCGGTTTCGGTGGGCTCGATCAGCAGGCATTCGGGCACCAACAACGGGAAATAGGTGGTGGGGGCATGGTAACCATAGTCCAGCAGCCGCTTGGCAAAGTCCATGGCGTTGGCATCGAGCTCCTTGGCCTCGCGCTTGAGGGTGATAATGAATTCATGGGTGGCGCGCCGGCCGGGATAGGCGGCGGTAAATCCTGCCTCGGTCAGCCGTTTGAGCATGTAGTTGGCGTTCAGGGTGGAGTACTCGGAGACCCGGGTCATGCCTTCCCGCCCCAGCATCCGGGCGTAGATATAGGCGCGCAGCAGCACCCCGGCATTGCCGGCAAAGGCCGACAGCCGGCCGATGCTGTCCGGGCGCTCGCGCTCGGTGAGCCAGTAATAATCGGTGCCGTCGTGGGCCACCATGGGCACCGGCAAATAGGGCTCCAGGCGCTCGCTGACCCCCACCGGCCCGGCCCCGGGACCACCGCCGCCGTGGGGGGTGGAAAAGGTTTTATGCAAATTCATGTGAATGACATCGAAACCCATGTCGCCGGGGCGCACCTTGCCCAGGATGGCATTGAGATTGGCGCCGTCGTAGTAGAGCAGGCCGCCGGCCTCGTGGACCATATTGGCGATGTCGCGGATTTTGCGCTCGAACACCCCCACCGTGGAAGGGTTGGTGAGCATGATGCCGGCGGTCTGGGGGCCGAGTGCGGTGGCCAGGGCCGCGCGGTCAATGTCGCCGTCCGGCCCGGTGGGGATCTCGCGCACCTTGTAGCCGCACATCACCGCCGAGGCCGGATTGGTGCCGTGGGCCGCGTCGGGCACCAGGATTTCCTGGCGGGCACTGTCGCCCCGGGCGTCGTGATAGGCCCGGATCATGGCCACCCCGGCGAATTCGCCTTGGGCACCGGCGGCCGGCGACAGGGATACCGCCCGCATGCCGGTGACCTCTTTCAGCATCTCTTGCAGTTCGAACATGCAGGCCATAAAGCCCTGGCTGTGGCTGTCCGGGGCCTCCGGGTGGCGCGCCAGAAACCCCGGCAACATGGCCAGCGAATTGCAGGCCCGAGGGTTGTATTTCATGGTGCAGGAGCCGAGCGGGTAGAACTGGGTGTCGATGGAGAAGTTCTTTTGCGACAGCCGGGTGTAGTGGCGCACCGCCTGCAACTCGGAGACTTCCGGCAGGACGGCGCGGCGCTTACGCCGGAACTGCTCGGGAACGCCCGGGACCTCGGCCTCGGTGTCCGGGGCCTGGAGCCGCGCGCAGCGGCCCGGTTGAGACTGTTCGAAAATCAGCATGCTGCACCTGTCGCTAGCAAATCTCGGCTACCGCCACCCCCCGGCGGCGGTAGCTCAACCTCGGGTTCAGCCCAGCGCCGCCAGAGCGGCGTCGTAGTCGGGCTCATCGGTGATCTCGGTCACCAGCTGGGCGTGCACCACCTTGTTGTCGGCATCGGCCACCAGCACCGCGCGGCCGGTGATGCCGGCCAGGGGGCCGTCCTCGATCAACACCCCGTAGTCCTTGGCGAAGTTGCGCGAGCGCATCATCGACAGGGTAATCACATTGTCGACTCCCTCGGCGCCGCAGAACCGGCCCTGGGCAAACGGCAGATCGGCGGACACCACCAGGGCCACCGCACCGGCGCGGGCGGCCATGGCCTCGTTGAATACTTTAGTGGACTTGGCGCAGACCCCGGTATCCAGACTCGGCACTATGCTGATCAGCTTGCGCTTGCCGGCGTAGTCGTCCAGCGTGCGATTGTTGAGCTCGCCGTCGACCAGGGAAAAGGCCGGGAGGGCAGCGCCCACCGCCGGCAGCTCGCCGTTGGTGTGGCAGGAATTTCCTTGCAGGGTGATATCAGCCATTTTGTCGTCTCCGATTGGTGGTGCAGCAATTTATTGGAATTTGGGTTCTACCGGGCAGCGGGCCTGGCTGCGGGTCGCAATCACCCGGGCCAGCTTGTCCGCATAGACCTGGATCTCTTCGGGGCTGCGCTTCTCGGTGGCGCACACCAGCAGGGCCTGGCCCAGCTCCGGGTAGTCCCGGCTCAGGTCGTAGCCGCCGAGCACGTTGTGAGCGGCCAGGGCACGCAGCACCTCGGACACCGGGGCCGGCAGCCGCAGCACCCGCTCGTGGAAGCTGGGACGGTCGAACAGGGGCTCGATGCCGGGGATCTCGGACAGCCGGCGCACCAACTCGGTGGTATTGGCGTGGCAGCCGGCGGCCACCCGCTCCAGGCCGCTGGCCCCGAGCAGGGACATGTGGATGGTGGCCGCGGTGACCATCAGCCCCTGGTTGGTGCAGATATTGGAGGTCGCCTTGGAGCGGCGGATGTGCTGCTCCCGGGCCTGCAGGGTGAGGGTGTAGCCGGTGTTGCCGTCCAGATCCTTGGTGCGGCCGACGATACGCCCGGGCAGCTGGCGCACGTGCTCCTTGCGGCAACACATAAAGCCGAAATAGGGCCCACCCGAGGCCAGAGGCGCCCCCAGGGGCTGACCCTCGCCACAGGCGATGTCCGCCCCCCGCTCGCCCCAATCGCCCGGCGGGCTGAGCAGGGCCAGGGCCACCGGGTTGACCACCCCGATCGCCAACGCCTGGTTGGCATGGGCCCAGTCGGTCAGCACATCCACCTCTTCCAGCACGCCGAAGAAGTTGGGTTGGGGGATCACCAGCGCGGCAATGTCCTGGCCGGTATAGGCCTCCAGCGCCGCCGGGTCGGTATGACCGCCCTGGGGGTCGAACGGCAGCTCTTCCAATAGGATGCCCTGGTTGCGGGTGATGGCGGCGGCCACCTCCCGGTAGCGGGGATGCAGGCTGCGCGGCACCAGCACCCGCTTGGACTTGGACTTGCGATTGGCGCGCACCGCCATCAGCAGCGCTTCAGCCAGCGCCGAGGCACCGTCGTAGAGCGAGGCGTTGGAAACGTCCAAGGCGGTCAGCCCGGTCATCATGGACTGGAACTCGTAAAGCAGTTGCAGGGTGCCCTGGCTGGCCTCGGCCTGGTAGGGGGTATAGGCGCTGTAGAACTCGCCGCGGGTGGTCAGCTGCCAGACCGCCGCCGGGATGTGGTGGTCGTAGGCACCGGCGCCGATAAAGCACAGGGCCTCGCCGTCCTCCCGGGCGCGCGCCGCCATCAGGCGCGCCACCTCCATCTCCGGCAGGCCGGGGGGGATCCGCTCCAGTTCGCCGCAACGCAGGTCGGCGGGGATCTCGTCGAACAGGTCCTGGATGCTGGAGACGCCGATGGCCGCCAGCATCTGGCGAACGTCGTCCTCGGTGTGCGGTATAAAGGGCATGTCGCGCTTCCGTCAGTGTCAGTGTTCGTCTTCCGCCATCACCGCGGCATAGGCGTCGGCGTCCAGTAGGTCGCCGAGCTGGTCCGGATCGGACAGGCGCAGTTTGAACATCCAGCCGTCACCGAAGGCATCGCCGTTGATGGTCTCCGGGGCATCGGCCAAGGCCTCGTTGACCTCGGTTACCTCGCCGCTGACGGGACTGTAGACATCCGAGGCGGCCTTTACCGACTCCACCACCGCACAGTCGCTGCCGGCGTCCAGGCTGGCGCCGACCTCGGGCAGCTCCACGAACACCAGGTCCCCCAGGGCCTCCTGGGCATGGTCGGTAATGCCGACGGTCACGGTGCCGTCGCCCTCATCGCGCACCCACTCGTGGGATTTGGTGTATTTCAATTCCGCAGGCAGTTCGCTCATGGCTCGGTCTCCCGGTGCTGTCCAAGTTGCGTCGGCGGGCCGCCCCGCCGATCGAAATATTTGACGCTCGCGCTGGCCGCCCGCTCAGAGTTCGATCTGGGCCTGGCCGTTACGCACAAACGGCGGTTTGACCCGGCGCACCGCCAGGCGCTTGCCGCGAATCTCCACCTCGCAGCCGTCGCCCATATCGGGCGCCACCCGGGCCAGGGCGATGGAGCGCTGCAGAGTCGGCGAAAAGCCGCCGGAGGTGATCTCGCCAATCCCGCGCTCGCCGTCAAACAACGGCTGGTGGTCACGCAACACCCCGCGCCCCTCCAGCACCAGGCCAACAAAGCGGCGCAGGCCCCCGGCCTGTTTCTGCGCCTCCAGGGCCGAGCGGCCGACGAAGTCGCGCTCCGCCGGCTCCCAGGCGATGGTCCAGCCAAGGCCGGACTCCAGCGGCGACTGGGTCTCGTCCATGTCGTTGCCGTACAGGTTCATCCCGGCCTCCAGGCGCAGGGTGTCGCGCGCGCCAAGGCCGCAGGGAGTGACGCCGGCATCCGCCAGGGCCTGCCAGAAGGCGGGCGCCCGGTCCCCCGGAAGCATCACCTCGAAGCCGTCCTCCCCGGTGTAGCCGGTGCGGCCGACGAACCAATCGTCGGCCTCGGCGGCGAAGAAGGGCTTGAGAGAACCGGCAGCCTGGCCCAGACCGGCCGGCAGCAGGGGCAGCGCCAACTCCCGGGCCCTCGGGCCCTGGACTGCGATCATCGCCAGGTCCCGG
>CBDUCL010000086.1:0-11103 GCA_965365625.1 uncultured Chromatiales bacterium | reverse complement strand
GCTCGGCCTGCTCATCGCTCGCCCCTGGCTACGGCGCCGCCTGGCACTGATGGCGAGCGATATCGGCAAGGTCGGTAAAGACCGCTTCTCGTTGACCCTGCGCGCCTTGCTGATCACCCTGTTGCTGGCCGGGCCTTGGGCCCTGGCCCTGTGGAGCGCCGGCTGGTTGCTGGGCAGCCTGCCATTAGACGATTTCGCGGCAGTCGATGCCGGGGTGTTCATGGGCCTGGCGCCCTATCTGCTGTTGCTGGAGTTCCTGCGCAAGCTGTTCGTCAAGCGCGGCCTGGCGGAGACCCACTTTCGCTGGCCCGAAGCGGTGCGCAGCCGCCTGCGCCGGCACCTGGGCTGGTACGTACCCCTTGCGCTCGGCCTCTTCTACCTGATCGCGGTCACGCACTGGCACTGGCCGGATACCGCTGTGCACCGGGAAACCGTGGGGCGCCTGGCGTTCCTGCTGGTGCTGCTGTTGCAAGGGGTGTTCCTGTGGCGAGTGCTGCCGAGGCCGGCAGGTAAAGGGGCAGAGGGCGCAGCGAACTACCGAGTGGCGCCGATGCTGGTCTATCCCCTACTGATGGGGCTGGCCGCGGCCGCCTCCGCCGGTTACTTTTACACCGCCCTGGAGCTTTTCAAGCTGGTCTACAACTCGCTGCTGATGGGGCTGCTGGTGTACCTGGCATACGCCCTGGGACTGCGCTGGCTGCTGGTGGCGGAGCGCCGGCTGGCCCTGGTGCGCGCGCGGGCAAAACGCGCCGGCGAGCGAGAGGCGCGCGCCCACCGCGCCGCCGCCGACGCCGCCGGCGAGGTATTGCCAGAGATTCAGGACGAACTCCAGCTCGATATCTCCCAGGTCAATGACCAGACCAAGCGCATCCTGCGGGTCAGCCTCATCGCACTGGCGGCGTTGGGTCTCTACTGGGTGTGGAAGGCGGTGGCGCCAGTGGTTGGGGTTCTTGACGACGTGGTGCTCTGGAGCAACCGGGTGGGCGAGGGCACCGCCGCCCAATTGCTACCCGTGACGCTGCAGGATGGACTGCTCGCCCTGCTGCTGTTTTCGGTGGCCCTGGCCGGGGCCCGCAACCTCCCGGGGCTTCTGGAGATCCTGTTGCTGCGGCGCCTGACCCTGGAGCCGGGGCTGCGCTACGCCATCTCCCAAGTCGCCCGCTACGCCATTCTGGCGGCGGGCTTCATCCTCGGTATCGGCCTCCTCGGTATCGGCTGGCAGGATATCCAATGGTTGGTGGCGGCGATGGGGGTGGGGCTCGGCTTCGGTCTCAAGGAGATCTTCGCCAATTTCTTCTCCGGCCTGATCATCCTGTTCGAGCGCCCGATCCGCATCGGCGACACGGTCACCATCGGCAACGTCAGCGGCACCGTGGCGCGCATCCGCATCCGCTCCACCACCATCACCGACTGGGACAACAAGGAGTTGGTGATCCCGAACCAGAACCTGGTAGTGGAGCCGCTGATCAACTGGACCCTGTCGGATCAAGTCACCCGTATCACCTTCAGCGTCGGCATCGCCTACGGCTCGGAGATCGAGCGCGCCCACCGCTTGATGGCCGACACCGTGGCGGCCCACCCCCTGGTGTTGCCGGAGCCGTGCCCCACGGTGCTGTTTACCGGCTTCGGCGACAGCGCGCTGGAGTTCCAGGTGCGCGCCTTCGTCAAGGAACAGGCGCAGCGCATGCGGGTGATCCACGAGCTGCATATGGGCCTGGCCAAAGCCCTGGCCGGCGCCGGCATCGAGATCCCGTTCCCCCAGCGTGATCTGCACCTGCGTTCGGTACCGCCGGAGCTGACACCCAAACCGCCTTCCGACTGAACCGCCGCGCCTCAGCCCGGCGGGGGCTCGCGCTTCGGCTCCAGGCCGAGCTCGCTGCAAAGTCCGGCGATCGCCTCGCGTTGGTCGGGTCCAGGGGCACCGTCGGCGGCGCCGATGGCCTGGCACAGGCGCACTAGCAGCGGGCCCTGCGCCGGGTCGTCCTCGATCTGATCGCGCAACGCCGCCAGCACCTGCTCTCGACCGTCCTCGGGGTTGTCCTCGAGCTGCTGCAGGTAGCGGTTGAACGCCTCGACCCCCTCGTGGGGGTCGAACAGGCTAAGCCCTTCCAGGGACTCCAGGATCAGGTCCACGCGGCTGCGCTCGCCCAGGGAGACGCGACCGTCGGCGGCCGCCACCAGGGCGCAGGCAGCCATGGCCGCCTCCAGAAAACCGCGCTGGCGCCGGCGCTCTAGCTGCTCGTGCAGCAACTGGCGAAGAGAAGAAATCAGTTCGGACATGATCCTGGCCGCTCCGGGGCAATGAATGCAATTACAACTTTACCCATAACAATTGAAATACGCTAAGCTGATATGCGCAAGCCGGTTCCGGGAACCCGAACATAAGAATTCAAGCATCCCGGATTGCCGCAGTCGCCCCCGTGGGGCAGCGAGCCGGCGGCTGCAAATCTGACGGCCATCGGGGCGGGTGCCACACCCAAACCCCGAGCCCTGAACCAACCACCCCCAATGGAGAGCTGCCACATGCGAAAGAGATATCTGATCCAGGCGATGATGGTCGCCGTACTGGGCTCCGAAGCGGCCCTCGCCGAACAGCAGGCCGCTGCGACCGCCGCACCAGCGGCGGCCGACAGCCCCGCCGCCCAGCACGACATGCTGCGCACCATGTCGCCGGAAGAGCGCCGCGCCTACTTGGAGGAAGTTCACCAGCAGATGCGCGAGCAGAGCGCCGCCGCCATGCCCGAGCCACCGCCGATGCCAGCGCCCCCGGCCATGGGCATGGAGCCGCCCGAACCAGCGGGCGCCGAAGAGGCGCGGGCCCGCCACGAGCAGCTCAAAGCGATGACCCCGGAGCAGCGTCGCGCTCACCTGCGGGCAGAAAGCGACGCACGCCGAGCCGAGGCCGAGGCAGCGGCGCCGCCGATGATGGCCGCTCCGGGCGAGCCGGCCATGCCCAGCGCAGAGGATACGCGCGCCCGCCACGAGGCCCTCAAGGCCATGAGCCCGGAGGAGCGCCATGCAAAAATGCGCGCCGAGAGCGAGCAACGCCGCGCCGAGGCCGAGGCCGCAGCACCGCCGATGCCCGAGCCGCCGCCGATGATGGCCGCTCCGGGCGAGCCGGCCATGCCCAGCGCAGAGGATACGCGCGCCCGCCACGAGGCCCTCAAGGCCATGAGCCCGGAGGAGCGCCATGCAAAAATGCGCGCCGAGAGCGAGCAACGCCGCGCCGAGGCCGAGGCCGCGGCACCGCCGATGCCCGAACCGCCGCCGATGATGACCGCTCCCGGCGAGCCGGCGATGCTGAGCGCCGAGGAGGTGCGGGCCCGCCATGAGGCGCTCAAGGCCATGAGCCCGGAGGAGCGCCACGCGGCGATCCAAGCCGATAACGAGAAACGCCGGGCTGCGGCGGAAGCGGCGATGCCGGCGATGGCCGCGCCCATGCACCCGAGCGCGGAAGCCCGCGGCGCCGAGTTGGAGAAACTGCGGAGCATGTCCCCCCAGGAGCGCCGCGCCTATCGCAACCAACGCTACCAGGAACTTCGCGAGCGCGCCGCCAGTGTCGGCATGGAGCTTCCGGAAAGCCCCCCCTGGGAGAGTCGAGGCCGAGGCCCCGGGACCCGCTACCTGAGCGACGAGGAGCGCGCCGCCCACCGCGAGAAGATGCGCCAGATGTCCCCGGACGAGCGGGACGCCTACCGCCTGGAACAATATCAGCTGGTGCGCGAACGCGCGGCTGCCGAGGGCGTCGAGCTCCCCGAGAAGCCGCCCTGGGTGGCTCGGCGCGAGGCCATGGCGAAGATGAAAGAGCAGATGCGCGCCATGTCCGAAGAGCAGCGGGCAGCCTGTATGGCAATGCGGGATATGATGGCCGAGCCCGGGCCAGGCGGCATGGCCCCCGGCTACGGGCCTGACACAGGTCCGGGCTGGGGCGGCGGCCCCGGCTACGGCCGCGGCTATGGCCCCGGTCACGGCGGCGGCTATGGTCCAGGCTACGGCGGCGGCTACGGACCGGGGCACGGAGGCGGCTATGGACCGGGTTATGGCGGCGGCTATGGCCCGGCTTATGGCGGTGATTACAGCCAGGGTCCGGGCTACGGCGGTGGTTACGGGCCGGGCCCCGGTTATGGCCGCGGCTACGGCTCAGACTACGGCTGGGGCGGCGATGCCCCACCGGCAGCCGACTACGGCTGGGGCGGTCCGCAGTACGGACCCGGCAACTACGGCTGGTAAGTTCGAGGGTCATGCCTGAGGACTGAGGACTGAGGACTGAGGACCAGGTCGTAACACCGGCAACGGGGCCTTCGGGCCCCGTTTTTTTTGGTTGCGCCGCTGATGCGAGTCGGGTGGGCTACAAAGAGACCCGGTTGCGCCCCGCCTTTTTGGCCCGGTAGAGCGCGGCGTCGGCGTCGGATATCAGCGTTGCCAAGTCCTGGCCGCGCCCGGCCGAGACCCCGACCGATACCGTGACCTTCGGCAACCAACCGCCGTTCGCGTCCTGGACTCGGATTTCGGCCACGGTTCGGCGCAGCCGTTCGGCCAGGGTCAGAGCGTTTGCCTCCTCGGTGTGGGGCAGCAGCAAGGCGAACTCCTCGCCCCCGTAGCGGGCCAACATATCGGTCGGGCGCAGGGCGCCGCGCAGGCCTTCCGCCACGCCGGTCAGGGCGCGGTCGCCGGCGACATGGCCGTAGCGGTCGTTGTAGGACTTGAAGTGATCCACATCCATCATCAGCAGGCACAGGGGCAGACCTTCGCGGCTACTGTGTACCAGCTCCTGCTCGAACATGTCGTCCAACCAGCGCCGGTTATGCAGGCCGGTGAGCGCGTCGATGGTGGCATCCCGCATGCAGGCCTTCTGCGTATTGAGGCTCTCGGCTACCAGCAGCGTGCTGAGGCGCACCCGCAGCGACATGATATGCAGCATATTGCGGTTGATCTGGATCGAGGCATCGAGCAGCTCCCAAAATACCGGTTCCGGGACACTCATCACCCGGGTGGGCTCGGTGGCGACCACGAATGCCGACGGGTTTTTGTTCTCGATCAGAGACATCTCGCCAACGCACTCACCCGGCTCAACTATCGAGATCGGGGGTTGTTCGGGGGTCTCCAGGTGGATGCCCAATCGGCCCGAGATCACCAAATACAGAAACCGATTCTCCAACTCGGGCGACAACAGCACATGGCCGGGTTCCAGCTCGCGAAGGTGGCAACGGGAGAGGCTGCTGCTGACGGTCTCGATGTCGACACTTCGGAATAACTGCGACCGCGCCAAGAGCGCGCTGTTGCGCTGCTCATCTCGCACAAATTTCTCCTTCAAATCGATGGGCGCCAGCTCTTCCATGTTACCGCGTTCGTGGGCAATTACGCGGCAGCAGTGGGCTAAGCTTGAGTAAACAATAGCCGATCAGACACCAAGCGCCCGGTTTTTGCTCCGAGACTGGGCACTGCGTCGAAAATCGGCAGCGGTTTCAGCCGAAACGTCAACTTTCGCCACCGGCACCGCCAGTAAGGCAATTGTCATGGCACTCGTAATACCATCTAGTCTACACTGGTAACAAGGCCTTGTGGCTGCCTGCAATGCCCTCGGCAAAGGGTCAAGGGAAGCCACATCCTTGCGAGGCCCGCGCACGCTTGTTTCAGGAACCACAATGGAAAGAGCACCCCGGATTCTGGTCGTAGACCGCTCCCGTCTGCCCCGCTACACCCTCGCGCGGGCCCTGCGGCACGAGATCCCGGCCGCGACCGTCACCGAGTGCGCCTCCCCCAAGAAGGCGCTCGAGCTGCTGCAGCAGGGACAGAAGTTCGACATGATCACCACCTCCCTGGTGTTTTCCGACATGGACGGCTTGGACCTGGTCCGGCGTCTGCAAACGGTGGCCCGCGGCCACGACACGCCGATAGTGGTGGTCTCCTCGGAGGCCCACAACCTGCCGCCCGAGGAGGGCTTTACCGCCGGCATTTCCGGCTATTTCGACAAATCCCAGGGCCACAGCGCGCTGGTACGCTTCATCCACGATTTCACCCAACGCAACTTCGTCGAAGGGCGGGTGCTGTACGTAGAGGACGACCTGACCACCGCCAGAGCCACCCAAAGCCTGCTCGAGAAGAGCGGCCTCGACCTGGTGCACACCACCACGGCCGAGCAAGCCCTGGAGATGCTCGAACAAATGGCCAGCGCGGACACGGCTGCCGATCACCCCTATTTCGACCTGGTGCTGACCGATTATTTTCTCAAAGGCGGCATGACCGCGGTGGATCTTGTGCACCGCATCCGCTCGGAACTGAACTATTCGCAACAGGAGCTTCCGGTGCTGGTGATCACCGGCAACGACGACAGCCAAACCCAGATAAAGGCATTTCGCGCCGGGGCCAATGACTTTGTTACCAAGCCATTCGTCCAGGAGGCGCTGATCAGCCGCATTCGTTCCCTGCTGTTGATCCGCAACCAGTATCAGGCAATCCGACTGCAGGCGGCGCAGATGCAGCGCATGTCCGCCAGCGACAAGCTGACGGGCGCCTACGACCGGTCCTATTTCCTCTACCACGGCGAGCAGATGCTCAGGCAACTGGAATCCCAACCACTGTGCGTGCTCAATTTCGGCATCGACGACCTGCCCGGGTTCAATCAGCGCCATGGCCGCCCCAGCGGCGACGCGTCGCTCAAGACCCTGGTCCAAGTCGCCCGAGAGCTGCTGCCGCCGGGAACCATCGTATCCCGTTTCGGTGGCGAGACCTTCTACGCCCTGATCCCCAGCTGCCGCCGCGACCAAGGCCAGAGGCAGGCGGAAAAACTGCGGCGGGCGATGGCGGAAGGGAAGCCGCAAGGTGTCGAGGTCAGCATCAGCCTGGGCCTGGCCTCCGGCCAAGTGGACAGCGTCGGTGAGATCGGCGACCTGATCGCAGCCGCGGAACAGGCCCTGGCCCGAGCCCGCGCGGGCGGCAGCAACCGCATCAGCGCCTGGAAAGGGGATACAGCCGAAAGCGCCCGCGCCGGCGAGGCCCACTCAACGTAGAAAGAGTTAGTCGACGCTCCACGCTGGCAGTAAGCTAGAAGGTCACCGTATCAGGCCACTGGGCGCACCCGGGCGGCCACCTCTCGGGCCCGGCTCCGGGCCTCTTCCAAAGTCTCGGCACGCGACAGCGCGACCCCCATACGGCGGCGCTGGAAAGACTCCGGCTTGCCGAACAGCCGCAGATCGCTCTCGGGCACCGCCAAGGCCGCCGCCACCCCCGCAAAGCCGATGCCGTGACCATCCAGCCCGCCGTAGATCACGGCGCTGGCGGCGGTGGCGACCAGCCGGGTCGATACCGGCAGCCCGAGAATGGCGCGGGCGTGCAGCGCGAACTCGCTTTGCGACTGGCTCGCTATGGTCACCATACCGGCATCGTGGGGTCGCGGACTGACCTCGTTGAACCAGACCCGGTCGTCTTTTACGAACAGCTCGACCCCGAAAACGCCGCAACCGCCCAGGTTTTCGGTCACCGCCGCGGCGATATCCCGCCCCCGCCGCCAGGCGCGTTGCGTCATCGGGTGCGGCTGCCAGCTCTCGGCGCAGTCGCCCTGCACCCGGCGGTGCCCGACCGGCTCGCAAAAAAAGGTTTCGGGGACGCCGCAGTCGCCAGGGGCTCGCACAGTGAGCAGAGTGATCTCGTGGTCAAAGTCGATCATTTCCTCCACGATTACCCGCGGCCGTTGCGCCCGCCCACCGCTCGCCGCCAAGTCCCAGGCCGGCTCCACATCCGCCGGCCGGTGCAGGACTGACCGAACCTTGCCCGATGAGGACATCACCGGCTTCACGATACACGGCAGCCCGATCTCGGCGACCGCGGCGCGCAGCTGTTCCAGGCTCTCGGCAAAGGCATAGCGGGAGGAGGGAAGTCCCAGCTCCTCTGCGGCCAGGCGGCGCATGGCTTCCCGGTTAGTCGTGAGTTGCACGGCGCGGGCGTTGGGAACCACCCGGGCTAAGCCCTCGGCCTCGATGGCGGCCAGGGCCTCGGTGGCGATGGCCTCGATCTCCGGCACGATAATGTGCGGGCGTTCGCGCTCCACCAATCGGCGCAGGGCGACGCCGTCGGTCATGTCGATGACATGAGCGCGGTGGGCCACCTGCTGGCCGGGGGCATCGGCATAACGGTCGACGCCGATCACCTCCACGCCGAGCCGCTGCAGCGCGATGATCACCTCCTTGCCCAATTCGCCGCATCCGAGCAGCATGACCCGGGTGGCACCGGGGGAGAGCGGGGTTCCTAGCTTCATGACATGGTCTCGATGACTGGCGGCCGATATTCAGCGAGTGGCGCTGCCACGCGCGATCGGCGGTAAGGCGGTTGCCGACTTTTTATCATGCGGGCCAGCGCCGTACAATCCGGGAATCTACCGGTCACCGGGGGGCGGGATCCGGTTATCACTAGGCTGAGTGCCAGTGTTGGTACACCGCCTCCGCGGCCGCTGGCAGCAGCGCGCAAAGCTCGTCGTAGTGGGCGTCGCGAAGGGCCCGCTGGCCCGCTCCCTGGGGACGGCCGATCAGGAACAACGGCTCCAGCAAGTTGGCTATCTGGCCTGGCAGCGGTTCCCCCCAAAGCGCCATCGCCGACAGGTAACCTCGGCACCAGTCCCCCGCGTGCGGGATCGGGCGCCCCCCGCTGCCGGTAGCGAACTCGAACAGCGGACGCAACCGGCCGGGCTCGGGCAGAGAACGCTCGACATCGGCCTGCAGGCGCAGGATCAGGCCCAGGATTTCCGACGCCTGCTCGCCGTCGGCGAACACCGGCTCGTCGAAAATCGGGCGAATCGACTCCCCCGGCTCAAACACCTCTGGCTCGCTTGCCGCGGCGGCCAGGAAACCCTGGGCGCCGTTCAGGGACATCGCCCAATCGCCGCTGGCGTGAGAACGCAGGAAGGCCTCCAACCGTATCAGCTCGGCATGAGTCAGGGGCTGGAATTGGTCGGGATGCATGGCACAGCCTGCGGGGTTGATCGGTAGTCTGGTTCCGATACTATCGGAAATTCCGGTCCTGAGCCCGCCTCCCAGAGGCCCGAAACCCCGCCAACAGCATGTACGCCACCTGCCCCAAATGCGGCTACCGCCGCCAACCAGAAGACCGCGAACCCTATCAACAGTGCCCGGCCTGCGGCCTGTATTTTCGCAAATGGCTGAAACAGCGCTTCCGTATGCGGCGCCCCAGCCCCTCGCCTGGCCCGGCGGCGCCCGGGCCCCTCCGTCGCCTCCGCAGGCTGGCCCTGGAACCAGCCCCAGCCCGTTCCCGCGCCGCCTGGCTGGGGCGCCTGGCCCTGCTCGCAATGCTGGCCTTCTGGACCTGGCAGTTCGCGCGCATGGACCACCGCCTACTGGTCAATGGACTGCCGGAGATCAACGGCTCGCTATGGCATTTGGTGAACCTGGCGTTCCACGAGGCCGGCCACCTACTGTTCCGGCTGTTTGGGGACTTCATGTCGGTGCTTGGAGGTAGCCTGCTGCAGCTCTTGATACCCCTGGCAGTTCTGATGAGCTTCCTCCTGCGCCAGCGCGATCCGTTCGCGGCATCGGCGGGGCTTTGGTGGCTGGGCCAGAGCCTGATGGACCTGGCCCCCTATATCCACGACGCACCGGCCCAGCGGATGCTCCTGCTGGGAGGCGTTACAGGGGGCGAGGCCCCCGGCTATCACGACTGGAACAACCTGCTGAGCCGCCTGGACTGGCTCGATACCGCCCCGGGCCTAGCCTACCTGGCCGACAGCTTGGGGCTGGCGCTGATGCTCACCGCACTGACCTGGGGCGGCTATGTACTCCACCGGCAGCGAGGCCGGCCTTAGTCTTCCCGGGCGCTGGCACAGCCGATGCACAGCGGGGCGGCCGGGTCGAGTTCCAGGCGTCGGATGTCGATCTCCTCGCCGCAGCGCGAGCACCAGCCGAAGTCGCCGCTGTCGATCCGGGCCAGGGCGCCGGCAATCTTCTGCAGTTCCAGCCGGCGGCGCCGGCCCAGTTCCTGGGACATGGCCTGGCCCTGCAGGGCGTCCATGCGGGACAGCCGCCCGACCCGGGTCTGATCCAGCTCCACGGTGGCCGCCGCATCCGCGCCGGTCTGCTCCAGTGCCTCCAGCTCGACCCGCAGTTGCAGCAGGCGTTGGTGAAAGCGGGCGACCGCCGCCGCATCCAAACTCATGTCGGGTTCCCCGGGATGGTGCGGCGAATCACCGCCAAAGACTCCAGCATAGCACCCCCCGGACCTGAGCGTAGGGGCTTGGGCGCCGGTTGTCGAACCGCCTAGGCGCCCCCATATCCCGAGAGACCCGCGATTCGGGTACAATTGGAGGCTTTTCCACAATCCCTGTTCGACAGACGCTCGGAGTGCAGCATGGAGCCGTTACGCGGTACGACAATTCTCTCGGTTCGCCGCGGCGGCAAAGTAGTGGTCGGCGGCGACGGCCAGGTATCGATGGGCAATACGGTGATGAAGGGCAACGCGCGCAAGGTGCGACGGCTCTATCACGACCGGGTGCTGGCGGGCTTTGCCGGCGCCACCGCCGACGCCTTCACCCTGTTCGAGCGCTTCGAGGGCAAGCTGGAGAAGCACCACGGCAACCTGACCCGGGCCGCGGTGGAACTGGCCAAAGACTGGCGCACCGACCGCTCGCTGCGCCGCCTGGAGGCACTGCTGACGGTGGCCGACCGCCAGACCTCGCTGATTATCTCGGGGACCGGGGATGTGATCGAGCCGGAGAACAGCCTGATGGCGATCGGCTCCGGCGGTGCCTTTGCCCAGGCCGCAGCCCGAGCCCTGTTGGAGCACAGTGAGCTAGGCGCCCGCGAGATCGTGGAAAAGGCCCTGGGCATAGCTGCCGACATCTGCATTTACACCAATCACAACCTGACCCTGGAAGAACTGGACGCGGAAGCCTGAGCATGTCCGAGATGACCCCGCAACAAATTGTCGCCGAGCTGGACAAACACATCATCGGCCAGGACGCCGCCAAGCGGGCGGTGGCCATCGCGCTGCGCAACCGCTGGCGCCGGGCCCAGGTGGACGAGGCCCTGCGCAACGAGATCACACCCAAGAACATCCTGATGATCGGCCCCACCGGGGTCGGCAAGACCGAGATCGCCC
>CBDUCL010000085.1:0-11131 GCA_965365625.1 uncultured Chromatiales bacterium | reverse complement strand
GCATCGGTCCGCTGGCGGCGGTTTTCTCCATCGTAACCTCGGTGAAGGCAGGGGCCACCGAGGTGGTGGCGCAGAAGGCGGCGGTGCCGATCTGGATTCTGGTCCTGGGTGGTGCCGGTATCGTAGTGGGCCTGGCCACCATGGGCTGGAAGGTGATGCAGACGATCGGCACCAAGATCACCGAACTGACCCCGACCCGTGGCTATTGCGCCACCCTGGCGGCGGCCACCACGGTGGTGCTGGCCTCGAAGACCGGGTTGCCGGTGTCCACCACCCATATCGCTGTGGGTGCGGTCATGGGGGTCGGTTTGGCCCGCGGCCTGGGCGCCCTGGATCTGCGGGTGATCGGTAATATCGTGGTCTCCTGGGTGATTACCCTGCCCGCCGGCGGTATCCTGGCGGCCATCTTCTTCTTTATCTTCAAAGCCATCTTCAGCGGATGAGCGCCGGCCCCGGGGCCTGCGCAGGCAGGCCCCGGGGCTACTGCCGTGACAACTATTCCCCCGCCTGCGGTCTAACCTAGGGCCATGCCTGATTTCGCGACCCAACCCTGTCCGGAACTGCACGCCATGAAAGGGGTATCCTTTCCTGGCGCGGTCAAGTTTCGCCAGATCCTGGTCACGGGCCCTCCCGGCTGCGGCAAGAGCACCCTGATCCGCAAGATCGGCGGTTGGTCCGAGGAGGGTTACCTGGATCTAAGCCAGCCCCGGTGGTGGGCCAACCAGTCGCTGGCGATCCGACCGCGCGAGATCCATCTAGGCTTTCCGTTCGTCGGCGTAAAGCAGGGGCTGGCGGTGTTCGACCCCGAGTGGCTGCAGGCGGAGCCGCGCCTGCGGTTGGATCTGCCGCGCATTCTGATTCCACCGCCGAAGCGCCATTTCTGGTCGGTGAACTGGCAGGCCCGTTATGTTTTCGAGTTTCTGCTGCCGCCGGCCGAGGTGCTGTTCGAACAGCGCAGCCGCCGTGCCCGGCGCGGGACCCATCCGGTCGACAAGGCGCTGAGTCTGCAGATGGTTTCCGATCAACTGGCGGTTTTCCGCGAGTGTGCCTTGTATTTGAGCCGCAATGGCATCAACGTCTATATTAGAGAGGGCACGTCGAGCCCTCCCGTCTGTATCGTCGATCCGGATTGAATTCCATGAACCAGGCCCCGGCCAAGCTCACGTCAAGACTGCTCAGGCGGCTACGGCGGGTGTTTTACGGGCTGGAGCGCTGCCGGCTCCTGAAGTTGCGCGACGCTTACCGGCTGGTGGACGACGAAGTGCGGGTTCCCTACGAGGGATTCCCGATCCAAATCCTATTGGGCAACAGCGACCAACGCCTGCACCTGTATCCCGAATATCCCCTGCAAGACCAGAACACGGCGCCGGGCCCAGCCAATTTTGTCTTGGTGGACCCGGACCACCGCAACGGCAGCATCAGCCCATTCCTGAGGCTGGAACCGAAGACCAAGCTCACGCTGGGCAGCGCCGATCCCGAGCAAAAGAACCTGTTCGGTTACCCGCCGGAGGTCGCCGCTCGCCACCTGCGGCTGATCCACGACGGCGATGCGGTGGTGTTCGAAGACCTGACTTCGGTCGGTACCTGCATCTCGCCCGCGCTCAACGAGGAAAAGAACGAGCGCCTGGATTGTCTGCGCCGATTGCGGGAGATTTTTGGCGGCCCGCTGGAGCCTTTGCCTCCAGATCAGGCCCTGGACCTGATCCAGGCCGTGAATGAGCTGATGCAGCGGGAATGCTGCCGGCCGCTGGACCACCGCGGCCTGCCCGGCGGGCTGCTGCGGGTGCCGGAAGGGGTTACCCCGATCTTGCTCGCCGATCTGCACGCCCGGGTCGATAACCTGCTGACGGTACTCAGCCATAACGGTCTGCTGCAGGCTCTGGAGCGAGGCGAGGCCTGCCTTTTGATCATCGGCGACGCGGTGCATTCCGAGCGCGACGGCGAACTGGATCAGATGGACGATTCGATGCTGATCATGGATCTGATTTTCCGCCTCAAGCTGCGCTTCCCCGAGCATTTTTTCTACCTGCGGGGCAACCACGACAGCTTTTCCGAGGAGATCGCCAAGGGCGGTATCCCCCAGGGGCTGCTCTGGGCCCGGGCCCTCAAGGAGGTACGCGGCAAGAAATACCGCAAGGCCATGCAGGCCTATTACGACCAGCTGCCCTATGTCGCCGTGTCGTCCGACTTCGCTGCGGTGCACGCGGCGCCGCCGCGCAGCAAGATCTCCGCCGAGATGCTGGTGGACATCGAGCGCTACCCCGGGCTGATCCCGGAGCTGATCAGCAATCGTATGGCCCGCCCCAACCGCCCCGGCGGCTATACGAAAGGTGATCTTCGACGCTTTCGCAAGACGCTGAAGCTGTCGCCTGAGGCACCAATCATCGTTGGCCACACTCCCCTCGACCGGGAGCAAACCTATTGGCTCGACGTGGGCGGAGCAGAGAATCACCATATCCTGTTCAGCGCCAGCGAGACCTGGGTCGGCGCCTTCGTGGGCTTCCAAGGCCGATTGCAGGCCCTGCGTTTTCCCTGCGAACCCCTGCTGGATTTGGTTAATGCCCTGCCGCCGGCTGAACAAGCAGCGGCGACGGCGTAATCGGAACGCAACACGGCAGGGGCAGACTTCCGGGGACAGCGACGTGGGAAATCCCGAGTTTCGGTTGCTCGGGCCCCGGGTGCTGGGGGGAATCCAGGTCCACAGGGGATCGCTGATCGCTCTGGGATTCCCTGGGCGCCGTGCCTACCATACTGAGGGCGGGGATCGAGCAGAATGAAGCTAGCGAGCAAATTGCGCATCGGCGAGAAAATCGGCCTCAGCTTCGGCGTCGTCGGACTGCTGTTCCTGCTGGTGATCTGGCGTTACCACATCACCCTCGAGCACGCCCTCGCGGACTATCGGGTGCTGCAAGAGGTCTACGAGGCCAAGGAGACGCATGCCGGAGAGATCGAAAGCAACCTGCTGATTGCCAATGCCGAGGCCAATGCCTTTCTGTCGGAGCCGGTGCCAGGCCATCTGCAGGCGCTGGATGCCGCCCTGGATCGCCTGCTGGCACAGGCCCAGCAACTGGGAGAAGTGGATGCCGAGGGCCGGCTCGGCGGCGCCCGCATTGCTGAATTGGCGGGGGTTTATCAGCAGCGTTTTCACACTATCTACCAGGCCTGGGAGCGCAAGGGGCTGGACCACAACTCCGGGCTGCAGGGGGCGTTCCGCGACAGCGTGCACGAACTCGAGGCGCTGGCGGGGCACTATAAGGTGGACGCCCTGTATATCGGCCTGCTACAGATCCGGCGCGGTGAAAAGGACCTGGGGCTGCGCCGAGATCCTGAATACCGGCAGCGGGTGCTGGACCTGCTCGACGCCTTCGCCGCCAGGCTCGCCGCCTCGCAGTTGGCGCCCGCGGTAAGCGAGCGCCTGGGTGCTGAGCTGGCGTTCTACCGCGAGGCCTTTGTCGCCTACGCCGAGCAGGTGCTGGCGGGTGCCGACATTCAAGGCGGCAAGGGGCCTTTTCGCCAGGCCGCCCATCGCATCGAGGACATCCTGGTGGCGCACCGGGTGCCGGACATGGAGGCGCGCATATTGCAGCTGCGCCGGCGCGAGAAGGATTACCTGCTCCGGCTCGACCCCCGCTATGTGGAGATGGCCCTGCGGGAGTGGGAGGGCATCGGTGAGAGCGTGCGGGCGTCCGGCATCGCCGAGACGGAGAAGGTTCAGTTGCTCGGGCTCCTCGACGACTACCGCAGAGACTTTCTGGCTCTAGTGGAGCAAAACCGGCTGATCGATCGGCTGCAGCAGGAGATGGAGCAGGCCGCCGCCGAGGTGCTGACGCTAGCCGATGCCACTGAGGCCGAGGCAAACCGAGCCACCGAGGAGGCGACCGCCCGCATCAATCAGGAGGCCGAGCGCAATGTCCGGGCGATGGTCTGGATCGTGCTGCTGGCGCTGGCACTGGGCGTGTTTTTCGCCGTAATGATCACCCGGCGCATCACCAGGCCGCTGCTTGAGATGGCGGGCTTTCTCGACCGCCTGGCCTTGGAGGCCCCGGTGGGGCGCATCCCCGCGCCCGCGGGCAGCCGCGACGAGGTGGTGGCCATGGCCGAGTCGGTCAACCGGATGGCCGACCACAAGAGCCGTATGCTGGCCTGGTGGAAATCGTCCCTGGAAGAGATGGAGGCGGAGCGCGACCGCTGGGCCGCTCGCAGCCGGGCCGCCGAGGGCAGCGCGGATGCGGATGCCAGCGAGGCGGCCGCCGCCCATGCCTGGGACGCTGCCGCCGGCGAACGTGCCCGGCTGCTGCGCACCAGTCACCAGGAGATGCAGATCGAGGCCCGGCGTATCGAGCAAGCGGCGGAGCAGTTGGGCCAAGACGGCCAGGCGATCTACACCGCGGCGCGCGAGATCCTGTCGCGTCTGGACATCATCCTGCGCAAGCACTGAGCCGGGACCGCCCGGCCCGAGTGCTCACCAGATCAGGTCGTCGGGGACCTGGAAGCGAGCATAGTAGTCGTCCTCGCTGTCCGCGTTGCCGGTATCCTCGCAACGGCTCACCTTCCACTCCGGGTTGCGTTCCAGGATGCGCTCGCCGATCTCTGCGGGCACCAGCTCGTGGCCCTGTTTGAGGGCGACCACCACCAACTTGCCCCGGCTTAGGGCCTGTTGTTGCTCGGCGGTCACGTAGATGCGCTTGATCTTGTCCTGCTCGGTGAAGTTGAACGCCAGTTCGGCGCCTTCTCGGGGCAGCTTGTGGGTATCGATCAACTGCAGAATCTGGGCCCGTATTTGCCTGCGCTCAGCGGCCTCCTGGCGCTGGCGATTGAGCTCCCGATCACGCTCGGCCTTGGCGGCGCGCTCGCGCCGCCGCTGCTCCTGCGCCGGGTCCGAGGCCACTGCCTCGCCGTGGCGTTGACGCTTCTTCTGTTTCCGCTTCTGATTCTGCGCTTGCTTTAGCTTGCGCTCGTCCACCAAGCCGGTCTTGAGCAGCTGCTCCTGTAACGAATTTCCCATGGATTGTTTCTCCGGGGCGGCGCCCCGTCAGTTTTGGTCGGTTTCGGAACCTGGCCGCTGCTCGGCCAGTCCGGTTAATTGCCAGAGTGCGTCCAGCTCGGCACGCATTTGCCGTATTTCCTCGCGCAGGGTGCTCAGCTCCTCGCTTTCCGCTGCTTGGTCGCGGGGGCTCGGACCGGTTTCAAAATCGCTCGGATCCGGCTCGCCGCAGAGCAGCTGGGCAAAGCGCTCTTCCCGGCGGCCGGCGGCTCGTGGCAGGCGCTGTACCAGGGCCGGCTCCCGGGCCATCAGTAGCTCCAGGGTGTCATTGACCGCCGCTAGGTCCGGAAAGTCCGCCAGCCGCGCGCCATTGGTACGGATTTCCCCCTGGGTCTGGGGGCCGCGCAGCATCAACACACAAAGCGCCGCGGCCTCCTGTGGGTCCAGCTCCAATTGGTTGGCCAGGCGATGCTCGTAGCGCTCCGCCCGGCTGTGGAAGCTGGCGCGAATCAGCCCCCGGTCCCGCAACTGGTTAACGGCGTGACCCGCCTCGCCCGGTGTGAGCTGCATTACCGGATTGCGGCTGGTCTTCTGATTACAGGCCTGGACCAGGGCGTTGAGCGTCATCGGGTAGTAATCCGGGGTGGTGCGCTGCTTCTCCATCAAGGCACCCAGGATGCGTGCCTCCACCGGGGTTAGCAGCGGCTGTGCCGGAGCGGTGTGTTCAATTTCTGTATCGGGTTGGTCTGCCATTGGGCTCCGTCGAGATGGCGGTAGAAGCGTGGGTATGCGCACAAATGAGCGGCGGTGGATCGAATAATCAGGCAAACGTTGAAGCCAAGCGAAAGACCTTGTTCGACCCCCGCCGCGGAATCGCGGTTTCAGCGCTAAAAATACCCGAAGCGCTTCGCCATGAAAATAGCGGCATTATCTATGGGGCTCGGATGCGCGCGGCCAGTTGCTGCACTGCCTCGGTAATCGGCATGCCCAGGCGCCCGCTCAGAGAGCCTGGGCCTAGGGCATCGCGCAGACCCTGAAACGGCAGGTTTGGGGCCAAGCCCACCAGCAGCAGTGCCGCTAGCAGGCCCCGCAGCAGGCCCAGCAGGGCACCCGCGCCGCGTCGCCGAGCCGGCGCCGGTTCACCTATTTGCTTATGCCGGCGGCGCAGGAACAGAAATACCAGCAGGCTGCCTAGGCTGACCAACAAGAACGCCGGCACGGGAGACACGTCGGGCTGGCGCTCCACTATCCAGGCAAGGCTGTCGCGGATGCTGGAAAATAGCCCGAATCCGAGGATCAGGGCCAGCAGCAATACCAGGCTGAGCAAGGCTTGCAACTCCGGCCCTGCGCCGCGGCGGTAACCTTTGGTCAAGGTCCAGGCCAGGTAGGCGGCAGCCAGGTAGTCGAATGTGTTTAGGATTTTGGCGCGCCTTCAAGCGGGTCGGCGCCACCCGCTGAATAATCGGCAGCCACCGCTTCGGCCGCCTGGGCAGGCCTGGAAAGCAGTTGCATTGTTGGATTAAGGAAGGCGGCCTGCTTTACCGGGCCTCCGGGCCGTCCCGAACGAATTTAGCGCCTGTTTCTTTCGGTCGGGCCCTGGTGCTCCTCCAGCCCTCAATCAGTAGTCCGGCTGGATGCGTTCACGCTGGCGGGGGGGCTTGGTCTTACTCGGCCGTTCTCCTCGGAGGCGCGGCCCCCGCGGCTTACGCGCCCCGTCATGCTCGAGCCACCGGTGGCGGATCTGGGCCGGACTGGCCCAATCTTCGAAATCCTCCAAGTCCGTATGATGGGTGTACCTGCTCATGGCAAATTCGCTCCAAGTGAACTCAGTATGCTGGCGGTTTGTGGGCCAGAAAACTGGCGATCCCCAATTTCACGACCCGTCTCGGCTGCGCCAGCCAAGTTGGACCGGCGCTCTGCCATACTTCAGGGCCGGCGACCCGCTAAGGAAGTTGCTCGCCCCTTTGCTTAGAATAGTATTTTTTTTGCCTTTTTAAATGGGCGCCGAGGAATTTTTTATACCCCGCGGCGAGTTGGAGTTGCGCCGCTGTGGGGCCGCTTCTTCGATTCTTCATCTATGACCGGCTATTGGGCGTTAGAATGTCAAGTCTGGGCCCTTCAGAGGCGGACTCGAGTGCGTCGGGACGCCGCCGTCAAAGCAACGAGCAGGAAACTGATGGAACTTCTCTCCGATCCCAATGTTTGGCTGGCGTTTTTCACCCTGACTGCGCTGGAAATCGTACTCGGCATCGACAACATCATCTTCATTTCGATCCTGGTCGGGCGTCTTCCGCCAGAACAGCGGGCGCTTGGGCGCAATCTCGGCCTGGGGGCGGCGATGCTGACGCGCATCCTGCTGCTGCTGTCCATTACCTGGGTAATGAGCCTGAGCGAGCCCCTGTTTGCGGTGCTTGGCCATGCGGTGTCCGGTCGCGATCTTATCTTAATCGGAGGCGGCCTCTTTCTGCTCGGCAAGAGCACAATGGAGATTCATGAATCCCTGGAGGGGGAAGAAGAAACGGCCGTCACCGTTACCGCCCACGCCAGCTTCCTCAGCGTAATTGTGCAGATCGCCATTATCGACATCGTGTTCTCCCTCGACTCGGTGATCACCGCGGTGGGCCTGGCCGACCACGTGCCGGTGATGGTGGCGGCCATTATTGTCTCGGTGCTGGTGATGATGCTGGCCGCCAAGCCGATCAGCGAGTTCGTAGATGCCCACCCGACCTTCAAGATCCTGGCGCTGTCGTTCTTGATTCTGGTGGGCACGGCATTGGTGGGCGAGGGCTTTGGCCTGCACATTCCTAAGGGTTATATCTATTTCGCCATGGCCTTCTCTGTGGTGGTGGAGATGCTCAACATGCGCCTGCGCAAACGCGCTGCGGAGCCGGTGCACCTGCGCAAGCACCTGCCGGAGGGCGGCTCGGAAACCAGCTGACGCCGCTGCTTGGCGTTAGGGCCGATTCCGCCCTTGCTTGGCGTGCTGTTTCGGCCCGCCGCGGGCGAACCGCCGTTCGGCGGCCAGAGCCTGTTCTTCACGGAACTGGCGGCCGCCGCAAGGGCGCGTGGGACCGAGATGTTTTGCTTTGCGCCGCCGTCCCGGTTTGTGGGTCCGGTACCGGGGTGGTCTTGTCGAGGCCAGCGTTGGCAACCCGCCGAGCGGGCGCTCCCCGGCGTGGTCTACGACCGTTACCTGCCGCGCTCCCGGGCTGAGCGGCAAGCCCATTTCGAATGCCTGCGGGCCCTGGCCCGGCATGGGGTCAGGTTGTTCAACCCCCCCGCCCTGCAGGCCCTGCTGGACGACAAACAGACCTTTTCCCAGTGGTTGGCGGAGCGGGGATTGCCGATGGTGCCCCACCTGACGCTGGATCGGGCCCGGCCCCAACTGCTTGCGGCCGCCACCGGCGGTTTCTTTCTCAAGCCCAGGTTCGGCTTCGGCGGCGCAGGCATCGGCTATTGCGAATTGGCCCCCAAGGGCGCCAGCCTGCTCTGGCTCGGCGCCGGAGGGCCGGCGCCGAGCCGTCTTGACCGCCAGGCATTGCTGGCGCAGCTGGAAGCGTCCAGCGCGCAGGAGGAGCTGTTGCTGTCGCCTGACGTGCAGGGGCCAGGGATTCAAGGCCGGGTCTTCGACATCCGAGTACTGCTGCAGCGCCCCGCTCCGGGTGCCGATTTTCGCCAGATTGGGGTCCTGCGGCTCGGTCCACCCGGGCAAATGATGTCCAATCTGAGCCGGGGTGGGCGGGCCTTGCCGGTCGAGGCTCTTACGCAGTCGCCGGGGTTGCGACAGGTGCCTGCGGTTCTGGATCGGCTTTGCCGGCGCCTGGTGGCGGAGTTGGGGGAAGGCTTCGGCCCCTGGGCCGAGATCGCCTTGGATTGGCTGATCGACCCGGAAGGGCAGCCACGGCTATTGGAGGCAAACGCCAAGCCCGCCCGCTGGGCCCTGACTCTCATCGCCGAGGATCCCAGTCATCCCCCCGGCCTGCGGCGGATCTATGCGGACCGGCGCCGGCAGTCGGTTGAAATGCCGCTGAGATTCGGTCTCAACCTGGGGGAAGACTGATACGGCGCCGCTCGGCGACCGCGACGGGTGGTCGGCCGCTGAATTACCACCGCGTTTTGGCGGTTCCAAGAAGTCCCTTGAACTCGGCTACGGATGCTCCGGTCGTTGAAATAAGGGCATGGGAAAGAAGGGCCCCAGTTGCTCGCGTTGCCACCAGTCTCCCGTTTCGGTCCGCTGCGCCGGGTCGCTGAATCGGTAGCGCTCCAGACCGACGCGCAGAAAGCGCGGCGGCTCTGCGGGGAAGGGGTTGCGGGCGAGTAGCCCGGTGACTGCCGGCGAGCCGTCCAGCAAGCGCTGGGCGAACTGCTCGAACCAGCTCAAGTTCATCGGGTGGCGGGCCGGCACGAACCAGAGCATCCAATCCAGCCGCGGCTGGTGGGGTACCACGAACGGCGGCATCTTTGACGGGTCGTCCACCCGGTAGCGGAAGCGGTAGGCCTGCCACTGCTCGCCGTCCGGGGAACCCTCGATACGCAGTTCCAGGCGCTCGGTGTTGATGGTGGGAAACACGTGATACTTGTTGACGATACGCCAGGCACTGACCTGCTGCACTGCCGCGGCCAGGGGCTGCGGCAGGTGCTGGCGGGCGAGCAACTCCCAGATCTGCAGCGCGCTTACCGCCAGGATCAGGGCTCCCAGGCCGGCTACCAGGCGGTGCAGCCAGGGCCGCACGGCCTCTGCCTGGGGGCTGGCCGCGAGCAAACGCCGCGCAAGCCCCTGGGGCAACAGCCGGTTCAGGGCCTGATCGTCGATCAGGAACAGACACAGCACGATGGTCAACAGGTTGAAGAAGTTGTGGTTGCTGGTGGCCAGGATAGCCAACTGGGTGGCGATGGTGACCACGGCGGCGAACAGGCGAAAGCGCCGGGGCAATAGCATCATCAGGGGCACCAGCAGCTCGACGAAGAAGACCCAGCCGACCCCGGCGCGCAGCAGCCAGTCGGGCAGTTGGTGGGCATACCAGGCCCCGGCGTGGGGCAGGGGCTGGGTCTCGAAGTAGTAGTGCAAGGCGGTGAAACCGGCCCAGCTGGGGTCGCCGCTGACCAGCTTGGCGGCCCCGGAGAGAAAGCGCAGCCGGAACAGCAGCCAGCGGAACAGCCAGACCGCAATGGGCGATCCGGTGGGCAGCAGGATGGCGAGAAATCCGGCTTCCAGCAACAGGTAGTCCCACTGGAAGTTGGTAAAGGTCTGCCCCGCCTGCACCAGCGAAAGGTAGAGCAGGAACAATAGCGCCAGGGAACTGCGTACCAGCCGGTTGAACAATAACAACAGGGCGAAGACGCAGCCGGCGAGGGCGGCGCCCTGCAGGGCAAGGTCGCTGGCGTCGAGCCAGAACAGGGTTGGCAGCAGGGTGTAGCCCTGCCAGCCGAAACGCTGCTGCACGAAGTCCAGGTGCTGCTCCAGGGGCAGAATCCCCTCCGGCCCAGCCAGACCGCTGATCTGCAGCCCGAGGGAGGCAAAGGCGGCCAGGTAAATCAGGGCCAGCAGGCGCAGGAACAGGGCCGAGACCAGCCGGTACCGGCCGGGTCCCGGGGGCGATTCTGCCCGCTCCGAAGCTCGCGGGCGCGGGTGGTTCGGGAGGCTCCAAATCAAGGCTTCTGATTGCCTGAGCGAACGGGTATCAACAATTGTGGCAGCTCAAGAGAATTCTGCCGATCTCAGAACGCGCCCCGGCAATTGGTCAGGCCGAGTGCTGGGGGTGCGTGGGCAGACCGCTGGCAGCGACCGGGTCTTGAAGCAGCTGCGTCGTTCGGGCTATGCGGTCGACGGCGTGGACACGGGTCTGGAGCCCGAGCCGCCGCTGGAGGGCGCCTGAGTGGGGGAACTGCTTCTTTTCATAGCCGGCCTGGTGCTGTTCCTTTACCTGGGGACCAATCTACTGTTTGGGATCGCGCGCCGCGATACCCTGAGCGACGAGTGGCGCGAGGAGTCGGAAGCGGCGGGTAAGTCCCGGCTCGGCCGCCAGCTGAAGACCTTGCGCATCGACATCGCTCTGGTACTCTTCCTGCTGTTGGTGCTGTTGGTGCTGTTGGTGCTGTTGGTGTTGGCCCTGCTTGCACTGGCCGAACGCACCGGGGTCCAGGACC
>CBDUCL010000084.1:0-11168 GCA_965365625.1 uncultured Chromatiales bacterium | reverse complement strand
GTGATCGGCTTCTACCTGCTTTCGGAGCAGGTTTCCAAGCACGTCAAGGTGGTCCAAAGCGGCCAGGGGGCGGATGAGGTGTTCGCCGGTTATCACTGGTACCCGCCCATGCTCGACAGCGACCAGCCGCTGGACGATTATGCCCGGGTGTTCTTCGACCGCGACCAGGCCGAATACGCCGGCTGCGTGCACCCGCGCTTTGTCGGCGCCGACCACAGCCGGGAGTTCGTGCGCGCCCACTTCGCCCACCCCGGGGCGGAGCGGGCGGTGGACAAGGCGCTGCGACTGGACACCAATATCATGCTGGTGGACGACCCGGTGAAGCGGGTCGACAACATGACCATGGCTTGGGGCCTGGAGGCCCGGGTGCCCTTCCTCGACCACGAACTGGTGGAACTGGCCGCACGCATCCCAGCCGAGCACAAGGTCGGGGGCGGCGGCAAGTACGTGCTCAAGGAAGCGGCGCGAAAGGTGATCCCGGCTGCCGTCATCGACCGCCCCAAGGGCTATTTCCCGGTGCCGGCCCTGAAATACATCCAGGGCGAGTACCTGGACTTCGTGCGCGCCATCCTCGAGCGCCCGGCGGCGCGCGAGCGCGAGCTGTTCCAACCCGAGTACGTGCAGCAACTGCTGGCCGCCCCGAGCGACCACATCACCCCGCTGCGCGGTTCCAAGCTCTGGCAGCTGACCCTGCTGGAGTACTGGCTGCAATCCCACGGGCTCTGACCCGGAGGAGCTTCCGATGCCAAGCAAGAGCAGAGTCCGCCACCGCCTGGAACGCAGCCGCTCCGCCAGCGGTCGCAACCCCCACCTCGACCATCGGGGCAACCCCCCGAAGGTGCGCCAGAACGCCGCCGTCGACTGCGGCTGGGGCCGCCTGCTGTTCGGCCAGACCTTCGACGATCTGCAGCACCTGGCCGACTGCCTGCGCGAGGAGCGACCGGGCAAGCGCGACATCGCCCTGTACCTGGACGAACCGCACGTAATTCTGTCGCTGGCGCCGCAGGAACTGTTCCTCGACCCCTCCCACACCTTCCGCCTCTGGCTGGAGCGTTATCAGCCGGGACGCCGGCCGGTGGGGTTCAGCGTGCGGCTGCTCAACCGGCGCGAGGACGCCACCGCGATCCACGACCTGTATCTGCGCCGCCACATGGTGCCGCCGGAGCCGGAGTTCGTGTGGGGCCAGCGGGCCTCGCGGGTGCTGACCTACCTGGTGGCGGAGGACAAGGCGGACGGCCGCATCCTAGGCGCGGCGACCGGGGTCGATCACCGGGAGGCCTTCAACGACCCCCAAAACGGCTGCAGCCTGTGGGCCCTGGCAGTGGACCCGGTGGCCCAGTACCCGGGTATAGGGGAGGCCCTGCTACGCCAACTGATCGAGCACTACCAGGCGCGCGGACGCTCCTTTCTCGACCTTTCGGTGATGCACGACAACCGGCAGGCCATTGGCCTCTACCGCAAGCTCGGCTTCGAGCGGGTGCAGGTTTTCGCCCTCAAGTGCAAGAACCCCTACAACGAGCCCCTTTTCATCGGCGCGGGGCCGGAGGAGCAGCTCAACCCCTACGCCCGCATCATCATCAACGAGGCGCGTCGCCGAGGCATCGGGGTCGAAGTGCTGGACTCGGAGGCGGCCTTTTTCGCCCTGAGCTTCGGTGGCCGCTCGGTGGTATGCCGGGAGTCCCTGAGCGAGCTGACCAGCGCTGTGGCCATGAGCCGCTGCGACGACAAAGCGGTGACGCACCGGGTGCTGGCGGCGGTAGGGCTGCGGGTGCCGGCCCAGACCCAGGTCGACTCCGAGCAGCAGGCCGCGGCCTTCCTCGAGCGCTACGGTGCGCTAGTGGTTAAACCCGCCCGCGGCGAACAGGGCGAGGGCATCAGCGTCGATATCCGCCAAGTGGAGGACCTGCGCAAGGCCCTGGAAAGGGCGCGCAGGGTGTCCGAACGGGTGCTGCTGGAGGAATACATCGCCGGCGAAGACCTGCGTATCATCTGTATCGACTTCGAAACCGTAGCAGCGGCGATCCGCCGCCCGCCGGTGATCGTCGGCAACGGCAAGCACACCGTGGCCCAGCTGATCGACAAACTGAGCCGGCGCCGCGCCGCCGCCACCGGCGGTGAGAGCCGCATTCCCATGGACGGCGAGACCGAACGCTGCGTGACTGAGGCCGGCTACGAGATGCATAGCATCCTGCCCGAAGGGGTCAAGCTGCGGGTGCGCAAGACCGCCAACCTGCATACCGGAGGTACCCTGCACGACGTCACCGCCGATCTCCACCCGGAACTCAGACGCGCCGCCGAGAGGGCAGCCCGGGCGCTGGAGATCCCGGTCACCGGGCTAGACCTGATCGTACCTGCCGCTGACCAACCGGAATACGTTATTATCGAGGCCAACGAGCGCCCCGGGCTGGCGAATCACGAACCCCAGCCCACCGCCGAGCGCTTCATCGACCTGCTGTTCCCCCAGACCGCCGCGCGGGAGGCCTGAACTTGAAGCCGTTGCCGATCGACCAGTCGTATGTCCTGAATCAACTGCTGCGCCTGCTTCGCACCCCGAGCCCCAGCGGTTACACCGACCGGGCGGTGCACTTGGTGTGCGACGAGCTGGATCGCCTGGAGGTCCCCTACGAAATCACCCGCCGCGGCGCGATTCGGGCCAATCTGGCGGGCGAAGTGGACTCGCCGGACCGGGCCATCGTCGCCCATATCGACACCCTGGGGGCGATGGTGCGGGCGCTGAAGCCCAACGGCCGCCTGGAACTGATCCCGGTCGGGCACTGGAACGCCCGCTTCGCCGAGGGGGCCAGGGTCACCATCTACACCGACAACGGACAATACCGGGGCACCATACTGCCGCTCAAGGCCTCCGGTCACGCCTTCGGGCCGGAGAACGACAAACAGCCAAGCGGCTGGGAGTACGTGGAGTTGCGGGTGGACGAACGCACGTACAGCCTGAAGGACCTGCTGCACCTAGGGATTCACGTGGGGGACTTCGTCTCCGTCGACCCCCGCCCCGAGATCGAGCCCAACGGCTACATCAACTCCCGCCACCTTGACGACAAGGCCGGGGCGGCGGTGCTCCTGGGCGCGATCCAGGCGATCAAGACCGCTGGCGCCAGCCTGCCGGTGGACTGCCATGCCCTGTTCACCATTTCCGAGGAGGTGGGCGTCGGGGCGTCCGCGGCCCTGCACCAGGACGTGGCGGAGATGATCACAATCGACAACGGGGTCACCGCCCCGGGTCAGAATTCTAGCGAGTTCGGAGTCACCATCGCCATGGCGGACATGACCGGCCCATTCGACTTCCACCTCACCCACCGCCTGATCCAGCTGTGTCAGGAGTTCGGCATCCGCCACCAGCGCGACGTATTCCGCTACTACCGCTCCGACAGCGCAGCGGCGGTGGAGGCCGGCAACGACCTGCGCACCGCCCTGCTCACCTTCGGCATCGATGCCTCCCACGGCTGGGAGCGCATCCACTGGGATGCCCTTGAATCCCTCGCCCGGCTGCTCACGATCTACATGCAAAGCCCGTCCACGTTCCGCCGCGACTCCCATGACATGGGCTCACGCGCCGGCTTCCCCACCCTGCCCGGCTGACCTCCCCGCGCCCGCACCTGCTAAGATTGGGATTTTGCCGGGGTAGCGGATGAAACGCCTGGAGCGAGAGGACTACGAACGGCTGAGCGCCGGGGCCCAGGAGTTGGAGAAGGACCGCTACGGGCCCAAGGTCCTGCTGACGCCGGAGGGCCGCATCATCAAGCTGTTTCGGCGCAAGCGGCGCCTGAGCATGAACAGCCTCTATCCCTATGCCCGGCGCTTTCAGCGCAATGCCGAGCGCCTGCGGCGCTACGGGGTGCCTACGGTGCAGGTGGAGGCGGTCTACCGCTGCCCGGCCATCGAGCGCGACCTGGTGGTCTACCCCCTGCTCAACGGCAGCCCTCTGCGCCAGTACCTGCAGACTGCCGGCAACGGCCGTACCATTCTCGGCGAACTGGCGGAGTTCGTCGCCCGGCTGCATCACAAAGGGATCTATTTCCGCTCCCTGCACCTGGGCAATATCCTGCGCCACCCGGAGGGCGAGCTGATGCTGATCGACGTCGCCGATCTGCGCTTCCTGTGGCTGCCGATCAGCCCGCTCGGTCGCGCCCGCAACTTCCGACACCTGTTCCGTTACCCCCAGGACCTGGCGATCATCCGCCATTACGGGCTGAAGCGGTTTCTGGCCCGCTACTTGCTGGTTTCCGGCATTTCGCCCTGGAGCGCCAAGGTCCTGCTCTCCAGGTTGATGCGCAAGCGGACCGAGGGCGACTCGCGCTGAGCAAAGGCCGAAAACAGCGGTCTCCCTAACGGTAGTCGAACTTCTCCAGGATCTCGGCAAACGCCTGCTCGGCGAGCTTCCGCAGCGGCTTGGGCAGATCCCGGCGCCAGCGGCCGATGGAGGCCTTGGGGTCTTTGCTGGTACGGTGCCCGGACAACGCCGCATCCGGCTCCTGGGCGGCGCCCAGGGTAGCCCTCAGCGTGGCCGTATCCGCCGCGGCCCCCAGGTATTCGAACACCCGTCCCAGGGTGGCCTCGGGCTGCAGGATCAGGTCCTCGTAGCGCACCAGGCACGCCTCGCCGCGGCTGCGCTCCCAATAGGTGGCCAGATTGCTGGTACCCTGCGCCAGCCAGCGCACATATTCCTCTTCGCTGCTCGCCGACTGGACGCCGAAATCCGCAAAACCGCGCTTGGCATTGTACGAGTAGATGGAGCTGAGCATGTCGCGGGGGTCGCGCACCAGAAACACCCTCCGGGTGGCTGGAAACAGGTCCCGCAGCACCCGTGCCGCCCCCGGTTCGCCGACCGTCTTTTCGACCAGAAAGCGGGCCTCGGGCTTGCCTTGGGAAGCCCCCAGACAATGGTAGAAGCGCTCGATGCTGTGGCGGCAGAAGCGCGCCAACCCCAGCACATGATCGTGGCCGAGGCAGGCTGCCAACTGCGAGTCTTCGGGATTGAAGAAGGGGTTCTTGCCGACCCAGGAATATTGGTCGAAAAAGCTGGAGGAATCGGCGGAATTGGCGAGGTCGGCGGGGTCCGAAAGCACCTTGAACAGGTTGGCCCAGTATTGAGCCGGGCGGTCCTCGTAGGGAAAGGCGTCGCGGGTGACGACCTCGGGATGCCGCGACAGCAGGCGCATCAGCCAGGTGCTGCCGGTACGGCCCTGAGTTACCACCAGGATCGGGGTGATGCGCCCCTCCTCATTGGCCCAGGGTCGTTCGCGCTCGCAGCGAATATTGGCCAGGGGCACCAATTCCCCATCCGCGCACTCCGCGGCCAGCACCAGCGCCTGCCCCTCCAGCAGTCCGACCAGGCCGACATTGAGGGCGAAGCCGCTGCTGCGGGCATCGGCCCGGCCGAAGGCACGTTCCACGTCCTCCCGTAACTGATCGACCGGCGTGCTCGCCACCGGCCGGCCGTTGACCAGGACCTGCAGCGTTTTCAGGCGCTGGCCCGCCGGGGCCAGGGCCCAACCCCGTACGGCCAGGGCGAAGTGGTCGGCGCTCGCCCCGACCACTGGGGCATCGATGTGAAAGCGTTCGACCTTGGCGCGCTCGGGCTGGCGAATATCGACCGCCGTAATCCTGTAGATGCTCATGATTCGCCTACCGCAGAGATCCAAAACATTCGAATATAGCAAGAGGACGTGAGCTAGGCCAAGACGAGCGCCCGCGCCTGCTCCCCATCCAGGGCTCGGCCCAGGTCTCAGCGCAGGGCGAAGTTCTCCGAGCGATCGGTAAGATTGGGGTTGTAGGCTGGGTCGTGCTCCAGCGCAGGGCCCCAGCTTCGACGCATGTAGTCGATCTCCTTTTTGAATCGGCGCTGCTTCTCCGGGGTATCCTCCGGGCCGCGTGAGGCCGACTCATGGTGATACAACTCCGCGTACGGGGTCCAAAGGTTGCGGTAGCCCCGTTCGCGTATACGCAGGCAGAAATCCACGTCGTTGAAGGCCACCGGCAGGTTCTTTTCGTCGAACCCCTCGACCTCGTCGAACACCCGGCGCCGCACCAGCAGGCAGGCGGCAGTGACCGCGGAGTAGTTTTGCACCAGCACCGCACGGGCGTTGTAGCCCTTGGCGCCGCGCGGCATCATCTTCATCGCGTGACCGGCCACCCCCCCCAGGCCGAGCACTACGCCGCCGTGCTGCAGGCGGTCGTCGGGATACCACAGACAGGCCCCCACGGCGCCGATCTCCGGGCGCACCGCCTGGCTCACCATCTCGTCCAGCCAGCCGCCGTCGATTACCTCCAGATCGTTGTTCATAAAGGCCAGGAGCTGGCCCTTGGCGTATTGCACCGCGTAGTTGTTGATGGCCGAGAAATTGAACGGATGGGGGTACTTGACCAGCCGGATACGGCCGGCCGCCGCTTCGGTCTCCAGATACGCTATGGTGGCCGCATCGTCGCTGTTGTTGTCCACCACCAGAATCTCGTAACTCGGGTATTTGGTATGCTCGCGCACGCTCTCGATGCAGCGCCGAATCAATTCCAGGCCATTGCGGGTTGGCATGATCATGCTCACCAGCGGCGGCGGCTCGGGCAGCGGATAGCGCACCCGCAGCATGCCCTCGATGCGCGGCGACTCGCTCACCTCGGCCCCGCTGACGCCACGCGTCTCCAGGTACTCCCCAACCGCCTTGATGGCCGCCTCGATGGCGTAGGGCTTGGCCTCGGCACCGGAAGCGGTGCTCTGGGGAATCGCCCGCCAGTGGTACAGGATGTGGGGAACATGCCGGATCTGCTCGGGTTTGAGACGGGCGATCACCCGCAGCGCCAGGTCATAGTCCTGGGCTCCCTCGAAGCCCTCGCGAAAGCCGCCGAGTTCCTGCACCAGCGCGCGGCGATAGACCCCGAGGTGACAGATCATGTTGTGGGAGAGCATCAGATCCGGATTGAAGTCGGGCTTGAAGTAGTGGGCGTAGCGCTCGCCCTTGGCGTCGATCTTGTCCTCGTCGGAGTAGATCAGGCCCGCCTCCGGGCATTCCTGAATGGCTTGAACCACATGGTAGAGGGCATACTCGGAGAGCAGGTCGTCCTGATCCATAAAGGCCACGAACTCTCCGCTGGCCAGTTCCAGTGCGCTGTTGGAGGCGGCCGAGATATGGCCGTTGAGCTCCCGAAAACACAGCTTGATACGGCGGTCGCGCTGCCGGTATTCCTCCAGCACCTCCCGCACCCGGAGCTGGCTGGAGTGGTCGTCGGCGATGCACAGCTCCCAGTAAGGGTAGAGTTGGGCCAGCACCGAATCCAGCGCCTCGCGCAGCCAGCGCTCCGGCGCATTGTAAACCGGCATCACGATGCTGATGCGGGGTGGATGCTTAAGCGCTTCCACCCCGGTCCGCATGTCGGCGATCTGCTCGGCGCTGTAACGCTCGTAGCGTTGAATCCAGGCCCGGTAGTCGGGACTGCCGGCATGGGCGGCGTGGCGGTCGGCGGCGCTCAGGCGGCGGCGCAGCGCCGCCGTGCCGCCGGAACGCCAGACAAACCAGGCGGTGCGCCCCATGCCCCAGGCATGCCCCGGATTGCGCAACACAAAGCTCAGGTAGGGCTTGAACCGGCGCCAGGCGCGCACCGGGATGGTGAGCTTGCGCCACAGGCGCCAGCCGGTGCTGTTGAGTACCTGCTGCAGACTGCGGCTATGGGCGGCCAAATCGGCCCGCACCCGGGCATGCTCCCGATTGATTCGCTCCAAGGCTCGTTCCAGCCCAACGCCCTTGGCGCGGCTCGCCTCCAACTGCTGGCGCTGGGCCTCCAGGGCCTTCTTTTGCTCCGCCAGTTGGCTGTTCCTTTCGGCCAGCAACGCTTGGCGCCGCTCCAGCTCCTGGTCACGGGCCGCGACCAGCTCACGCTGGTGTTCGAGGAGCCGGGTGCGCTCGGTCAGGATGCGATCTTTCTCCTGCAGCGCCTGGTGCTGCTGGGCCAGCGACTGATCCCGCTCTTCGATCATGGTGCCGCGGGTGATCGCCACCTCCTGACTCTCCTGTAGTTGCCGCAGCAGATTACGATGAACTTCCAGGGAATCGTTCATGGGATCATCGCTGATCTCCGGAATCTCCCCCTGGGGTTGGTCCACCGCCGGCGCGCGGGCACTGACGATAAACTGAAAAGCGGCCGCGTCCGGCGCATGCAGCAGGTTGAAAGTCAGCTCACTGGGCTCCAGCCCCAGGCGCTCCAGGCGCTCCCGGATCACCGAATCGGCCAGGTCCTGGAAGGTGTAGCTCAGCTCGTCGACCCGGTAGCCGGCGGCGGCGAACAGGCTGCGCACCGAGTCCTGGGTATAAAAGTGCAGATGGGTGCGATCGAGAATACCGGTGTCCTGATAGGTCAGCCGCCCCTCCAGGAGCTGCAGGCGAATCGAGGCATGGGCGCTGTTGGGAATCGAGGCCAGCAGCCGGCCTTCCGGCTCCAGGTGTTCCGGCAACGCCTTGAGCAGCGCCAAAGGGTCGCGCAGGTGTTCGATCACATCAGCGCAGGTGACCACATCGAAACGCTCGCCGTCCAGGGGCTGATCCCAGTTCGGGGACTCGAGATCGGCAACGATTACCCGGTCGCAACGGGCCTCTGCCTGGGCCGCCGCCTCGGGATCGTACTCCACCCCGACCACGGTGCAGTCCAACTCATCGCGCAGGTACTCCGACATATATCCAGTGGCGCAACCCAGCTCCAGGACCCGCGAGCCTCGGGGGATGCGCCGGATCAACTGGGTATGGGAGTTGTTGACCACGTCGGGGTCAAGCTTAAAGTCGTAGTTCAGGGTCATTGCTGGCCTGCCTGTGGAAACCTGGCGCCGCAGCCCGGTCAACGCCGGCGCCGAATGGCGGCAGACGGAGGGGCCGGGTCAGGGACCGGCCGCGGGAGCGGACAAACCCGCATATAGTAAAGTAGCGCTCCCAGGATGAGAAGCCGTGGCCTCAGGGCGGCAGCAACCGCCCGCTCTTGGCCTCCAGGCGCAGGTCCGGGTCCGGAAAGTCGTCGGTCGCGTACTCCGCCCCGTCGGCGTCGCGCCAACGATTGGCCTGGATACCACCGCCGGCCGGAATCCAGACCCGCAGCGGCCGACCCAGTTCGCGGCTGCGGTCGAGCATCTCGGCGTAGACGGCCTGAAACTCCTGGTAGCGCTCATGCTGCTGCCAGGCCCCGAACAGGGTCGCCGGCAACAACAGCAGCAGGGGCAACCAAGCCATGCGCGCCGTCAGCATCAGCACCAGGGCCAGCAGGACCGACGGCACCAGGAACAGGCGGGGCTGAAACACCGAAACCGCGTTGATCAGCCCGACCGGCCCCTGGTGCAACATTCCGAGATAGATTACCCCACAGGCGGCCATCAGAATCAGGGCCCCGACCACCGCCGCAAGGCGGCGGGCGGCGACCAGCACCGCCACCAGAATGGCCACCCCGAGCAGCGACGGCACTTGGTGAATCTGAAACGGCAACAGATCGGCAAAGGCGAGCAGCTGCTGGGGCAGGATCTGCCACTCGAAGCGATGAATATCCTCCGCGGAGCCTAGCGGCATGCGACTGGAGCGCACCAACAGATAGACCAGAAAGGCAGCGGCAGCCAGGCCCCCGGCACGCAGCAGTTCCCGGCGCGGGTGGATCCGGAACAGGTAGAGAAACAACAGGAACGGGAAGATCAGGGCCGCCACCTCTTTGCACAGAAAGCCCAGGGCGAAAGCGACCGCCGCCGCCCAAGGGGCATGCCGCGAGAGCAGCCACAGTCCGGCCGCCAGCAGCAGCAGGGCCCAGGCATCGAACATCTGCGCAAACCAGCTGCCGGTCAACACCGCACCGGCGGAAAACAGGAACAAGGCCAGAAACAGCAAGTCCCGGCTCGGAGCTTCCCCCCGCATGCGGCGCACATAGCCGAGCAACAGGCCAAAGGCGCCCAGCAGCACCAGCTGGTTGAGCCCGCGCAACAGGGCCCAGCCCTCGATCTCCGGGAACCAGCGCAGCAGGCTGCCGTAGACGGTCAGCGGAATCGGGCGCACGATGGGCAGCTCGATCCAGGCCGCCCGCACCAGCTCGCCCCAGGAACCGAGTCCCCGCAGATTGGTGAGAAAATTGGTCTCGTCCCATACCGGGGTAACCATCAGCCCCTGCATCCAAACCAGCCAAAGCAGGCATAGGGCCAGGGCGGCCAGGATAAAGCCCAGCCGGCCGGAGGCGGGCGGGAAAGAAAGGACGCTCATTGAAGATCTTGTGCGCGCGGCCAATGTGTGGAGGGCGCAAGAATAGCATGTTTGGGGGTGCCTACAGGCTCCGCAGATTGGGAGCGAGGCCCTCCGCTTGACCAAGCCGGGGGTGCCGATTAGATTGGAACCCTTTGCCGAGGCAGCAAAACTCCACGCATGGATCCCCGCCACCGGCTCGTCCGGCTCCTCCTCTGGTCGATCCTCATTACGCTACTTCTGTATGGCGTACCCGCCGTGCTGGCCGACCTGCGGTCGGTGGAGGCAGCCGCCCAACGCCTCGACGCGGCGGACTGGGCCCTGCTCCTAGGGCTGTCCGCGCTCGGCTACGCGCTGCGCTTCCTGCGCTGGCAGGGCTACCTACGTCGATTCGGGCACCGGATTCCGACCCGGCCCAGCCTGCTCTGCTACCTCGGCGGTTTCGCCTTTACCATCACCCCCGGCAAGGCCGGCGAGGCGGTGCGTTCCTTGTATCTCAAGCAGCGGGGGGTGGGCTATGCCCAAAGCCTGGCGGCCCTGTTCTCGGAGCGCCTGCTGGACCTGGTAGCCATACTGCTGCTGGCCCTGGCCGGCGCCCTGATCTTCCCCCAGGGGCGCTGGCTGCTGGCGCTGGCGGCGGCGCTGATCCTGCTACTGCTGCCACTGGCGCAGCACCCTGGGCTGCAACGGGCCCTGGCTCTCGGCGCCGGTCGCCTGCGGCCGGGGCGCACCCAGACCCTGCTGCGGCACGGGCTGGACCTGCTTCGGGCTTCGGCCCGACTGCTGCGGGGGCCGGTTCTCTGGGCCGGGCTCGGGATCGGGCTGCTCGCCTGGGGGGCCGAGGGCCTGGGTTTCTACCTGCTGCTGCATTACCTTGATCTGCCCGCCTCACTACCGCTGGCCCTGGGTATCTATGCCCTGAGCCTGCTCGCTGGGGCCCTTTCCTTCATTCCCGGCGGCCTC
>CBDUCL010000083.1:0-11186 GCA_965365625.1 uncultured Chromatiales bacterium | reverse complement strand
CGCGGCACAAGGGACTCTCAGGGGCACTCTGGCCCGTCCAGCCCACCCGGAGCGTCTAGTCGGCGGGCCGCCAGCGGCGGCAGCATGCTGACTGCGGTCATCGGGATCTTCGGATCGAACAGTGGGATTCCGTGGTGCGTCCCCTGCCATTTTCTGCTGAAACTGGCCGCCGAGCGCGAGCGCCTCTCCGCCGCCTCCATGGTCGAGGTGTCGCGCCCTCTTGAGGCAGAATGGCTGCCCCGGCGAGGGCACGCCTGGCTCCTAGCCGCTCAGCGACTCGCTGAAAGGGCTATTAATTGCGACGCAGTACACTAGAGTCAGCGTTTCCCGGTGGTGGCGCCGTCCAGAGGCTGACCACCACAATGCTCAACATGGCCGCGGCAAAGGCCGGCACCAGCTCGTAAACCAGTGCGTCGAGCGCGGGGATTTCCACCCAGAGCACGACGGTGAGGAAACCCGTCGCCATCCCCGCGGCCAGGCCCCAGCCGGTCGTGCGCTTCCAGAGAAGGCCCAGGATAAGAGCCGGCCCGAAGGCCGCGCCGAGACCCGCCCAGGCGTAGAGTACGAAGCGGAACACGAGACGGGACTCGGTCAAGGCGATCATGGCGGCGAGTACACCGATGCCGAGTACCGTGAGGCGATGGGTCAGCAGCACCGAACGCTCGTCCTGAAGCCTGCCGCGGATCCGGTGCCAATAGTCGTGGCTGATGCTGGAGGCACACACCAGCAGCTGGGAATCCGCGGTGGAGCAGACCGCCGCCAGCACGGCCGCGATCATCATCCCCGCCAACCAGCCCGGGAGCAGGTCAACCGCGGCGGTGGGCAGGGCCTTCTCGGGATCGGCCAGCTCTCCGTAATAGGCCCGGGCGGCAACGCCCAGCAGCACGGCGCCGACGAAGAGCAAGAGCATCCAGCCGGTGGAGATGATCGCGCCACGGCGCAGAGCAGTCTCGTCCCGAGTGGCCATGAAACGCACCAGGATATGGGGCTGGCCCATGTTTCCCAGAGGTATCCCCAGCCAGAGGGCGAAGAATCCGATGAGCGCCAAACCGGCTGCGCCACCGAACGGATCAGTGAGGTCACCGTCGGGATCCATGGCGTCCAGTCGAGTCCAGACAGCGTCGAGCCCCCCGACCTGTCCGATCAACACGATCGGCAGAATGGTCACGGCGCTGACCATCAGGATGGCCTGGAGCACGTCTGTCCAGGCCACCGCCCGAAAACCGCCCAGGGTCGTGTAGACGACCACCATCCCGGCCCCCAAGGCCACCCCCGTGGCATAGCTCCACTGGAAGGTCGACTCGAAGGCCTTGGCTGCAGCGGTGAGCTGGGCGGCCACATAAGCGCAAAGCATGACCACCATGATCAGAATGCTGAGCCAGCGGATAAGCCTCGCCGCGCTCGGCTCTGCTCCGTCAGCCAGCACATCCGCTAGAGTGATCAATCCTCCCTCCGCGGAGCGTCTGCGCAGGCGCGTGGCGATCACGTACCAATTGAACAAAAAGGCCGCCAGGGTACCAGGCACTATCCAAAGGGCACCCACCCCCAGATGAAAGGCGGTGCCCACCAACCCGAGAGTCACCCAACCACTTTCGGCCGACGCCGTGGTGGAGAGTCCGGCCAGCCAGGGGCCCAGCCCACGTCCCGCCAAGAAGAAATCGGCACTGGAATGCCGTACGAAACGGGCAGTGTAGATTCCGAACCCGAGCACGCAAAGGGTATAGATAAAGAAGCTAACGGCGACGCTGTTCATAGGGGTTCGGTTTTGAGGTGTGACGGCCCCAATTCCATAGCACGCTAGCACGCTCAGCCCCCCTCTCGTGGATTATCGGACCCGCAGAGCGCGTTTAGTCTAGTGCCTGTACGTCGTCAGAACCTTTGGGACAGTAGGTTGCTGAGTTTAACAGAGAGCCTAGTCCATCTGGGTTGAATGTCACGCGGTCAACTTCTGGTGAAGCGAGCGCCGCAACGCGAGTCTATTCTCGGTTGATCCTTCTCCGTTGTTCCAGGATGGCTTGGCGACGTCCGAATTAGACATCGACCGGCGTCAGATTGTCCAGGCTCTGGTGGTAGCGTTCGTGGTTGTAGTAGTCGATGAGTGCGGATAGCCGCGCCTCCAGATCGCCGGGCAGGTAGTGGTTCTCCAGCAGCACCGCGCTCGGTGCCCTGACCCACCGCTTGGTATGGATGCGTCAGCTCTAGCTCACGACCGGCAACATGGGGCTGGTTCCAACCGCAAACCAGCGCGAAAGTCAGAGTCTGCTATCGCGGCAATGCAGTCTCTCAAGGTACTCGGGCGCCCACTCCATCCCGAGCTGCCCGCTGCTGAGGTGGTGAGCGGCCGGAGCGGCTATTCTGGCGGAGCGTCACAACCCTGCGATCGTCACGGTGCTTGCGAACTAGCCTTGTGATCGCGAATCGTAGTTTCGATGACCCTGCCTTTCGCAGGTTCAGGGTTGGCTCTTTTGCATTGAACAGCTGCGTAGGGTAGTCCTTACCGGACTGGACATCCCGAGTTGTCGGGGTCTTTGCGGCAGCTTTCGGTGGCGGCACGCTATCGGATGCGTTAACTTGAACCTGGGCGTTCTTCGATGACGGGAGGACGGCGTCGATTCGATGATCGATACCGAGGTGGGCGGGCAATGATTAGGCGAAGCGCCTGGAAGCTTTTTCTTTTTGCGATACTCTGCTCCGTATCTTGGCTGGCATCCGTCGCGCAAGCGGTCAGTCTTCTCTCCGACGAGCTCGATCTTTACTTGCCCTGGGTCGCCTTTCAGCAGCAGACCTATAGAGCTTCTCTGAATCCCGTGACGGGGGATGGGCTGGTGTTCGCGCTGGACGAAATCAGCCCGCGAGCGCCGCCGAGCCTCGCGGCCGAGGCGGCGTTGGCAAGTGTCGACGCGGCGTTGGCGGTTGACATCCCTCTGGTCGGTTTCCGCGGCGAACTCTACAGCGCGGGACTTGCCCATGACGGCGACGGCGTGTTCCGACTCGCCGAGGCGGCGCCATTTGTCAGCCCCGCCGGCCGGGGAGAGGTGCTGTCGTTCGAACTGCTCGGGGTGAGAACGCCCGCGGAGATTCTGACCGAGGTCGGCTTGGTCGCCGCCGCGGCAGGGGACCTGCGTTTCGATGTCGCCCTGTTCCGGGTCGGCTATCGGACCCTGGATGCCTTCGGTAACTTGGTTCCGGCCTCGGGCGTCGTCGGCGCACCCTTGGGCATTTCTTCGGGGGCCCCGGTGCTGAGCGTCCAGCACGGAACCATCGCCAGCCGGGACAATGCCCCCAGCGTCGATCCGGCGGCGACCGGGGCCGATATTGCCCTCTATCTGATGGGATCCCAGGGCTATCTGACCCTGGTGCCGGATTACCTGGGATTTGGTGACAGCGCTGGACTGCACCCCTTCGTGCACGCCAAGACCCTGGCCTGGGCGGTGATCGATCTGATCCGGGCCGCCCGGTCCCTGGCCCTCGGCAGCGAATACCCGCTTAATGGTCAGGTTTTCCTGGTCGGCTACTCGGAGGGCGGCTACGCGACCATGGCAGCCCAGCGCGAGATCGAAACCCATCACCGGGACGAGTTCGCCATTAGCGCCTCGGCGCCCATGGCGGGCCCCTACGATCTGTCGGGCACTATGCTGGATTTGGCCTTGTCCGGCGCCGAAGTGCCGAATCCGATGTATTTCCCCTATGTGCTGCTTAGCTACAATCAGATCTACGGATTCGAGGACGACCCGACCGACCTGTTGGCGCCGGAGTACGGGGATACGATCGTCCCACTGTTTGACGGCGAGCACGACCGCGGGACTATCAACCGGGCGCTGCCGCCGGTACCCCTGGAGGTCATCGAGCCGGGGTTGGCGGCCGTGCTGCTAAGCGGCGAGTATCACCCTTTGATCAGTGCGCTGGAAACCAACGACGTCTACCGCTGGACCCCGGTGTCCCCGACCCGCCTCTACCATTGTCTTGGCGATGATCAGGTGCCCTATGCCAATTCCGTCGTGGCCCAGGACTGGTTCGACGCCGCCGGCGCCGATGTGGAATTGGTAACCCTGATATTCGGAGATCACTCGGAGTGCGCTGTGCCGGCCCTGCTTGGAGCCAAGACCTGGTTCGATTCGTTGGCGATCCTGCCCTGACTGAACGGCTCCAGCGGATCGAGCCGAGCACTAGCGGCCGGGGCGAGAGGAAGCACCCATGACCTGGTTTTTACCCGCGTTACGCAATCTGACTATGCTCCTGCTGTCGGCCCTGCTAGTCGGCTGTATTCCCTATTCTCTGCACCCCCTTACCGATCCGGGCGCCGAGTCCCTGGACCCGGCGCTCATCGGCTCCTGGTATTGGAGCGAGTCCGGCGGCCACGGCTATATCCATATCGGCAGGGAAGAAGACGGCGCTGGGCTGCGGCTGGTGATGTTGTCGATCGACAATGACGGCGAATTGGAGCTGTCCCAGTTCTCCGGCCATAGCTCCCTGTTGGGTGAACGGCGCTATCTGAATCTGAAGTGGCAGCCGCCGGATCCGGAGGACCCAGATTACCTGACCGTGAACTACGTTATTGCTGACGGACGCTTGGGAATCGCTCTGATGGACAACGACCCGGTAATCGCGGCCATCGGCAGCGGGAGATTGGCGGGTAGCGTGACCAAGGAGGGCTGGTTTACCTCGGTGCGGGTCCGCGCCGAATCGGAGGACTGGCGGCGTTTCGTCGGCGCTGAGCACGAGTCCTTGTTTCCGGAGGTGAAGTTTCTCGACCGGTTGCAGCCGCCGAGCGCATCGGCGGCTGCGCCGGACTAGCCCGGTTCAGGGCAGGGTGTATTCCACCAGCTCGATAATGGGCTCGCCGGTTTCCGGGTCGAGCTCCATGATCATGCCGATGCCAGGCGCGTAGTATTTGTGCTCCGCGGCGTCCGGTTCGAGCGCGGTGTATTCCAAGGTGACCAGGCAATCACCGTCGCAGGCGGCGGCCGGGGTATCGGCGCTGCCGTCCAGCTCGAGTACCTCGGCCATGTCTTCCGCCTCGCCGAGCAGAAATTCCTGCCGGTAGACCGCGCCCGGTTGCGGGTCGGTAGGCATTACAATGCCGATCTTGGCGCCGTCCTTCCCGGCGGTCCAGGAACCCTCTAAATCTACCAGTTCGCCGTCCTCGTAGTTGCGGGCGATCTCGCCGAAGTACCAGACATTGCCCTGCAGGTCTTGGGCGAACCAGTCGTAGGTGTCTTCCACCAATTCGCCGTCCTCCGTCACGACATCGCGCACTACGGCGCAGGGCACGCCGAGAATCTCCTTGATGTCGCCGGTGACGCTGACGGTAACCGTTTCCTCCTCGCCTTCGTACACCCAGGCACTGCCCGGGACCAGGGGCAGATAGGGGTTGGCTGCTACCCCGGTTCCGATGTCCGCCGGGTGGACGAAGTCTGCGGGGTCGGGCATGGGATCGTACTTGGCTTCACCCAGGGCCGCGCACACCTCCAACCGGGCGTCGAACTGTTCGTCGCACAAGGCCTCGCTTTCCGCCGCATCGTCATTTGCGTCGCCGAAGCAAGCCGGGTCATCGGCGTTGAGACAGTTGCCGGCTGCGATCCAGCGGTCGTCCTCGGCTTCGTTCAGGCAGCCGAAGCGGGCGGCCTCGGCGTTCAAGGTGCAGAACTTCCGCTGCGCCAAGGCGGCGATAATATTGCGCGTGGCCCGGGTGTCGGTCTCGCAGCTCAGGCCGTCGTGCTCCAACTCGCAGAATAATTCCGCCTTCGGAGCAGAGTCTTCGTCGTCGTCCATGTCGTTAGCCACGGATAGACTCGAGACTGCGCCTAACAGGCAACAGGCGCAGGCGGCGCTGAGGACGGGATAGGGTGGCAAGCGGGTTTTCGACATGATGGCTGTCTCCATTCGTTGCAGTCGGGTTTGTTTCTTCACGCCAGGGCCTTTGTCCCCGGCAACTCAATGGTAAGCAGCCAAACTTACCGCCCGCTTGTCCGGATATGACCAAGTGGTTAGATGAGGCCACGCCAAGCCAAGATGACCAAATGGCAATCTTGCCGCGGGTCATGGGTCTAGTCTGGGTGCTATATTCGCTGATAAGGGGCCGGCGGCAGCGGTGCGCGCCGCCCGGGCCATGCAGGAGCCGGTCGGATGCGGTTACTCCTAGTAGAAGACGATGCCAAGATCGCGGCTTTCGTGGTCAAGGGCATGCAGCAGGCGGGGTTCCTGGTCGACCACGCGAGCGACGGTCAGCACGGTCTGCAGCTAGCGCTTTCCGGCGGCTACGACGGCGCCATCGTGGATATCATGCTGCCCAAGCTCGACGGCCTTTCCCTGATCGAGAGCCTGCGGCGACGCAAGATCGACCTGCCGGTGATTATCCTCAGCGCCAAGCGCTCGGTGGATGACCGCATCAAGGGCCTGCAGCAGGGGGGCGACGACTACCTCACAAAGCCGTTTGCCTTCTCGGAACTGTTGGCCCGGGTGCAGGCCCTGCTGCGGCGGGCTAGCAATACCACCGAAACCAGCTCTCTGGTGGTGCATGACCTGTCTCTGGATCTGCTGGCCCGCACCGTGGTGCGCGCCGGAAAAAAGATCTATCTCCAGCCCAAGGAGTTCTCGCTGCTCGAATACCTGATGCGCAATGCCGGCCGGATCGTATCCAAGACGATGATCATGGAGCGCGTTTGGGACTACAACTTCGATCCCAACACCAACCTGGTTGAAGCCCGCATCTGCCACCTGCGCGACAAGGTGGACAAGGGCTTCGACGCCCGTCTGATCCATACCGTTCGCGGGCTCGGTTATATCCTCAGGAATCCAGATGAGAGCGATGCCTGAGACCCTGGCCGCCCGCCTAGCACTCTGGTACGGCGCGAGTTTCGCCGTTTGTTTCGGCGCCGCCTTTCTCGCCCTGTACCTGTTCATCGACCACAGTCTGGGCGAGCAGGTCGACGAGGACTTGGCCGAGGACATACAGGAGTTTCGTATCCTGTTGGAACGCGAGGGCCTGCCCCGGGTCGAGCTGGAACTTCAACGGGAGGCCGCTTCCAATCACCCCCATGAGTTGTTCCTCAGGCTCCTGGATGAGGATGGTCGCCTACTCTTTGGCTCGGATACCGCCCATTGGCCCGGGTTGGACGCCGCCTCAAGTCGGCAAGGCTGGATCGACCGGGAGGGCGCGCCGGTTTTCGCCACACTGTTTGACGGCGATGACGAAGACGGCACCCGCGTGATCAGCGCACCGATCGGCCCCGGCCTCTGGATGCAGATCGGTGAGTCGCTGGAAGAGCGAGCCGAATTCATGCGTTTTGTCCTGCGCTTATTCGCACTCACGTTTGCCCTGGTGGCGGTGCTGGGCGCGCTCGTCGGGTGGGGTATCGCGCGCCGGGCCCTGAGTGGGGTCGAGGAGGTAAGCCGCGCCGCCCAACGGGTGGCCGAAGGGGATCTGGAAAGCCGGGTTTCGCGGGGCAACCGGGGCGCGGAAATCGAACGCCTGGCCGATACCTTCAACCGCATGACCAAGCGCATCCGTTCGCTGATTTCCGGCATGCGGGAGATGACCGATAATATTGCCCACGACCTGCGCAGCCCGCTGGGGCGGATCCGGGCGCATTCCGAGCTGGCCCTGGTCAATGCCAAAACCCTGGACGAGTACCAGGCTTCGGCCGCCGATACCTTGGAGGAGTGTGATCGCCTTCTGGAGATGATCAATACCACGTTGGATGTGGCGGAGGCCGAGATGGGGGCCAGTCGCCGGGTAGGCGACGAAGTGGATCTGGCGGCTGCGGTCAAAGATGTCTGCGAACTATTTGGCCCTCTGGCGGAGGACAAGCAGATCCGCCTCTCCTCCAGCCTGGCGCCCGGCTGCAGGGTGCGGGGCGATCGCAAGTACCTGCAACGCATGTTGGCCAATCTGGTGCACAATGCACTGAAATACACGCCGGAGCAGGGGGATGTAGCGGTGGAGCTATCGGCTGACGAACGAAGGGTTTCCGTGGCGGTGCGGGACAACGGAATCGGCATCCCGTCGTCCGATCAGGGGCAAATCTTCGAGCGCTTCTTCCGCTGTGACCAAAGTCGGTCCCAATCCGGCTTCGGCCTCGGTCTGAGTCTGGCGAGAGCGGTGGCGCGCACCCATGGCGGCGACTTGGTGGTGGAAAGCGCGCCCGGTACCGGCAGCCGGTTCACGGTCACCTTACCGAAGAATGCGCCGCCTGCCGAAACCGGCCGGTGAACAAGCAGGAAGCTCCGGCTCCGGCGATCCTTGTCGCCCCGTGCAACCGGCGAGGGCGGGGACCGATATCCCTGCTGGCGTTGTTGCTCCTAAGTTGCGGGATGGCCCGGTCTGCCGGGCAGGACGATTCGAACGCGAAGGCAGCGCCTGCCGGCCAAGAGCAGCCGGAGTACGTTTCGAATGAGGCCGCCTCCCAGGACGGGACCGGGCCCATTGGAGACGAAGACGAGGAGGTCGGCGGTCGCCTCTATGTGACCCAATCCGAGCGTCGGGAAGCTGGCCTCAAGCACCCGATCACCCCCTGGCTCACGGCCTCTTTTCTGCTTGAGTTGGAAGGCTTGGTCGAAGACTTCGCGCTTGAGGACGGACTGGGCGACGAGCGCTTTACCGAATCCGGCGCGAATCTTCAGCTGGGGCTGGAGGCAGCACCTCTGGACTTCGCCAAGGCGGAGCTGGTGCTCGAATACGATACCCAAACCGGCAAGCTGTTCACCGAGGAGGCGTTCCTGAGTTTCGAGGCCGGGCCCTGGGAACTGGAGGCCGGCAAGCTCTATACCCCGTTCGGAGTCTACATCAGTCACTTTGCTATCGGCCCGATCCTGGAGCTGGGAGAGACCCGGGCCAACGCTTTCACGCTCGCCTTCGGGCCGCGGGACAGCCTGGACCTCAAACTCAACGCCTATCGCGGCAGCGCACGCAAGTCGAGCCGGGATGAACGGGACTGGGACTGGGCTGCATCGCTGGAGGTCTGGCCGCGTTCGGGGTTGCAGTTGGGCCTGAGCTACCAGTCCGACCTGGCCGATGCTGACAGCCGCCTGCTGTCGGACCAGGGCGATCGCTATGGCCGCCGTGTGGGGGCCGCGAGCGGCTATTTGGTCTGGTCGGGCGAAGAGTTGGAGGTGTCCTTGGAGGCTTTGGGGGCGCTGCGTGATTTCCGCGAGCTCGACGGCGACCGCAACCGACCCTTCGCCTGGAATCTCGAACTCACCCGATTCGTCGACGAGGTGTTCGAGTGGTCGCTGCGGGTCGAGGGCAGCGACGAAGTCGAGGACGAGCCCGAACTGCAGTTCGGCCCCTCTCTAACCTGGCGCCTGCACCGTACCTCGGCGCTTACCCTCGAGTATCTGCGGGGCCGCTTCCGATCCGGCATGGCGGAGAACGAAGAGGAATTGTCCTATAGTCACGTCGACCGCTTTGCGGCTCAGTTCTCGATCGTGTTTTAAACCGGCCGCGGTGCGCGAAGCCGACCGATGTCCCGCTGCCGGTCCGCCCTTGTATTGCCTAGCGCTTCTCCACCGGGCCCGGCTGTATTACCCTGGCTGCTGCCGGCTTCGAACGGTCGGAACAACCTCGATGGCGTCTCGGTTCGTTTGGCCAGCGGTCAGGAGAAGATACGTGAAGAGCTACCGATACGATCCCGACTACCACTTGGCGCTTTCGGCCCGGGCCCAATTGTTGGGGGTGCGCGAGGGGGATCCGGATGAGACCCACACCCTGCTCCATGGTTTCGTGGAAGAGGTCGCGAGTGGTGCCGAGGTGGAGGCAGAGACCCTGGACCTGGTTGCCTGGATGGTCGGCCGGATTTTGGACGGGGCGGACCCGGCCCAGGTTTTCAACGCGCCGGCCCCAGCCAGGGGCAAGGAGGAGGGCAAGACCGCCCGCCAACGTCTGCAGCAGCGGCGGCGGGAGCGCATGATCCGGTTGGCCGCCGAGGACGTCAGGCTCGCGCTGGAGCAGGGCGGTGAGGAAGAAGCCCTGATCCGCCAGTTTGCCGAGCGCTCGAAGTTGCCCAAGGGTCGAATCCGGGCCGCGCTCAAGGCCGGCGCTCAGGGTTGAGTGGCCCCCACTCAAGGCTCAGATGGCCGCTCCGCAACGGCGGTGGCGTAGGACGGGGCCGCAACGTCTTGGGATAGAGTCCCAGCGGCGAGTCGTTGCAACCGCTTCTTCACTACCGCGAGGGCCGTCACAAGTACGTGCAACCGCCGCTTCTGTGAAAGGGTAGACGCCCGGCTCAACAGTCTTCATGCCGGTTGCGGCTGCCGTGCCCACGATCAGAGTCGCGGTTCTCCCCATCGTTGTGGCGCCAATTCCAGGAGCGGTGGCCGAAGTGATATCCGTGGGGACGCCAACAGTGCTCGAGGTGTCGGTGGCGCCCGGGGTAGTAGAAGTACAGACTCACCAGGCTGCTCGGGTAGATCTGGTGATCGCCCAGCTCCCCGGCAGTGGCAGCTTGCGGGAGGGATGCGCCGAGGCCGATGCTCAACAGCCCGGCGGCCAGCAGAATGAGGGTTGGGTTCATGGTGATGCCTCCGATTCGGTCTCGAAGCGGCCGGGCGGATAGGGCGTGGCCCGACCTTAGCCCCATTATTGGCGCTCGGCACTGAACCGGTGCTGAATGGCGCTCAGAGGAACTGCCAGTCGGAGAAGCTGGCGGCCTGGCCGAGGTGTCGGCCATCGGTGTCGATCAGGTTCCACACCAGCGCCCGCTCGATGCGGAAGCGCCGGCCGCGGGCGCTGATGCGGATCCCGCTGTAGTCGTCGATGTAACCGTCGCGCTGCACCCGGGCCAGCAGCTCGGCCCGATCCTTGCGGTTGGCGGGCTCGGCGGATTGCCGCGACGGCAATTGAATAAACGCCTCCCAATCGAGCTCGAACAGCTTCAGGGCGGCTTCGTTGCCATAGTCGAAGCAGGGGTCTGGATCGGGGCCGTGGGCGACCACCACGAAGGGGGCGAGGAACAGCCGGCGCGCGGTCTCGGCCGGGTCGGCGGCGGGCGTCAGCAGCTCGCGTCCGGTCCAGTGGCGGTAGCTGTCGAGCAACAGCGCCGCCTGCTCGGCATACCAGCGATTGCTGGTTTGGGGGGGTGGCTTGGTCAACTCGGATGCCCCGGGGGTGGCGGCGGGCTGAGCCATGTCTTCACCAATGGCCAGCTCATCGAGAAGGGGGGCGTCAATTTCTCCCATGTCACGGGGAA
>CBDUCL010000082.1:0-11241 GCA_965365625.1 uncultured Chromatiales bacterium | reverse complement strand
GCCAGAATCCGCTGGACGGTTGCTCCCTCGGTAACGAATGCCAGCAAACGCATTTCGCCACCACAGCGCGGGCATTCTAGTGGGAAGGTCTCGAATAGCCGCGCCAGCAGCACAGCCCAGAGGTAGCGAGCCGGTGAGCGGCAAATGCTTTCCTCCCGCCCTGACTGAGGATCAGGCGGTCGGTCGGGGCTCATGGGGGTTCAGGGTCCTTTCGCGGGCAGCCGGGTCAGGACATCGGCAGCGGTAACAATAGCGCAGGGAAATTGGGCGGCGAGGCTGAGCAGGTCGTCATCCCCGGTGACCAGGAAATCCGCTTTTCCGGCCAAGGCCAGACGCAGAAACGGCAGGCCGAAGGGATCGCGGCACTCGGGCACACCGCTCACCTTCGCGGGCACTCGCACGCTGGTGCAATAGGGCAGGTAGTCGGCCAGCAGGTCTTCTCGTTCCGCGGGGAAAAGCCGGAACTTGGGATAAGCGAGCACTCGGATCAGCTCGGCGGCGGTCTCTTTGGACACCAGGGGCCGGCAGCGGCCGGCCTGCCAGGCCTGGCGCAGCGCTGCCGGGGTGCCGCCGCCGAACACCAGGGCGGAGAGCACCAGGTTGGTGTCGATGACCACCCGGGTTGGATTGCCTGGGTTCATAACCGGGGCAAGCGGCTAGGCGCCGCCGGACTTGGCGCCCTTGCGGGCCCATTCGACGGCGTCGGCCAGGTCTTGTTCGCTGAGGTCCAACTCCGCCAGTTTGGCGCGCACTGCATTGGCCCGCTGGATGTGAACGGGGGTCAGGATGACCTGCCCGTTGCGCACCTCGACCTCGAAATACTCCACCGGTCCCAGGGCGTTGGTGATGCTCTTGGGCAGGGTGAGTTGGTTCTTGGCGGTGATCTTGGCGAGCATGGCCGCAACTCCTGTCGGGTAAGGATTCCTTACTTTAGCGCCTTGCCGCCGATTCTGGCAAGCCGTGTTCTGCCCAACTCTGATTCGCCGGTAAGGCTGCGCTAACCGGAACTTCCCTTTCATTCAGGCCGCGGGCGGCTCCCAGAGGGCGTCGTTGAAGGCATCGAGCACTTCGGCCAGGCGGCCATTGAAGACGCGGTCGAGCCGGGCGAAGCCGCCTCCTTCGCGCTTGAACACCAGGTCGGGGTCGTCCAGGGCGTCGCGGTCCACCAGCAGGTTGGTCTTGGTCTGGGACGCCAGCTTGTGCAGCCATTGGCGTTTGGGGCCGCTCCAGGGGCGTTGAGCAAGGATGCGGTGCAGGGCCGCGTCCACCCGTTGATCGTAGGGCACCAAGGGGTCGCCGATGGCGTCCTGGCGGATATAGCCGATGATGCGGGCGGCGATATCCTGGTTGGTCATCTCCCGCCAAGCGGTGGCCAGGCCCGCCTCGGTGAAGCCGGCCCGGTCCAGCTCCAGGGCCAGCTCGCGGAGCTGTTTGCGGGTCAGCTCCCTTGGGCGGGTGAGCACGGTAGTCAGCGCCGGGATGTCATTGGCGTTCCGGTGGATGAATTCGCGAAAGGCTTGCAGGTAGTCCTCGGGCTTGGTAGCTGGGCCGTAGCCGTGCTCGACGCCGCGCACCCGATCCTCATGGTGAGAGATGAATAGGGGGTCCCGGGGGATGGAGGGCGGCCGGTCGAGCAGTTCCCCCAGGCCGGGGTGTTGGCTGAACCAGGCGGGTACTTGGGCGGTGGGCATGGTGCGCAGGGAGCGGATGAATGCCTCGGGCGCCATGCCGGCCAGGGCGTCGAAGTCGCGGCGCGCCTGATCACCGAGGTGGTGCCGCTTGCGCTGCAACTTGGCGATGAATTGCTCGCGCACCAGGTTGCGAGCCTGGTCGTCGGCCAGCTCCACCAGCTCCCGGACGAGTTGGGTGAAGCCGATCTTGAGGTCGCTCACCACCGGCTTCATCTCGGTGAACCGTTCCAGGGCCTGGTAGAGCTGTACGGCATCGAAGATGCGGAAGCTGTCTTTGCCGATGGCGTCGCACAGCCGGGTGGCGCGGCCGAGCATCTGCTCCCAGAGGATGCGGCTGTTGACCCGGCGCAGAAACACCAGGTTGCAGATCTCCGGCACATCGGCGCCGGTGCTGAGCAGGTCGACGGTGACCGCCACATTGGGATTGCGCTCGTTCTTGTAGCGGCGGATGAGTTGCAGGGGCTGGTCGGCGGCGCCGGTGATCTTGAGCACCGCATCGTCGTCGATGCTGCCGTAGCGGCCGCGAAAGGCGCGCTTGAGCAGGTCCACCACCAGGTCGGCGTGGGCGTCGTTGGCGCAGAAGATCAGGGTCTTTTGGCGCGAGGCGGGGTCCAGCTCCCCGGCCAGGTATTCGCAGACCACTCGGCTGAAGGATTCGGTAACCACCCGCCGGTTGAAGGCCTCCACCTCCAGCCGGATCTCGTCGGGGGTGGTGAACAGATTTAGTTGATTGCGCTGTACGTCGTACACCTCCACCTCTTCCCCGGCGCCCCAGACGATGCCGGTGCTGGACAGCTCCGTGGCGGCCCGCACCGGCGGCTGGTGGTCGACGAGCCAGCCGTCGATCACCGCCTCCCGGTAGCTGTAGGTGAAGATGGGGACACCGAAGATCTCTGTGGTGTGCAGGGCCGGGGTGGCGGTGAGCCCGATCTTGACCGCATCGAAGCGCTCCAGCACCCGGCGATATTTGGAGATGTAGTCGTCGAAGCCGCGAAAGCCCAGTTCGGTGTCCGACAGCTCGCGGTCGAGCAGGTAGCCCCGGTGGCATTCGTCCACCACCAGGCAATCGTATTGATCCACGCTGGGAGGCGCGGCCTCCTCGGCGGGGTACAGGGTGCGCCGCACCATGCCCTGCACGGTAGCGATGTGAACGGCGGTGTCCGTACCGGGGCCTGCTCATCCAACTCCTTGATGCCGAAGATGTCGGCGAAGGTCTGCAGGCTCTCCATGCGGGTGTCTTTGAAGGCGTTGGCAGCCTGCTCGCCAAGGGCGGAGCGGCCCACCAGGAACAGCACCCGGCGGAAGCGCTGGGCCTTGAGCAGGCGGTAGATCAGGGCGCTGCAGGTCTTGGTCTTGCCGGTACCGGTGGCCATGGCCAGGAGCATCTCCCGGCGGCCGGCGGCAATGGCCCCTTTGGCGGCCTGGATGGCCGCCTGCTGGTAGGGCCGCAGCGCGAAGCCGTAGGCGAAGGGCTCGGCGGCCAGCCGCTGGTGGGCGGCCTGGTCGTCGCGCTTGAGCCGGGCGGCGAGGCCTTCCGGAGTGTACCAGCCGTCCAGGGCCTGGCTGAGGTTGTCGGGCTGGCGCAGGTCACAGAACCAGACCCCGCTGCGGGTGGCGAGCTGGCGCAGGTAGGGGCGGCCATTGCTGGCGAAGGCGAAGGGAATCCGGTAGCCGCCCCAGGGGCCGCTGGGCTTTGCCAACTCGGGGGCCGGGTCCAGCCCGCGGCTGTAGCGCTTGGCCTGCTGCAAGGCGGCGGAGACATCCAGGTTCCTGCGCTTGGCCTCGACCACTGCCAGGGGCGTCAGTCCGGTGAACAGCACGTAATCTGCCGGGCCTTCGGCGGTGGGCCATTCGGCGATGGCCCGGTTACGGCCCTTCGCTGGGCGGGCGCCCGGGCCGTGGCGCAGGCGTTCCGAGTCGGCCTCCCACCCGGCCTGGCGGAGCTGTTGGTCGATGAGCTTGCGGGTCTCGACCTCGTCCAGTTCCAGGACCTGGGCCGCGTTGGCGGCGGCGATCAGGCCCGCCAGCTCGCCCCCCGGGCGGGCAGCTGCGGCCGCCTGGTGCGCTGCCAGGCGGGCCTCCAGGGTAGCCTTGGCCTGATCGGCCTCGCTGGCCATCTGCTCCCAAAAGGCCTGTTCGTCCTCGGCCTCGCGTAGCCTGGCCTCTGCCGCCCGCAGGCGTTGCTCGGTGTCCCGTTGGCGGGCGCGGTAGTCCTCCAGCACCCGGTTGAGGCGGTCCAGCGCTTGCTTCAGTTCCGCACTCTCCTGGGGCGGCGCCCGAGGCGGGATGAACGGCCCGGAGCGGTAGTCCGGTTGCTTGAAGGTACGGTAATACCAGAGCCCGAGTTGCCAGCCGAGCTTCAGCGCGGCCAGGGCACTGCGGTGGTCCCCCGCCAGGGCATGACTGGCAGCATTGCCCGTCCGCCGCAACTCGGCGAACAGTTGCGCGACTTCCCGCGGCAGCACGCCGTGACCGCCGAGGCGGCGCAGCAGGTCGTACTGGGTCTATTGGGGATCGGTCCACAACCCGGTGCGGGCCGCCAGGGACTGGGCCAGTACCTCGGCGAACTGGCGGAGTTTGAGTAGGCAGGTATTGGGGTCGTCCGGGAAGTAACGCTCCGCCAGCATGCCCAGGCGCACGAGCTGCTCGTCGTGCTCGGCCAGCGGGGCGAAGTTGCTGTGCAGCGCCCGGTCCATGGCTAGGCGTCGAAGTAGTCGGAATCCAGCCGCTTGACCGGGTACAACCCGACGGTGGATACCCCTACGCCGTGCTCCGCCATCAGGCGGGCCAGGTAGTCGCCGTCGATGAGGATCAGCTTGGATTCGATCATCGCCGCATACTCGCGGGCCTCCCGGCTGAAGCCGGAGGTGGTGATGAACACCCCGTTGCGGGCTCGCTGGCCCTGCAGGGCACCGGCGAACTTCTGGATCTCGGGCCGGCCGACGGTGCCTTCCCAGCGCTTGGCCTGGATGTAGATCACGTCCAGGCCCAGGCGGTCCTCGTTGATAATGCCGTCGATGCCGCCGTCACCGCTCTTGCCCAGGGCCTTGCCAGCGTCCTGGCGGTTGCCCCCATAGCCCATCTTGACCAGCAGGTCCACCACCAGGCGCTCGAAGAAGGAAGGGGAGGCATCCTTGACCGCGGCCAGGATCTCCGCCTCCAGGGCCTTGCGCAACTTGGTATAAGCGGCGGCCAAAGCGTCTTCGGGGGTGTCGTCGCTGGGCTGCTCGGGCTCGGCGGGCTCGCTCGTCTGGTTGTCGGCACGCTTGCGGGTGCGAAACTCGACGAACTCGGGGTACTGCTCCAGCAGGGCCAGATTGATCTTCGGCGGCTCGGTGGCCAGCAGGTCGCGGCCAGCCTGGGTGATGGTGAAGTAGCCGCGTCTTGGAGACGCCAGCAGGCCCGCTTGCTTCAGGTATGACCTAGCCCACCCCACCCGGTTATTGAATACCGCCTGAGTGCCGCTCGGAAGCAGCTCGTTCTTTTCATCCGCGGTGAGTTGGAATTCGTCCGCTAGGGTTTCGACAGCCTGGCTGAACTTGTGCTCCGCCCCGTCCGACGCGAGTCGCAGCACCGGCAGCATCAGGGTCTGAAAATCGGGTATGGCCATGGCGCGTATACTTCTCCGTGAACTGCATCCAGCGATCCGGCGCGGCAACAGGCTTCGCACCTCATCCGATTGTAGCGTGGCAGGCCTTGCCTGAAGACGAGGCAGGGCTCGCCCAGCCGCAATGCTACCGCGGCGAAGACGGCCACCGCTACGAGGTCGAGATTGTGAACTAGCACCGAGGTTTCGAAGGATGAACAGACTGCGCCCCATCCACCGCGGCGAGATCCTGCGCGAGAAGTTCCTGGCGCCCCTGGGGCTATCCGCCAGCGCCCTGGCCATCGAACTCAAGGTGCCACCGCCACGCATCACCGAACTGGTGCGCGAGCGCCGCTCCATCACCCCGGATACCGCGCTACGGCTCGCCCGTTACTTCGGCACCAGCCCCGAGTTCTGGATGGGCCTGCAAAGCGCCTATGATCTCAAACTGGCCACCCAGGAATCAGGGGTCAAGATCGAAACGGGGAACCTCCCCGCGGGCAGCGTGACCAAAACGTGACGCAACCGAGTCACATCCGGGCCAGAAAGGGGGAAATCAGACACGTTTGCACGGGGCCGGATACGCTAGCTTGCCGAATTCAAATATCCTTAGGACCAAACCCTCAGTTTCTCAATGCGAAGGTCGGGAGTTCGATCCTCCTCGGCTCCACCAATCCCCCGTCTACCGGGTGGCATCCCGGCCGCCCTGGGCAAGCTTCCGCTGGACTCGTCGGCGCTCTGCGCCTAGTCTGTAATTAGAGCCAAACCCATATCCGGCCCGCGAGCCTTGTTATGCGTCGTCCCATCAGCCTGAAGATCTTTGGCGTTGCCGCTGCCCTAATGTTGTTGATGTTGGCGGTGACTTGGCTGTCGGTGCTCAATTTCCGTCAGCTCAACCGCGAGGTCAGCGCGCTGTCGGACCACTACCTGCCGTTGGAACAGCAGCTCGCCAGCGTGGAGATCCTGATTCGCCAGCAAATGGTGCACATGGAGCGGCTACTGGCGGAGATGAAGGCGGCCGAGCCGGACCCGGATTTCATGGGCCGGGAGAGCGACGACTTCGACGCCCGGGGGGTGAACGCAGACCAGATCGTGGAGTCTTCGCTGCGGCTGCTGGCAGAGGCGGACAGCGCCCCGGCGAGCGACCAGGAGCGCCTGACCCTGGCCCTGCTGACGCGTCAGCTGCCCGAAGTGCAGAGCGCCCGCCAGCGCTTTCATGCCGGCTTCCGCCAGTTCCAGATCGAGGCCAAGGAGGGCAATCTGCGCTCCATCCGCATCATGCGTGAGTCCCTGTTGCGGGATAAAGCGGCGGTAGATGCAGAGATCCAGAAGACCCTGGACCTGCTGCGTGAGCTGACCCACGGCACCGCTGCCCGGGCCCAGGCGGAAGAGGCGCGGGCAGTGCGCCTGAACTGGATCATCACCGGCATCGCCCTGACCCTGGGTCTGTTGTTTGCCGGGTTGGCGACCCGCTCCGTGGTGGAGCCGGTCAAGCGCCTGCTGGGCGGAACCCGCGCGGTGGAGCGGGGCGACCTCGAGGTGGAGGTCCACGTCAAGACCCCGGACGAGCTGGCGGTGCTGGCCCACTCCTTCAACCAGATGGTCGCCGGGCTGCGCGAGAAGGAGCGCATCACCGAGACCTTCGGCAAATATATCGACCCGCGCATCGTCGACGGCCTGCTGGAGAACCGGCTGCCGGCGGAGGGTGGCCAGCGGCGGGTGATGAGCGTGTTCTTCTCTGACCTGGCGGGTTTTACCGGCACCTGCGAAAGCATGACTCCGGACACCGCAGTGCGCTTTCTCAACCAGTATTTCTCGTTCATGTCGGAGGTGATCCGGCAGCGCGACGGCATTATCGACAAGTACATCGGCGATGCGGTGATGGCGTTCTGGGGCCCGCCGTTCGTGGAGGAATCCCGTCACGCCGAACTCTGCTGCCAGGCCGCGTTGGATCAGAGGCAGCGACTGGAGGCCTTCCGCGCCTCCCTGCCGGAACTGCTGGGGGTGCGCTTCGGCCTGCCGGAGGTGGACGCCCGCATGGGCATCGCAACCGGCGATGTCACGGTGGGCAATATCGGCTCCGAGACCGCCCGCGGCTACACGGTAATCGGCGATACGGTGAACCTGGCCTCGCGCCTGGAGCAGGCCAACAAGTTCTATGGCACCCATATCCTGGTCAGTGAAGCCACCCGCGAGGCGGCGGGCCCGGCACTCGCCTTTCGCGAGGTCGACAGCCTGCAGGTCGCCGGCAAGCGGGAGCCGGCACGGGTGTTCGAGCTACTCGGCCGCAGCGCCGACGTCGACGCCTCCACGACCCAGGGGGCGCAAAAGTTCGAGACCGGTCTGGCCCGCTACCGGGAGCGAGACTGGGACGGGGCGGAGAGCGAATTTCGCGCCTGTCTGGAGTTGCTGCCCGAGGACGGGCCGAGCCGCGCGTTCCTGCAGCGTCTGGAGCGCTTTCGCGCCGAGCCACCCCCCGACGACTGGAATCAGGTCTGGGTGGCCACCGGCAAGTAGGCTCGGCGATAGATCACATCCGGGGGCCCTGCTCGGACTCCTGGTGGCAGGAGCAGGTATCGCTGGCACTGCCGTCACAACAGACAATCCTGCCAGCGCGGCAACCGCACACTCCCTTATGGCCCTTACAGCAGCCATTGCCGGCAATGGTGTCGGCGACCGTGGTATCGCAGGGCGGCGGGCTTGGGATTCCGCTGGGCGCGGTTTCTGGTGCGGGCGCAACCGGCGCGCTCAAACCCGGTAACGGCAGGACGAGCAGGGCGAGCAGCCCTACCAGCATCGAAAGGCGTTTGATCATCATCGCGATCTCCCGGGGTGTTCCAGCAGGGTCCAGGCGAACCCGCTGCGAGTTCCCACACCTCATTGAGCGTTAGAAACCCCTCCTTCTTTACCTTATGGCACTGGTCCCAGGCCCCGTCAAGCCCCCCTGCCAACCCATCTGTAAAATTTATAAGAAAAAACTGTTGCTTTATTAAGCATCCGCTAATATACTTATCCCCATTGAAGGCCGACGCCGGCCGACAACACTTAAACGCCCAATAAGCAAACGACTTTCGAGGAGATGCAACCCATGAACAAGCTCATCAAGATTTCTGCCGCCGCTGCCCTGATCGCCGCTTCCGCGTCCGCTTCCGCCTGGTGGGGCGGCCCGGGCTACGGCAGCTTCATGGACGACTTCTTCGGCGACGGGTTCGGTGACTTCAACATGAATATGAACACCAGCACCCGGGGTTGGGGCCGCGGCTATGGCCACAACTACTACGCCCCCTACTATGGCTACGCCCCCTACGCCTACGGCGCGCCCTACGCCTACGGTGTTGCCCCCGTCGCCCAGGCGGCTCCGGCTGCCCAGTAAGGCATCCGCTCCGGGCGCCGAAAGGCGCCCGGGCCGAGACCAGAAAAACCCAATTCCAACCAAATCCAGCTTGAGGACCTAAGCATGAAGACCCTTTCCCAGATCATCGCCGCCGCTGCCCTGATCAGCGCCGGTACCGCCGTTCTCGCCACCGAGGCCCAGCCTGCGACCACTTTCGCCCCGATCGCGCCGTACGGCTTCTACGCCCCGACCCCGGAGCAAATGGAGCAGATCGCCGAGCAGCAGCGTGCCTTCTTCGAGCAGCAGCAGGCCGCGATGGAGCAGGCGATGGAGGCCCAGCGCCAGTTCATGGAGCAGCAGTTCCAGGCCATCGAGGCCCAGCAACCGGCCTTCCCGGCTGCTCCCGTCGCCTACGATATGCCGGAAATGCCGCCCATGCCGGAGATGCCTAGCTACGACATGCCCAGCTACGAGATGCCCGAGCTGCCGGCCGCGCCCGAACTGAGCAGCTTGGACCCGGAGCAGCGTCGCGTCGAGATGCGCAAATACTCCGAGCAGCTGCGCGCTGCCAGCCAGGCGCACCGCGACGAGCTGCGCAAGGCAATCGCCGAGCGGCGCGAAGCTGCCAAGCAGGAGCACGCCAAGTACCTGGAGCAGATCGGCCGGGTGCGCCCGGAGGTCTGAGCGGCTTCGAGCCCCTGACCTAGGAACCGGCCGGGCCGGCGGAGCGATCCGTCGGCCCGGTTTCTGTTTGGCCCCGAATAAACGGCCCTAACGGCGCAGCGCCCCGGGTCGCGCGCGGCGCTGCAGATCCTGATGCAGGCGCATCTGGCGGTTCTGCTGCTGCACCCGCTGGCGCTGCAACCGCTCCGCTTGGTCTGCGGTCTCCGCGCCGCCGATGCGCCGGCGCTGCTCCAGCCGCATCTCCTCTTGCAACTGGCGGTCGAACAGCTGCTCCTGTTCCTGGCGCTGGCGCTGCAGCAGGCGCTCGGTTTCCGTTTCGGTTGCGGTTCCGGGCGCCGACGAAACATCGCCCTGTTTCCGATATTGCGCCTGATCGGTCTGCAGGCGCAGGCGTTCGCCCCGTTGCTCCAGGCGCAGCCAGTTATAGCCAACGCCCGCCGGCTCCGCCACCCATCCCGGCGCCGCCCAGCCCGCCAGCCAGAGCGCCAGGCCCAGGCCGATCCACCCTTTCCTGCCGCCAATCATATGACGTACTCCGCAAACCAAAGAACCGACGGTTTCTTTACCCCGGCCCCCCATCTATACTGGCTTGCGCAGGAACCATAAGCAAATCTCGGAGGAGGGGTTATGTTCAAAAAGAATGAGAGCGCAAACGTCGAACCGGGCAAGCCGGCGCCCAAGCCGACCCAAAAGCCAGTTCAGAAATCGACCCCAAAGTCGATAGAGACGGGCAAGGTTCAAGCGGTAATCGGTCCCAGCATCATCATCAAGGGGGATCTCTCCGGCGACGAAGACGTGCTCGTCCAAGGCAAGATCGAGGGCACCGTTCAGCTCAGGAAAAACAACCTGACCGTGGGCACCGAGGGATCGGTCAAGGCCAATGTCAGGGCCCAGCTGATTAACATAGAGGGCACCGTGGAGGGCGACCTGATGGGCGACGAGCGCATCATCATCCACCAAAGTGGAAATGTGCGCGGCAACTTGATAGCCCCGCGGGTGATCATCGAAGACGGCGCCAAATTCAAGGGCAGCATCGACATGGATACCCCGGACGAAAATCGCCATCCAGCGCCACTGAGGGCGGTCAAGGAGGAGCCGACCAGCGCCAGCTGAGCCCCAAGCGTCTCGTCGGGCGACCCCGCGGCAACCGGGGTGGGGCGCCCTCCCCGACCCGGCAGTACACGAGATTCCACCCGCCATGTTCCGCAAAGGCCGTTCGGCCCCCCAACTTGCTCCCGCAGCCACGCCAGCCGACTACGGCTCATTGGGCTTGGCGCGGGTGGCCGAGCACCTGGGCCGGGAAGGCAAGCACCAAGTGCTGGACCTGGGCAGTGCGCTGCAGCACAACCTGGAATTTCTATCCCAGTTTCCGATCCGGCTCTACTTTGAGCCGCTGGAAGACGCCCTGGCCGGTCTGCACGCCGCCGCGGTGGAAGCGGAGGCCGATTCCGCACCACTACCACAGCCCTTTGCCGGCCTCTTCGACTACCCGGCCGAGGTCCGCTTCGACCTGATCCTGGCCTGGGATCTCTTCGACTACCTGCAACCCGAGCACATCGGCGCCCTCCGCGAGCGTCTGACCAACCACCTGGCCCGCGATTGCCTGCTGTTCTGCCTCACCAGCAACCAGGCGGAAATCCCCGCTGAGCCCCAGCGCTACCGCATCCTGGCCGAAGACCGTCTGGCCCACGAACCGCGGAGCCCCGACCGCATCCCCGGCCCCCAGCACCGACCCATGGAACTCAAGGATCAGCTGCGGGATTTCGACCTGGAACGCAGCATTCTGCTCCAGAACGGGGTTCAGGAGTATCTGTTTCGGTACCGAGGCTAGCAACGAAGAAAGTAGGAGCGCCGCCTCGGCGCGATTCGGCTGCGCCACCAATGCCAGCGCCCAATCGGCGCGAGGGCGCGCCTCCTGATATGGATTGACCTGTCAACCGTTCTCT
>CBDUCL010000081.1:0-11302 GCA_965365625.1 uncultured Chromatiales bacterium | reverse complement strand
CGTTTTCACCAGCTCAGCCTTGCCCTCGGTGGTGACGTTGGCGAAGTCGTGCAATAACGGTCGCGCGCGCATGTGGCAGCAGCCGCGATTCGAGGTCGCGTAGGCCAGCGCCATGCCCTTGAGCGCGCGCGGATCGTATCCCGGAAACTCCTGCCCCTTGACCGTCATCGACAGCTCGGGGCGGCCGTATTTTTCGCACAGGCGCTTGGAGCCGAGGCCGATCTCGCGTCCAAAGCCCTCGCCGTTGCCGACGAGATCCGCCAGGGCGGTAAGGGCCTCGGCGGAGCCGAAGCGCAGTTCGATGCCCCCGGTATCGGCGTCGGTGATAACCCCCTCCTCGTACAGTTCCATGGCTGCGGCCACGGTGGAGCCAAAGGAGATGGGGTCATAGCCCTGTTCGTTGCAGATAAAGTTGGCGTAGGTCAGGGCCTCCAGGTCGTTGACCCCGGTGGCGGCCCCCAGGGACCAGGCGCTCTCGTACTCCAGGCCGCCGGACGCGCCCCAGTATTCCGGCTTGTTGACTACCGTGTAGTGCTGCTGGTCGATGCGCGAGATTCGTCCACAGGCGATGGTGCAGCCGAAGCAGGCCTGGTTGGCCACCAGGTTCGGCTTGCCGTCACTGGGCCGGGGCTCGTGCATGGCCTCGCCGGAGATGTCGTGGGCGCCGTCGAACTGCACGTCTTTCGCATTGTGGGCCGGGAGCGCCCCGACCTCGTTGATCACGTTCATCAGCACCTGGGTGCCGTAGGTGGGCAGGCCCTGGCCGGTGACCGCGTTGTCCGCCAGCACCTGCTTTTTCTCGGCGGTGACCTGCATAAAGCGAACCGGGTCGGCGACCTGTACACCCCTGGTGCCGCGCACCGCGATCGCCTTCAGACGCTTGGCACCCATCACAGTCCCTACCCCGGAACGGCCGGCCGCGCGGTGCAGGTCATTGACGATGCAGGCATAGAGCACGCCCTCTTCTCCGGCGCGGCCGATGGCGGAGACGCGGATCAGGGGATCCTGGTGGCGCTGGTGCAGGGCCTCGTCGGTCTCCCATACGGACTTGCCCCAGAGATCGCCGGCGGGCAGCAGTTCGGCATTGTCGTTCTCGATGAACAGGTAAACGGGCTCGGCCGACTGGCCCTCGAAGATCACCATGTCCCAGCCCGCCATCTTCAGCTCGGCGCCGAAATAGCCGCCCGAGTTGGAGCAGGCAATGGCCCCGGTCAGGGGTCCCTTGGTGATCACCGAATAGCGGCCGCCCGTGGACGCAGCGGTACCGGTGAGCGGACCGGTGGCGAAGATCAGCTTGTTCGCCGGCGACAGGGGGTCGACCTGGGGGTCGACCTCCTCAACCAGGTACTTGCTGGCCAGCCCGCGCTGGCCCAGGTAGTCCCGGGCCCATTCCATATTCAGGGGTTCGCTGGTGCAGCTGCCTTCCGTCAGATTTACCCGCAGGAGCTTCTTTTGCCATGCCATGTTCGTATCCCCCTAGGCCTGTTGGCTGTCGGTGCGGCCGGCCCAGGCCCGCATGCGGTCATAGCCGGTCCAGTTGGCGTCTACGTACGTGATGGCCTGGGTCGGGCAGGCCTTGGCGCAGGCCGGGTCGCCGCCGCAGAGGTCGCATTTCACCACTTTGCCGCTGTCGCTGTTGTAGTTCACCGTGCCGAAGGGACAGGCGATGGTGCAGACCTTGCAGCCGACGCAACGGCTGGCCTCGACCTCCTTGGCGCCGGTGACGGCGTTGTTGCGGATGGCGTCCACCGGGCAGGCGTGCAGGCACCAAGCCTCGTCGCACTGGGTGCAGGTGTAGGGGACGTAGCGTGCTTCCTGGTGAAACACGAACACCTTGATGCGCGACTTCGAGGGGTTGAACAACCCCTCGTTTTCGTAGGAACAGGCCATTTCGCACTGTAGACAGCCGGTGCACTTTGCCGGATCGATATGGAGCGACCTGAGCATGCGGAATCTCCCTGGTGAGTAATTTGGTTCGAGGTAGCGGCGCCGTCTCTTTCCGCTGCGGACAGCAAGCGTCGGCTGCATCCTGAGTGTCGTTCAAGCATAGGCCAAGTTCTTCGACCTTGCAGAGCGCTGCTGGGACCGGGGGGCAAAGGGGCGAGCGCGGCCCCCTTGGCGGGTGGGTCAGAGTGGGTTGGCCTCTTGCGGCAGTTCCAGGCCCAGGGCCCGAACGAGCTGGCTGATGCTGCGCAGCAGACGGTATGCGGCGAACCGGTCGTCGTGCTCGTTGTGGCGTGCATCTCGGCTTCCCAAAACCGGACTTCGGCGAGCCTGGACTGTTCCTTCGCACGGTTCGATTGAAAATAGAAGGGCTTTCTGCTCCGAATGGGAAACGCGATGGGTTGGCGTTTCCCCAGCCAGGATCGTTGCGCGGCGGCGCAACGGGAACCGCCGGGGCTGCAAGGCCCGCCAAGCCGGGTTACCATGGGGCTCTGAGCCAACCGAAGGGCCCTCAGATGTCGTCTCCCGATCTTGGCCGGCCGCAGCTGCCGTTCTTCCATTGCCCCGGATGCGGCGCCCGCGGCCCGGCGGTCGAGGGTGGCAATCACTTGAGTTGCACGGCTTGCGGCTTCGAATATTTCCACAATGCGGCGGCCGCAGCCACCGGCCTGATACTGTATCGGGACCAAGTGTTGCTGGTGCGGCGCGGGCGGGACCCGCAAAAGGGCTTGCTGGACCTGCCGGGGGGCTTCGTCGGCCACGACGAGTCCTTGGACGGGGCCCTGGCTCGGGAACTGCGGGAGGAACTGGGGCTGGCGGTAGAGCCCGCCGCCCTGCGTTACCTTGGCTCCTATCACAACCGCTATCCGTACTCTGGCGTCACCTACTTTATTTGCGACGCCTATTTCGTGCTGCCGCTGTCCAGCCCGGAGGGACTCCGGGCCCGAGACGACATCGAGGACTTCCAGTGGTGGCCCCTGAACGCCCTGCCGTGGGAGCAGATCGCCTTTCCCACCATCCGCTGGGCTTTAGAGCGGCTCATCCAGGGCTGAGCAGCGCCGGCAGGCCGTCGCGCCAGGCCTCGACGAATTCCTGCAGGGAAGCGACAAAATCGGGATCCTGTTGTCGCCGGTTGATGGTGCAGTGGATTAGGATCTCCGGTGTCTGCTCCGGCTCCTCTCTGGTAATGGTCCATGCCAGGGCATTCGGGCACCCGGGGAGGCTGAAGCGCACGCCACCGCGAAGCGCCTCCCGGCGCACCTCGAATTGCCCCCACAGGCAAAAGATCTCCCCACGCTCGCCCTCCGCGGAGAGCACCCGCTCGATGAGGTTGCAGCCCTGGGCCAGGCTGGCGATCTGCAACCGCCGCTGGAGCCGGGTTTCGTCGCAGTCGATGGGTACGGAGGCGAAAAATTCCATAAGGGTGTGTTTGCTAGCGTTGCTTTCCAGGTGTTGTTGCGTATATTAGAACGAACGTTCGATCTAGAGCAAGAAAACCATGCCCATTCCCCTGGAAGGAACTTCTCCCGAGGTGCGCCGGCAGATCCTGAATGCGGCTCTCGAGCTGTTCAGCGGGCGCGGCTATTTCAATACCTCGGTGCAGGACATTCGTCGCGCCGCCGGCGTCAGTGTCGGCTCCATCTATCATCACTTCGGCAGCAAGGAAGGCATCGCCAAAGCCCTCTATGACGGCATCTTGGAGCAACTGGACCGGGCGGTGCAGCAAGCGGCCGTCGGGCGCCTGAGCTGCGAAGCGCGTTGCCGGGCCGTGATGCTACGGCTGTTCGAACTCGCCGAGCAGGAGCCGCTGATGGTGGAATTCGCCCTCAACGCCAAGCACCGCGAGTTCATGCCCGAGCAGCCGCCGATCTGCTCGTCCGGGCCTTTTGAGCGCATGCGCGACCTGGTGCGAGCCGGGATCATCCGTGGCGAGATCCTACCCCTAGACCCCATGCTGGCCGCCGCCGCGCTGTTCGGCGGCCCCCTGCGGTTACTGCAATTGCGTCTCGACGGGGTTTTAACGCAGCCGCTCCCGGAGATCTTCGACACAGCCTGGTCCTGCGCTTGGCGGGCGGTCGCGGTCAACCCCCGATACCGCTAAACTCCAAGGCTAGTATTTTTTATTAGAACGAGCGTTCGTTTTAATTTTAATCCGAATCCGACTAAGAGAGGTGAGAAGCACGCGTACGATCCCTTTTCCCGGCTGCTGACACTCATTTTCCTGCTCCTTTCGTCCATGGGTACCGCAGCCTACGATGACGCCGCTGCCCTGAAGGGGGTCGAGCAGGGCCCTGGGCTGTTCCTGGTTGACCTTGCCGACCCGGGCAAGACTGCCCTGTATTTGGAGATCGTCCAGAGGACCCACGGGGGGCTCAAACGCCAAGGGGTGGAGCCTGAATTCGTGGTGGTATACATCGGACCGACGGTGCGGTTCTTGGCGTCGGAGCCTGCGGACGAGATGGAGATGGAATTCGAGGAAGAGTTGACGCGGATCCGAACCGCGGTAGCCGGCTTGGCAGAGCTTGGTGTGCGACAGGAGGTCTGCGCCATCGCGACCCGGGTGTTCGGCGTGGACAATGCTGGGTTGCTGCCCCAACTGCAGCTGGTGGCGGATGGCTTCATCTCGTTGATCGGCTACCAGTCTCAAGGCTATAACCTGGTGCCCATCTACTGACCGCGAGTCGCGCCGGAGTTGCGCCTTGTAAATTGCCCCCGGGCCGACAAGAATGGAGCCATGGCAACGCGCTGTTACAGCCGGCGCATACTGGCGCCTTTCCACGGCACCCTGCAGGTGGTGTCGGTGCCCCATGGGGACGCGGAATCCACCGACGGCGTGCATTGGGTGCTGTATGTGATGCACGAGGCGATCGTCGCCCACACCGGCCTGTCGGAGATTCGCTACGGCACCTGGCATAGGGACAGCGGCCTCAAACGCGCCGCCATCCGCGGGACCGCGCGCTCGCACCTGATCGAGGAGGTTGGCGCACGCCTGATCGCGGCCTTGGAAGAAGCGGCGGGACGGGTTCCCTTCGCCCCCGCCGATCACTGGGAGTGCTGGCTACTGGATGCGGATCAGGAGCGGCCGTTGGCGCTGCTGGAGAGCGCCGTCAGCGAACTGGAGCCGCCTCCCATGGAGTGCCCGCGCTGGGTGCCGGGGCAGGGGGCACGCAAGGAGTTTGTCTCTCCCCATGGAGGGGCTGAGAGCCTGAGCGCTATTGTGGCGGAGGCCGCGGGTCGCGCCTGCTGGCTTTACCGGGACGCCCAAGGGGGCGGATGGGCTGGTGACGGCTGCGCCTGGCCGGTTGAGCAATTCCCGCCGCTTTTGCTTCGCGAGCGTTGGTCACAGCCAAACCAAGCAGCATTGGTGCGGGACTTTCTCGCCTGGCAGGCCCCCTGGCTCCTACAATTGACCGGGCTCGGCCCCGGTCTTCGAGCCCGGCTGGAAGCTTCCGCCTGGCGCCGTGCCCGGGAGACCGACCGAGTATTTCGGTTGTTCCCCCGGCTGTTGGATGTGCAAGGCCTGACTGTTACCCGGGTCAAGGCCCGTTTGCTCGCCGACAAGCCGCCCCCCCAATGGGACGCAGAACCCTTCCTGCCTTTTTACCTGGAGTAGCCCTGATGCCTCGACATCGCTCCTTTCTGATTATGCTGGTATTTCTAGCCGGTTGTACCGGCGTGCCCGAGGGGGTGCAGCCGGTGACCGGCTTCGAGGTGGAGCGCTACTTGGGTACCTGGTATGAGATCGCCCGCCTCGACCATCCCTTCGAGCGCGGCCTGTCCCGGGTCACTGCCGAGTATAGCCGTCGTGAGGACGGTGGCATCCGCGTAGTCAACCGCGGTTATGATGCTGCCGACGGGCGCTGGAACCAGGTCGAGGGCAAGGCCTACTTTGTGGAGAGCCCGGACCTCGGCCGGCTCAAGGTGTCCTTCTTCGGCCCTTTCTACGGCGGCTACAACATCTTTGCCCTGGACCGCCAGGATTACGGTTATGCCATGATCAGCGGCCCCGACAAGTCCTACCTCTGGATCCTGGCCCGACACCCGGAGCTGGACCCCGATACCCTGTCGCGTTTGGTGGAGCAGGCGCGGGGGCTCGGCTTCCCGGTCGAGCAGCTAATCCAGGTTTCCCACGCCGAATCTGCGCCTACAACCTGACGCCGCCTGCTATGGCGCTTGAATTGACTTGAGTCAACAACGAGCGCCATTCCTGCCTCGCCTTGACCTTGGTCAAGCTACTTTTTCAAGTGATGGACTCTAATTGCTAGTTGCACTGGTTGGCACCTGTAGGAGCAGCGCTTGGCCGTTTCAGTGGACCGTAGGCAGTTTCTGCGCGGGCGCTTGCGCCCCGTCTCGGTACCCTTGCGCCCACCTTGGGCCCTTCGTGAGACCGACTTCACCGCTGCCTGCAGCCGTTGCGATCAATGTCTGCACCAGTGCCCCGGACACATTCTCGTGCGCGGATCCGGAGGCTTTCCGGAGCTGGATTTTCAACGTGGCGGTTGCGACTTCTGTGGCGCCTGCTTGGCAGCCTGCGAGCCCGAAGCCCTGGCCAGCCGCGAAGCTTTAGCGGAGCACGCCTGGAGTCAGACCGCGGTCATTGGCACCGGCTGTTTGTCGGTCCGCGGCATCGTATGTCGCGCCTGCGGCGACGCCTGCGAGCCGCGGGCGATTCGCTTCCGGCTGGCGGTTGGCGGCCGGGCAATGCCGGATGTGGATTCGGCCCGCTGCAACGGCTGCGGGGCCTGCGTCGGAGTCTGTCCGGTGCAGGCGGTGGGTATTTCTAGACAGGAGGTGTCGGCGTGACGGCAGCAATCGATATTTGCGGAGTGCTGGTCCAGGCCAGGCCCGAACGGCTGGCAGAGGTTGGTAACCGGCTGGCCTCGATTCCGGGGGTCGAGGTGCATGCCCAGGACCCCCAGGGGCGCTTGGTGGTCATCGTGGAGCCCTCCGACGGGCGCCGCACCATCGATACGGTTTCCGGACTCGGCGAGGTGGAGGGTGTGGTAGCCACCTCGCTGGTTTATCAATACTTAGAAGACGACGAGATCGAACAGGAGTCGGCATCATGAAACTGACACGGCGTGACTTCATCAAGACCCAGGCCATAGCTGCCACGGCGACCGCTGCCGGCATTACCCTGCCCGGCGCGAAGCAGGCGCTGGCCGCCACGGGCGACCCCAATATCCGCTGGGATAAGGCGCCCTGCCGCTTTTGCGGCACCGGTTGCTCGGTGCTGGTCGGGGTCAAGGACGACCGGTTGGTGGCCAGTCAGGGCGACCCGGATGCGCCGGTCAACCGCGGTTTGAACTGCATCAAGGGCTATTTCCTGTCCAAGATCATGTATGGCAAGGATCGGCTTAAACAGCCCCTGCTGCGCAAGACGAACGGGCGCTACGACAAGGAAGGTGAATTCGAGCCGGTTTCCTGGGACGAGGCCTTCGATATCATGGCCGAGAAGTGGAAGGCCGCAATCGCCAAAGATCAGGAGGCCAACAAGGGCAAGCCGCCGGAGGAGATTGTCTCCAGTGTCGGCATGTTCGGCTCCGGGCAGTGGACGGTTTGGGAGGGCTATGCCGCCTCCAAGCTCTACAAGGCCGGCTTCCGCTCCAACAACATCGACCCCAACGCCCGCCATTGCATGGCCTCGGCGGTTGCGGGCTTTATCCGCACCTTCGGTTCCGACGAGCCGATGGGCTGTTATGACGACCTGGAGCACGCCGATGCTTTCGTGCTCTGGGGCTCCAATATGGCGGAGATGCACCCGATCCTCTGGTCGCGCCTCACCGATCGCCGCTTGACCGCGCCCCACGTCAAAGTGGCCGTGCTCTCCACCTTCGAGCACCGGAGTTTCGAGCTGGCCGATCTCGGCGTGGTGTTCGAACCCCAGAGCGACCTGGCGATGCTCAACTACATCTGCCACTACATCATCGAAAACCATGCGGTGAACGAAGATTTTGTCGCCAAGCACGTAAACTTCCGGCGCGGCAACCAAGACATTGGCTACGGCCTGCGTCCCGAGGACCCGCGCGAGCAAAACGCCGCGAATGCCAAGAAGGCCGGTGGCTCGGAGTCCATGACGTTCGACGAATTCAAGGCCTTCGTCGCCGACTACGATCTGGAAAAAGTCCACGAATTGTCGGGTGTGCCGAAAGAGGACTTGTTGGCCCTGGCCCAGCTGTATGCAGACCCGGACCGCAAGGTCACCTCCTATTGGACCATGGGTTTCAATCAGCACACCCGAGGCACCTGGGTCAACAACATGATCTACAACGTGCACCTGCTGGTGGGCAAGATCTCCGAGCCGGGCAATGGCCCCTTCTCCCTCACCGGTCAACCCTCGGCCTGCGGCACCGCGCGCGAGGTGGGTACCTTTGCCCACCGTCTGCCGGCGGACTTGGTGGTGAAAAAGAAGGCGCATCGGGATTTCTCGGAAAAGACCTGGAAACTGCCGTCCGGCGTGCTGCCCGGCAAGGTGGGCTATCACGCGGTGTTGCAGAGCCGCATGCTCAAGGACGGAAAGCTCAACTGCTATTGGGTCACCACCAACAACAATATGCAGGCGGGCCCCAATATCAACGACGAGCTCTGGCCCGGCTGGCGTAATCCAGACAACTTCATCGTCGTGTCTGACCCTTACCCGACAGTCTCTGCCATGGCGGCCGACCTTGTGCTTCCGACCGCCATGTGGACCGAGAAGGAAGGCGCCTACGGCAATGCCGAGCGGCGCACCCAGTTCTGGCGCCAGCAGGTAAGCGCGCCGGGCGAATCCAAGTCCGACCTCTGGCAGTTCGTCGAGTTCTCCAAGCGATTCAAGACCGACGAGGTCTGGCCGGCCGAAATTCTCGATGCCAATCCGGAGTACAAGGGAAAGACTCTGTACGAGGTCCTATATACCAATGGTCAGGTCGACAAATACCCGAAGCAGACGGTGACCGACGATCGGGGCAACGAGTATAAGAACGACGAGATGGAGGCCTTTGGCTTCTACCTGCAGAAAGGGCTATTCGAAGAGTACCGGGTTTTTGGTACCCAAGGCCCGAAGAAAGGCCACGATCTGGCCGAATTCGACCGTTACCATGAGACCCGCGGCTTGCGCTGGCCGGTGGTGGACGGCAAGGAAACCCTCTGGCGCTACCGCGAAGGCTACGATCCGTTCGTGGAGGCCGGTTCTGACATCCAGTTCTACGGCAAGCCCGACGGCAAGGCGGTGATTTTTGCCCTGCCCTACGAGCCGCCGGCTGAGGCGCCGGACAAGGAATACGATCTCTGGATGTCCACCGGCCGGGTGCTTGAGCATTGGCATTCCGGGTCCATGACCCGCCGCGTTCCGGAGCTCTACCGGGCGGTCCCCGATGCGATGGTGTTTATGCATCCGGACGATGCCAGTCAGCGAGGCCTGCGCCGGGGTATGGCGGCCAAAATTTCCAGCCGCCGAGGCGAAATCGTGGCCCGAGTCGAGACCCGGGGCCGCAATCGTCCGCCCAAGGGGCTGGTGTTTGTACCCTGGTTCGACGCCGGTCGGTTGGTCAATAAGCTGACCCTGGATGCCACCTGCCCGATCTCGAAAGAAACGGATTTCAAGAAGAGCGCGGTAAAGGTCGAGCGGGCCTGAGCATGCTGTTGGGGTAGATCGGACGTCGGACGATGGCGGTATCTGGCAGTAAAGGGTTGGACCGGGGACGTCGGCGTTTTCTCGCCGACGCCGCCCGCACCGCTTGCGGGGTCGGCGTGCTGGCCTTGGGGGTCGGTGTGCTGGCCCGGCAGTCGAAGGCGTTGCCGAGCACCGCCATTCGTCCTCCCGGCGCGTTGGTTGAAGAAGAGTTCCTCGGCGCTTGTATTCGTTGCGGTCTGTGCGTGCGCGACTGCCCGTATCCGACTCTGCGCCTGGCTGAATTGGGCGAAGCGGTGGCCTTGGGCACGCCCTATTTCGAGGCCCGAACGGCGCCCTGCGAGATGTGCGAAGACCTACCCTGCGTCAAGGCCTGCCCCACTGGCGCCCTGGACCCGGGGCTGACCAAGATCGACGACGCCCGGATGGGGCTGGCGGTCGTGATCGATCAGGAGGCCTGTATCGCCTTTCAGGGCCTGCGCTGCGAGGTCTGCTTTAATATCTGCCCGCTGCGCAGCGACGCGATTAGCTTGGAGTATCTGCACAACGAGCGTAGCGGCAAGCACGCCCTGTTTATTCCGGTGGTTCATTCGGATGCCTGCACCGGCTGCGGTAAGTGTGAACAGGCCTGCATCCTGGAGGAGGCAGCGGTCAAGGTGTTGCCTGTCAGCCTGGCGAAAGGCCTGCTCGGCAGGCACTACCGCTTGGGCTGGAAGGAAAAGGCCAAGGCCGGCGGCAGCTTGGTCACTCCCGATCAGGAACATCGCTACAACCTTCCCGAGGGACTGCGCTACGACTATGAGGGGCGCGGTCTGGTACCGCAAGAGGGCGGGACAACCCCGTTTTCGGACAACCCGTTGGATAGCCTGAACCGCAAGGGGGGGCCGTGATGGCCGTCGCGTCAGGTTACCCGGGGGCCGCCGCTACGGCCGACAAAGGCTGGCTCCAGGCCAATCGCTGGTTGTTGCTGCGCCGCGCTAGTCAGCTCGGGGTGTTGGTGCTGTTTCTGCTTGGCCCCTGGTTCGGTATCTGGCTGGTCAAGGGCAATCTGGCCTCCAGCCTCACCCTGGACACCCTGCCGTTGACCGATCCCTATCTACTGCTGCAGGAGCTGGCCAGTGGTCATTGGCCAGCGGTTACCGCCTGGCTGGGTGCGGGATTGGTGCTGGCCCTGTATCTATTGCTGGGCGGGCGGGCTTACTGTAGCTGGGTCTGTCCGGTGAACCCGGTCACCGATGTTGCCCACTGGTTGCGTCGGCGCCTGTGGATCAAGGGCGGCGTCCACTTCTCTCGCAGCGTGCGTTACTGGCTGCTTGGTTTTACGCTGATCCTGGCCGCAGTCACCGGCACGCTGGCCTGGGAACTGGTGAACCCGGTATCGATGGTCTACCGGGGATTGGTTTTTGGCATGGGCCTGGCCTGGGGCGTGCTGGTGGCGGTGTTCCTGCTCGACCTATTCGTCGGGAACCGCGCCTGGTGCGGCCATTTATGCCCGGTTGGGGCCTTCTACAGCCTGATTGGACGTTTCAGCCTGGTGCGGGTCAGTGCGGCCGCGCGCGAGCGTTGCGACGATTGTATGGATTGCTTCGAGGTCTGTCCGGAACACCAGGTAATCAAGCCTGCCCTCAAGGGCGCTCCTCAGGGCCGCGGGCCCTTGATCGACTCCGGAAACTGCACCAATTGCGGTCGCTGCATCGATGTATGTGCCCGCGACGTGTTTCGCTTTACTACCCGGTTCGCTAACCAACC
>CBDUCL010000080.1:0-11328 GCA_965365625.1 uncultured Chromatiales bacterium | reverse complement strand
CGACAAGTGTGTCTTCGATCTCGTGATGCGTTTTGGGACATCCAAGTCCCCAAAACGCACTCGATCTTTGACAGCCTATTGTGCTCCGACCGTCCTGCGGTCATCACGATTGCGTATCGCACATTGCAGCTACGCTGCTCGTGCACTACTCCATCATGATGCCCACAATGACTCTACGGCGTGTCGGATGCGCTCTCTGTATGCCCTACATCGCTCCCTATCGGTCGCAATTCCGGCCATACAACCGCGCCTACGCCTATCGGAGACTAACCGCCTTCGCTTCGCTCTCCATGGCGGTCAGCGAAGTCATTTCCGGCTTTCGCCTCTCCGGAAAGGCGGTCGATTAAGCGTTTTCCTTTGTGTCCGACCGCCAACTTGGGTATAAAAAAGTCCAACGCCGTATCGCTTGGAAACCAAATCCCCATGCATCGAATCACCATCGTCGGCAGCGGCTTTGCCGCTCTTACCGCGGTCAGGCGCTTACGCAAGGCCGGGCCCGATCTGAACATCACCCTGGTCAGTCCGCGCCCGGAGTTCATCTACCTGCCGGGGCTGATCTGGATCCCGTCGGGTCTGCGTAAGGCCCAAGACCTGCGCATCCCACTGGACCCGTTCCTGAACCGCACGCGGGTCACTCATCTCGCAACCGAGGCCATCGGGCTTGAGGATAAAGGCCGCACCCTGCTTACCAGCGCCGGTCCGGTGAGCAACGACGGGCTGATCATCGCCTCCGGCGGGCAGTTTATAAAGAAGCTGCCCGGCATCGAGCACGCCATCACCCCCTGCGAGGGCATTGCGGCGGCCGAGCAGATCCGCGAGCGGCTGGCAGCGCTGCAGGGCGGCACTATAGCCATCGGCTTCTCGGGCAACCCGAAAGAGCCCCAGGCTATGCGCGGCGGCCCGATGTTCGAGTTCCTGTTCGGCATCGACCGTCAGTTGCGCGACGAAGGACGGCGCGAGCGATTTCGGCTGGTGTTCTTCACCCCGGCGGAAAAGCCGGGTGCCCGTCTCGGTCCGAAAGCGGTCGAACGACTGCTGGGCGAGATGGAGCGGCGCGGCATCGAAACCCACCTCGGCCACAAGCTCAAGGGCTTCAGCCAAACCCAGGTGATGACCGAGGGCGGCAGCTTCGACGCCGACCTGATCCTGTTCATGCCCGGCATGACCGGCAACCGCTGGTTCGACCAGAGCCAGCTTCCACGCTCCCCGGGCGGTTTGATCCAGGCCGATGCCCAATGCCGGGTACCGGGCTTCGAGCGGGTCTATGTAGCCGGCGACTCGGGCAGCTTCCCGGGGCCCGAGTGGATGCCCAAGCAGGCCCATATGGCGGACCTGCAGGCCACGGCGGCGGCGGATAACCTGCTGGCCGAATTGGCCGGACGCGAGCCCAGGGCCGGCTTCAGGGTGGAACTGCTGTGCATCGTGGACAGCAACCGCAGCGGGATGCTGGTAGCCCGCACGCCGAAGCACAACCTGATGCTGCCGGAATTGCGCCTGTTCCACTGGCTGAAGCGCCTGTTCGAATGGTGGTACCTGCGCCCCTATCGCCGATGAGCCCAGTTCCCGAACCACCCCACCTCCAAGGAGTTCCCCGATGTCAGAGCCCATCCTGATCGGCCGGGGCGAGCAGGCCGTGCACATCCTGCCGCGCATGGCCAACCGCCACGGCCTGATTGCCGGCGCCACCGGCACCGGCAAGACGGTTACCCTGCAGCGCCTGGCCGAGGCCTTCTCGCGCAGCGGGGTTCCGGTGTTCCTGGCCGACGTCAAGGGCGACCTGGCCGGCATCAGCCAGGCCGGCGGCAATCATGCCAAGGTGGCCGAACGGGTCGCCGAGATGGGCCTGGAAGACTTCACCTACGTCCCCTGCCCGGTCACCTTATGGGACATCCTGGGCCAGCAAGGGCACCCGGTGCGCACCACCATATCCGAAATGGGTCCCCTGCTGTTGGCACGTCTTCTTAACCTCAACGAGACCCAGGAAGGGGTGCTCACCATCGCCTTCCGGCTGGCCGACGAACAGGGCTGGTTGCTGCTGGACATCAAGGACCTGCGCGCCCTGCTGCAGTACATCTCCGAGCACGCCCGGGAACTGCGCAGCCAGTACGGCAATGTCTCGGCCGCCAGCGTCGGCGCCATCCAGCGGCGCCTGTTGATGCTCGAAGAACAGGAGGGCACCAAGCTGTTCGGCGAGCCGGCCATCGCCCTCGACGACCTGATGCAGACCGACGAGCAGGGCCAAGGCATGGTCAATGTGCTGGCCGCCGACCAGCTGATCCACACCCCGGCCCTGTATTCCACCTTCCTGCTGTGGCTGCTCTCGGAACTGTTCGAGCAGCTCTCCGAGGTGGGCGACCGGGAGCAACCGCGGCTGGTGCTGTTCTTCGACGAGGCCCATCTGCTTTTCAACCGCGCCCCCCGGGTGCTGCTGGAGAAGGTGGAGCAGGTGGTGCGGCTGATCCGCTCCAAGGGGGTAGGCGTCTACTTCATCACCCAGAGCCCGCTGGATATCCCCGAGAGCGTCCTCGGCCAGCTCGGCAACCGGGTGCAGCACGCCCTGCGCGCCTTCACCCCCAAAGACCAGAAAACTGTGCGGGCCGCTGCCAACACCTTCCGCCCCAACCCCAAGCTGGATACCGAGGCGGTGATCAAGGAGCTGGGGGTAGGCGAGGCCCTGGCCTCGGTGCTGGACGAAAAGGGCAAGCCAACCCCGGTGGAACGTATCCTGGTGGCCCCGCCGGGCAGCCAGCTGGGGCCAATCACCCCGGCGCAGCGCCAGACCCTGATGCGGCGCTCCCTGGTGCAGGGGGTATACGAACAGGCCGTCGATCGCGAATCCGCCTACGAGATCCTGCAGCGGCGGGCCGAGGAAGCCGCCGAGGCGGCGGAGCAGGAGGCCGCCACCAAGAGTAGCCGCGGCGGCGGACGCCAGCGCCAGGGCATGTTCGAGGCCTTTGCCAAGAGCGCCCTGCGCTCGATCGGCAGCCAGATCGGCCGCCAATTGGCGCGCGGCATGCTCGGCTCGCTGCTCGGCGGGCGCAAACGCTGACTCAGGCAAACCGCACGCCCGATTCGGGGCTTGGCAATGAGAATTGGCGACCGTCGGGAGAAATCCGCCCGATGTTTGCCCCAACTCGGCTGCGGCGACGAATCACCGCCACTGGCTCGACCCTGCGTCCTATAATGTTATTGTGAACCTGAGGGTTTTCCTCGGGATTGGTTTAACGGCTCAGTTAGGAGGACGCTGAGATGTTGCACCCGATCAAGTATGCAGGTCCGTTGGCCCTTACCGCCCTGCTCGCCGCCGGCGGCTGCGCCAGCACCTCGGAGATGGACCAGCTTCGCGCCGATGTGGCCGCCTCCCAGGCGATGGCGGAGCAGGCCTCGGCGGATGCCGCAGCCGCCCGCCAGGAGGCAGCGGGGGCCGCCGCCACCGCCAACGCCGCCCTGGGCACCGCGGAAGCAGCCAAGGCCTCGGCCGACGACACCGAGGCCCGAATCGACCGCATGTTCAAGAAGGCGATGTATAAATAGCCCTAGCTTCCGCTGCGGGTTGCGTCTGGGGCATAGCCTTTCGATCGCTTCCCTAACGCGAGATCGGCAGCGGAATCCCTTGGGGCCAGAGCACCGCCGCCTTCAGCGCCGCACCGTCGACTTCTAGCGACAGGCCGTCGGCGAAGGCATAGATGCGTTCGAGCAGCTCCCGCAGCAGGGGCGGGCCTTGCTCCTCGTCCTCGTCCAGGCGCGGATGCACTTCCGCGAACAGGGTTCCCGCGTGCCAGCCGAGCTTGATCGGCTGGTTGACGATGTAAACCGGGGTGCCGACGGGCACCCGCGGGTATAGGCGCTCGATGTCTTCCGGATACATGCGGATGCAGCCGTGGGTCACCCGCATACCCACCCCGTAGGGCTTGTTGGTGCTGTGGATCAGGTAGCCGGAGATTCCCAGGTACATGGCGTAAGCGCCGAGGGGGTTGTCCGGCCCCGCCGGCACCAGCTCTGGCAACTCGCGGCCGTCCGCTAGCGCCTCTTCGCGGATCGAAAGCGGCGGGCGCCACACTGGGTTCTCGGTTTTGCGGGCGATGCGGGTCTGGCCCAGGGGGGTATTCCAATCCATGCGCCCGACGCTCACTGGGTGCGTAATCACCAATGGGCGTCCCTGCTCGTCGCGTTCTCCGTAGTAATAGAGCCGCATTTCAGGCAGGTTGAGCACCAGCCCGCGGCGGGGGGCGTCCGGTAGGATGTAGCTAGTCGGCAGCAGCACCTCGGCCCCGGGTTCGGGCAACCAGCGGTCGACCCGGGGGTTGACCAGCAGGATCTCCTCTTGCCCGACGTCGAAGCGGCGGGCGATGTCGAGCAGAGTCTCCGCGCGATTGGCTCGGGTGGTTTGGAGCTGACCGACCAAGGCCAGATCTGCGGGCGGCAGGACGAAAGTCTCGGCCGCAACCCCGGCCCAGGCGCATAGCCCCGACACCAGCAGGGCCAGGCCCCGCCCCCTGTGCCGCACCCCGAGTTTGAACATCGACAACTCCATTCCTGATTTTATAAAGTTTGGACGCATTGCACTATTTCATCCGGCGCACGCCGACCGCTATCGTTACTAGCGGCCGCGCTGCGCTTCGCCTTCCACTCGACCTCGCCGCGACAGATTGCTCGCCCCCGGGTTCACCGGAGTGCCAAACCCAACGGCAGGTCCTTGCCGTTGACCCGAAGCAAGCCGTTGTCCAGCCGCAACCGGGCCTCCAGACGCCCGCCCTGAGGCTCCAGCAGGCCCTGGTTGACCAGAGCCTTGAGCTGGAGGTCCACCACACCGGCCAATTGGCGCTCGAAGGTCTGAGGGTCGAGCGTCGGCTGTTTCTCGCCGGCTGCGGCGCGGCGAGCCCGGGCCGCCAGGAGACGTTCGCGGGTTCGGGCCTCGACCAAGGCCCGGGCCAGCGGCTCTGGCAACCGCAGTTCGGCCACTCCCTCCAGGCCCCGCAGGGCCTGGGACCCCTCGATGGGCCAGCGCAGGCCGCGAGCCTGCAGCCGCAGGCTGGCCTCTAGGCTGCCACTGGGCGTCTTCAGCTGCAGCCCCTCCAGCCCAATTACCGGGTCGCTACGCAACAGCTCCGGTGCCAGCAGCGCCAACTTCCCTCCCCGTTGGCGAACCGCCTTCTCCGGCATCTTCGCGGGTTCCAGGCCCGCTAGAATCGCGCCCCACAGCGCCCCTAGGGCTAGCGGATCCAAATTGTCGCCATACAGCCGGGCCCGGGCCGGGCCAAAATTCGCCGCCCCCAGGGCCAGGGCCTCCAGCTCAGTGTCCAGATCCAGCGACATCAGCTCGCCCTTGGGCCAAAGCCCTACCCTCAAAGCCAGGCCCGCAAGCTCCAGGGGCTGCTCGACGGCGCCTTCGGGGACCGCCAGCCGAGCCAGCCAAAGCCGCAGCTCACCGCGGGGAACCCCAGCCAATCCCTGGCTCAGCTGCCAATCCAGGCGTAGGTCCTTTATGCCGCCAGCGCCCGACCGGTGCCAGGCCAGCTCCTCGATCTGCAGCCAGCCAGCGCTCGCGCCACCCAAGGCGTCGAAGCCGAACTCTCCCTGCAGTCCCTTCCAATACGGACCGCCGTCATCGAACCGCAGCGCGCTGGGCGCCAGCCGGACACTGCCGCGACCGGAGAAACCGACCCGGGTCAAAAGCGGCGCAGACAAAGGGGTGGCGTCCACCCTCACTCGGGTCTCCAGCAGGGCCAGCAGCCAACCGCCTCGGGACGTCCAGGGACCGTGCTCGATCTGGCTATCCAGCTCAATCCGGGTGGCAGGCGCTGACTCGGAGCCGGCAGGGCGATACGCCAACTCGCTACGGGCCTTGGCCTGGAACCAGCCGCGGCTATAGTTTTGGCTCAGCAACGCCAGGCCTTGCTGCTGGAGCCGGGCCAGCGCCTCCTGGTAGCGCAGCTCGGCCTGAACACCGATCAACCCCGGCGTTACCAGGCCGACCAGCAACAGAGAAGCGGCCAGCAGGATTAACCATCTTCGCATCTGATTTTTGATATCCCTGGGGTCGTGGGACGGATCACGATTCGATCATCCCACCGCGTCGCGCCGGTATCAATCCGGGGGCAGAATCGGCTATGGTTAGGCGAAATCAAGATTCAACCCCGGGGCCGCAGGCCGCCGATGCAACGCTCTAAACGCCAAATATCAATCAAGGAGGCACCTCGAATGAAGCACCTACTCGCTCTACTGTTCGTCATCGCTCTCGCCGTACCCAGCCTGGCGGCCGCTGAGGTCATGGGACTGGTGGTCAAGCCCAGCCAATACAGCGTCGGAGAGACCATCGACCGACTCGAAGCGGCCCTGACTGCCAAGGGTATCGGCATCGTTGTCCGCTGGAATCATGCGCAGAAAGCGGAGGAGGTGGGTATCCCGCTGCGCCCCACCGAGCTGCTGCTGTTCGGCAATCCCAAACTCGGCAGCAATATGTTCACCAGCGCCCAGAGCGCCGGCATAGACCTACCGATGAAGGCCCTGGCCTGGGAAGACGCGGACGGCAAGGTCTGGCTCGGCTACAATGATCCGACCTACATTGCCGAGCGCCACGGCATCACCGACCGCGAAGCGGTGGTAAAGAAGATGAGCGGGGCGCTCAACAAATTCTCCGATATAGCCACCGGCGCGGCCGACTAGCGAAACTGCGCACCGGGGCGGGGCAGCATCGCTCCCGGCGCGCCCCCTGTTGGACCGTAACAAACGGGTAAAAATCGGGGGGCAGAATAGCGCGCTGGCGTCACCCGCGGCCGTAATCGCGACTGGCCTCGATCTTGCAACGAGCATTTTTAGAGCCGCGCGGTCCCGCACCTATCGCGTGGGACCGACGATGTACGTATTATTGATGCCTGTTTGCGGCGGGCCGGTGGTGGCCTGCCCGGAGACTCGTGCGGACAACCACCCGGCTTCAGGTACAACGACTACGCTCATGCTGCAATCACCGACTCCGAGCCGCTCAACCGGCATCGCCCTCAACACGCCGCTCAGCAGGAGGGGCAACTCGTGCTGATCAAGATCTCCAAGGGCCTGGATATCCCGATCTCCGGTGTGCCCGAGCAGCGAATCCACGACATCCCGGCGGTGGCCCACGTAGCCGTCCTGGGCCAGGACCAGCGTGGCCCCAAACGGGCGCCCAGCGTGCTGGTGAAGGAGGGTGAGCGGGTCAGTCTGGGCCAGCCCCTGATGCGCGGCAAGCGTTACCGCAAGGTACTCACCACCGCTCCCGGGGCGGGCGTGGTGGAGAAGATCTCCTACGGCCAGCGCCGCTTTGCCAACTCCATCTGCATCCGCCTGGAGGGTGACGCGGAGGAGACCTTCAATGCCTACCCGGCGGAGGAGCTCTCCGGGTTGAACCGGGACCAGGTGAAGGAAAACCTGCTCGCGTCCGGCCAATGGCTGGCCCTGCGCACCCGACCCTATACGATGGTGCCACACCCGGACGATGAACTGGCGGACCTGTTCGTCACCGCCATCGACACCAATCCCCTGGCTCCGGATCCTCAGGTAATTATCGCCGGTCGGGCCGAGGCCTTCGGCAACGGCCTGCGGGTGCTGCGCAAGCTGACCGCGGGCAAGCTCTATGTCTGCACCGCCCCTGGGGCCGAAGTGCCGATCCCGGAAGACAGCCACGCCACCCGGGCCGAGTTCGCCGGCCCCCATCCGGCCGGGCTGCCGGGGACCCACATCCACTTTCTGTCGCCGGTGCACGGAAACAAGACCGTGGCCTACGTGGGCTACCAGGACGTAATCGCGATCGGCGAGTTGTTCACTAGTGGGCGCATCTCCACTCAGCGCGTGGTTTCCCTCGCCGGCCCGATGGTGCCCCGCCCGCGCCTGCTGCGTACCCGGCTCGGTGCCAGCATCCCGGAACTGTTGGCCGGGGTCCGGGAAGACGGTGACGCGCCCTGCGATTGCCGCATTATTTCCGGCTCGATCCTGGCCGGGCATCGGGCGGTGGGTTCCCTCGGTTATCTGGGACGCTTCGACAACCAGATCTCGGTCCTCAAGGAGGGCACGGAACGGGAGCTGTTGGGCTGGCTGGCCCCGGGGCGGGACAAGTTTTCCGCCAGCAACGTATTCCTGTCCGCCCTGTTCGGCAAGCGGAGGTTCGCGCTCACCACCACCCAGAACGGCAGCCCCCGGGCGATGGTACCCATCGGCTCCTATGAACGGATTATGCCGCTCGACATCCTTCCCACCCAATTGCTGCGGGCCCTGGTGGTGGGCGACAGCGACAGCGCCCAGGCCCTGGGCTGCCTGGAACTGGACGAAGAGGACCTGGCCCTGTGCTCGTTTGTCGACACCGGCAAGTACGATTTCGGGCCGATCCTGCGCGACACCCTGGAAAAGATCCGTAAGGAAGGCTGATGTCACGTCTCAGAAAACAGCTCGACCGCGTCCAGCCCCTGTTCGCCAAGGGCGGCCGCCTGGAGCGCTTCCAGGCCATGTACGAGATGGTGGACACCTTCTTGTTCACCCCCGGCGAGGTGACCCGGGGTTCGCCCCATGTGCGCGACGCGATCGACCTCAAGCGGGTAATGATCTTCGTGGTGCTGGCGGTCACTCCGGCGGCTCTGATGGGTATGTACAACATCGGGCTCCAGGCAAACACCGCCATGGCTGCAATGGGCGTGACCGAGGTCGACAACTGGCGTTGGGCAACGCTCCACTTCCTCGGCATCGGCCACGACCCGACCAGCCTGTTCGACAATCTGGCCCTGGGGTTGATGTACCTGCTGCCGATTTACATTGTCACCATGGCCGCCGGCGGCTTCTGGGAGGTGTTGTTCGCCCTGGTGCGCAACCACGAGATCAACGAAGGCTTCTTTGTCACCTCCCTGCTGTTCACCCTGATCCTGCCCCCGACCATCCCCCTGTGGCAGGTGGCGCTGGGCATCTCCTTCGGCGTGGTAATCGGCAAGGAGGTGTTCGGCGGCACCGGCAAGAACTTCCTCAACCCGGCCCTGGTCGGACGCGCCTTTCTGTTCTTTGCCTATCCGGCCGCCATCTCCGGCGACAGTGTCTGGACCGCCATCGACGGCTTCAGCGGCGCCACCCCCCTGGCCTTGGCCGCGGCCGGCGGGGTGCAAGCCATGGTGGAGTCGGGCATCACCTGGTCCAGCGCCTTCCTGGGCAGCATTCAGGGGTCCCTGGGCGAAACCTCGACTCTGGCCTGCCTGCTGGGGGCCATCTTCCTGATCTACACCCGGGTCGCCTCCTGGCGCATCATGGCCGGGGTGTTTCTCGGGATGGTGGCCAGCGTGCTGCTGTTCAACTTCATCGGCAGCGATACCAACCCCATGTTTGCCGTGCCCTGGTACTGGCATCTGGTGCTCGGCGGCTATGCCTTCGGCCTGGTATTCATGGCCACGGACCCGGTCAGCGCCGCCATGACCGATCCCGGGCGCTGGATCTACGGGGTGCTGATCGGGGTGATGGTGGTCCTGATCCGGGTGGTCAATCCCGCCTACCCGGAGGGCATGATGCTGGCCATACTGTTCGGCAACGTGTTCGCGCCGCTGATCGACTGGTTCGTGGTCCAAGCCAATATTCGAAGGAGGAAGCGCCGCCATGCCCACTGAGCCCGCATCCCGTCCGCCCGTGGGCGGCTTGCGGGGCCTGCTGGCCCTGCCCAACGAAGACCCGCGCAAGCTGGTGACCCTAGCCCTGAGCCTGTGCCTGGTGTGCTCGCTGGCGGTCAGCAGTGCCGCGGTGCTGCTGCGTCCGCTGCAGGAGCAAAACGCGGCCCTGGCCCTGAAACGGGAGATCTTGTCGGTGGCCGACCTGCTGCAGCCCGGAGCCGATATCGAGGACCTGTTCGCCGAGCGGGTGGAGACCCGCATCCTGGACCTTTCCAGCGGCGAGTTCACCGACCTCGACCCGACCGGCTTTGACCAGCGCCAGGCGGCCCGCGACCCGGCCAGCAGCATCCAGTTGCCGCCGGAACAGGATATCGCCCGCTTGCGCAGCCGCGCCAAGCAGGCGCCCGTTTACCTGATCCGCAGCTACAGCGGGCTGGAGCGTATTGTGCTGCCGGTGTACGGGGCCGGCCTCTGGTCCACCATGTACGGCCTGCTGGCGTTGGATGCTGACGGCCGCACCATCCAGGGCATGAGTTTCTATGAGCAGGGCGAGACGGCCGGCCTCGGGGCCGAGATCTCCAGCGCCGGCTGGCTGGACCAGTGGCGCGGCAAACAGGCCCTGGACGAGCAGGGCCAGGTTCGCTTCGAACTGGTCAAGGGCGGGGTGGACCCCAGTTCTCCGAACGCCCGCTACCAGGTCGACGGCCTGGCCGGCGCCACCCTTACCGCCAACGGAGTCACCAACCTGATCCGTTACTGGCTGAGCGACAACGGCTTCGGACCCTACCTGGAACGGGTCCGTGCCGGTGGAGGTGATGCATGACACCGGAACAACGCAAGGTCCTGACCGAACCCCTGGTCGACAACAACCCCATCATTCTGCAAATGCTGGGGGTCTGCTCGGCCCTGGCGGTGACCGCCAAGTTGGCGCCGGCACTGATTATGTCGGTGGCGCTGACGGTGGTGGTTTCGTTGTCCAGCGTGTTTATCAGCCTGCTGCGCAATCATGTGGCGAGCAATATCCGCATTATCGTGCAGATGACCATCATCGCCTCCCTGGTGATCATCGTCGATCAGGTGCTTAAGGCCTTCGCCTACGAGCTGAGCAAACAGCTCTCGGTGTTCGTCGGCCTGATCATCACCAACTGCATCGTCCTCGGCCGGGCCGAGGCCTATGCCATGGAGCACGGCCCGGGCAAGAGCTTTCTCGACGGCCTCGGCCACGGCCTCGGCTACAGCCTGATCCTGATCGTCGTCGCCACGGTACGCGAGCTGATCGGCTCCGGCAGCCTGCTTGACCATCAGATCTTCCCCCTGGCCAAGGAGGGCGGCTGGTACGAGCCCAACGGCCTGCTGCTGCTGGCCCCCGGGGCCTTTTTCCTGATCGGCCTGATCATCTGGGGAGTACGCGCCTGGAAGCCGGCCCAGGTCGAAAAGCCCGAATACCAGATCCAGGTGGTGCACCGCACCGAGGTGGTTTAAGGATCCTAGAGTCCCCGGCTGACCGCTCCACTCTGATACGAAATGACTCATATGAAACCCTTCGAATTCGATCCACGCATCCGCCGACTGACTGAATTAGGCTACGGGGTGAATTGCACGCTTGCGACGGCGCATGGCGGCGTTACAATGCCTTGGAATAGCTCTACTATTGCGCGGCGTTGTGCCTCGGCTTTGGCTTCCTGCGTCGCTCTACCTCCTGCATCCATGCAGTCGTTGC
>CBDUCL010000079.1:0-11485 GCA_965365625.1 uncultured Chromatiales bacterium | reverse complement strand
TGGAGCCCATCCCGTTCTTTATGATGACCGTGTTCGCCTTCAATATGGTCAACCGCCGGCGCCGCAACCACCCCAACAAAGCGGCGGTGCTCTGGGCCCTCGGCACCGCGGTAATGGCCTTCCTGGGAGCGGGCGTCTGGGGCTTTATGCACACCCTGTCGCCGGTCAACTACTACACCCACGGCACCCAGATCACAGCGGCCCACGGTCACATGGCCTTTTACGGTGCCTACGTGATGATCGTGCTGACCATCATCTCCTACGCCATGCCGATGCTGCGGGGTCGCACGGCAGCCAACAGCAACCGCGCCCAGGTAATGGAGATGTGGTCGTTCTGGCTGATGACCGTTTCAATGGTCTTTATCACCCTGTTCCTGACCGCCGCCGGCATCCTGCAGGTGTACCTGCAACGCTTCAGCGAAAACCCGATGCCGTTTATGGTGGTACAGGAGAAAACCGCCCTGTTCTTCTGGCTGCGTGAGCTCGCCGGGGTAGTGTTCCTGATTGGCCTGGTGATCTATATCGTCAGCTTTTTCACCGGTTCCAAGGACGCCGAAGCAACCCTGGAGAGCGCCACGGCATGAAGCCTCCCCTCGGGGCAGGGATGCCCCGCCCGTTGGATCGCAGCCCGCCGCTCTGCGGTAGAATCATGCCCGCTACCATCATCCAGACCAGCGCGCCTCACGCGCTTACACCAACCGATCAAGACCTTCGTTATCCGCCAGGCGACCTGGCGATCTGGGTCTTTATTCTGGCCGAGCTGCTGGTGTTCGCCACGTTTTTCGCCTCCTACGCCTTCGCGCGACTGCAGCAACCGGCGCTGTTCGACCACTACCAGGCCAGCCTGAACCGGGACCTGGCCCTGATCAATACCCTCGCTCTGATCACCTCCAGCTACTTTGTGGTGCGAGCGGTCGCCGCCATTCGCGACGGCGCGGCCAGGACCTGCCAAGGCTGGCTCTGGGCGGCAGTGGCCATGGGCGGGCTATTTGTCGCCGTCAAGCTGGTGGAATACGGACATCACCTGGGCCAGGGGGTTACCCTGAGCACCAATACCTTCTATATGTTCTATTTATCCCTGACCTTCTTTCATTTCTTGCACGTCATACTCGGGATGGTAATTCTGGCCGCGGTGGCGTTAAAGGCTCGGCGAGGAGGCTACAGCGTCGCCGACCATGTCGGCGTGGAGTCCGGAGCCAGCTACTGGCACATGGTGGATTTGGTATGGCTGATTCTGTTTCCCTTGGTTTACGTCATGCGATGAACGCAGCCGGCAACAGCCCTCGCCGATGGCGCCCGGCCACCCTGGTCTACGCCGCAATGGTCGCGCTTACCCTGGTCACCTGGGCAATCGGCCTGTCCGGCGCCTCGGGGCTCGGGGTGTCGCTCCTGGTGCTGTCTCTCGCCCTGCTCAAGGGCCAGATGGTCGGGGATTGGTTTATCGGGCTACACCCGCTAAGGGGTATCTGGCGTTGGGTGATCGCGCTCTGGTTACTGGTACCGGGCACGCTGATCGCCATCGCCTTTATCCTTGCAGAAAGGAATTGACTATGAACAACCCCCGACTACAGCCGGTTCCCGACGAGTTGCCCTTCTACCGCTCCCAAGCCAACGAAATCGAACTCTTCGATTACGCCTGGCGGCACCGGCTGCCGTTGCTGCTCAAGGGCCCAACCGGCTGCGGCAAGACCCGCTTCGTGCAGCACATGGCGGCCCGGCTCGACCGCCCCCTGTACACCGTAGCCTGCCACGACGACCTGACCGCGGCCGACCTGGTCGGGCGCCACCTGATCGGCGACCAAGGCACCTACTGGTGCGACGGCCCCCTGACCCGGGCTGTGCGCGAAGGCGCCATCTGTTACCTGGACGAGGTGGTGGAAGCGCGCAAGGACACCACTGTGGTGCTGCACCCTCTCACCGACGACCGCCGCATCCTGCCCCTGGAACGCACGGGCGAGACCCTGCACGCCCCGCCGGGCTTTATGCTGGTGATATCCTACAACCCGGGTTATCAGAATTTGCTCAAAGGCCTGAAGCCCTCGACTCGACAACGCTTTGTTGCCATGAGCTTCGGCTTCCCGAAACCCGACGTGGAAATCGAAGTGTTGACGAGCGAAACCGGCATCGCCCCGGAACTGGCGGGACAACTGGTCAATCTGGCCACCGGGCTGCGGGCACTCAAGGATCAGGACCTGGAAGAGGCGGCCTCCACCCGCTTGCTGGTGTATGCGGCGACCCTGATCCAGGGCGGCTTCGCTCTTCGCGAGGCCTGCCGGGCAGCCTTGGTGGAACCGCTGAGCGACGATCCCGAAACCCTGCAGGCCCTGATGGAGGTGGTGGATGCCCACCTCGGATGAAACCGAGCCCGGTCTTGTCCTGGCGGTGATCGCCGAGGCTTTGTACCTGGCCAACCTGCTGATTCTCCCCGGGCTGGGGTTTTTGCTCCTGTTGGGGGTCTGGTGGCATCAACGCCGCAACGCCCCGCCCCTGGCTGCCGCCCACTTGGGCCAAACCCTGGCCGCCAGCCTCTGGGCAGGTGTCCTGCTGATCCTCGCAAATGGGCTGATCTTGTTGCTCGGCGGCTATCGCGGCCCCCAGATCTGGGTGATAGTGATCACCTATTTCACCATCTGCCATTCTCTGTTGGTGGTCTTCGGCGCCTACGGCCTAGCCAAGGCCATAGCTGGCCAGTGCTGGCGTTACCCGTTGTTGGGCCCGCCGCTGCCCGCCGATTGTCCCTCGGGCCGATGAGCCGACACCCGCTGCAAAAACACCGGGGCTGGTTTCAGGTTGGCTTCTTCCTGCTTTTCGTGCTCGCCCCACCCCTGGATATCCTGCGCATCGACCTGACTCGGGGCCACGCGATTCTTTTCGGTCAGGACTGGACTCTGGGCATCGACGCCTTCCTGGCCGGCGAGGCGGGCATTGGCAACGCCGCCCTCAACCTGTTCATCCGCGGCTTCCTGCCCCTGTTCGGGGGCGGCGCCCTGCTGCTGTGGATCGCCTGGCGCTTCGGGCGGCTGTACTGCGGCTGGCTCTGTCCCCACTTCTCGGTAGTCGAACTGATCAACGGCCTGATGCGGCGGGCCGGCGGCAAGCTCAGCCTGTGGGACCCCAAGCCCCTGCCGGAGCGCGATCCGGACGGCAGCCGCGTCCACCCCAACCCCTGGTATTGGCCCCCTACCCTGTTGGCCGTGGTCGGTTTCGCTTTCCTGTGGGCGCTGGTATTGCTGACCTACCTGCTGCCGCCGGCGGAGATCTACCCCAATCTGCTCAACGGCCAGCTTACCCGCAACCAGACCCTGTTTCTGAGCGTCGCCACCTTGGCCCTGAGCGTGGAATTTCTGTTCGCCCGCCACCTGTTCTGCCGCTTCGCCTGCGCCGTGGGCCTGTTCCAAAGCCTGGCCTGGATGGGCAACCGCAAGGCCATGGTAGTAGGGTTCGATACCCGAAGGGCGAGCGCCTGCAAGAACTGCAACAACGCCTGCGATCACGCCTGCCCGATGCGGCTCAAACCCCGCACCATCAAGCGCCGCATGTTCACCTGCACCGAGTGCGCCCAATGTATCTCCGCCTGCGACCAGACCCAGGGTGGCAGGCCCGGACAGGGCCTGCTGCAATGGGTGGCGGGGGACTGCGCCCTGCCGGTGGTGACCGGTCGGCCCGCCAAGGGCAGGGACTGCTTCCCCCCGGGCAATACGGACAGCTGAGCATGGAAGAACAGGTCGGCACGGTCTGGCATAGATTCATCACCCGCATGGCGGAGCGGCGCTATCCGGCGGCACGGATCGAGCTGCCCCAGGTAGAGCACAGCCTCGGCATCCTGTTCCGCGCCCTGGGCGGCGACGGCGGGCTGCAGGTCACCAGCGCGGAGGCGACCGAGCACGGGGCCAGGCGCAGCTGGCTGCAGCGGCTCGCGGGCAGCCAGGCCAAGGCCGCCCTGGCCTGGCGCGACGACAACTACCTGCGCCTGCCCCCGGTCATCGATTGGCTGCCCGAGCTCCGGCTCAACCGCGACCTCTACTTCTGGCTGGCCGCCCTGGCGGTCGGCGACCAGGGCCAACCCGAGGACTGGTTCGCCAAAAACCAGCGCCTCACCCGCCGGACTCTGGCCCAATTTCCCGGCCTGGCCCAGCGCTATTACCGCCTCGTAGATGCCCATCTGGCCCAACGCCCCGACCCCGCTCGACTGCCCCGGGCCGAGGCAGCGGCGGAAAGCGCCTTGCGCCAGGCCCTCAGCGAGCCCGGCAGCCTCGAGCGGCTGCCCGCGGCGAAACGCCCTCCCTTTCCGCTGCCTCTATGGCTGCATCCGGCACCACCGATGCGGGCCGGCGGGGCGCCGGCCCCGGACCCCGAGTCACCGACCAGCCCCTCTGCCCAATCCCGACGGGAGCTGGAGCGCCTGCGCCGACAGGCCGAACGGGCCAAAGAACCCGACAGCGATCGCGGCCTGGTCAGCATCCGAATGGAGAACATCTTCACCTGGGGCGAATACGTCAAGGTGGACCGGGGCTCGGAAGACGAGGAGGATCTGGACCGCGCCGAGGCCATCGCCCGAGACCTGGACCGACTGGCGGTCAGCCGCGGCGGCAAGCGCCCCGCCGCCACCCTGAAATTCGACCTCGACCTGCCGGCTGAGGCCGATGACGACCTGATTCTGTCCGAGGGCATAAGGCTCCCCGAATGGGACTGGAAACGGCGCTGTCTCGAGCCCGAGCACTGCCGCATTCAGCCCATGCTGGCAGTGGACGCTCCCCCCAGCGAGCTGCCGCCCCACCTGCAGCGCACCGCCAAGCGCCTGCGCAACCAGTTTCAGGCCCTGGCCCCGGCCCGGGTCTGGCGCCGCGCCCAGCCCGACGGCCAAGAGTTGGACCTCGACGCCTACCTGCGTTTTGCCGCCGACCGCGCCGCCCGCCGAGGCACTGGCGGCGACGCCCTGTACCGCGAGATGCGGGCCGGTGCCCGCGATCTGGCCTGCCTGTTGCTGGCCGACCTCTCGCTTTCCACCGACACCTGGATCGACGACCATCACCGGGTAATCGACGTCATCCGCGACAGCCTGTTCCTGTTCGCCGAATCCCTGACTGCCACTGGGGACCGTTTCGGCATCTACGGCTTTTCATCGCGCAAACGCGACCCGGTGCGCATACATACCCTGAAGGAATTCGACGAATCCTACAGCCCTCGGGTGCGCGGGCGCATCCAGGCCATCAAACCCGGCTTCTACACCCGTATGGGGGCCGGAATTCGTTACGCCATAGAGTTGCTCAAGCCACAGCCCGCCGGTCGCCGCCTGCTCATGCTGCTGAGCGACGGCAAGCCCAACGATCTCGACCGCTACGAGGGCCGTTACGGGATCGAGGATACCCGACAGGCGGTAATCGAGGCCCGTCGCTGCGGCCTGCAGCCGTTCTGCGTCACCATAGACGACAAGGGCAGCGACTATCTGCCCCACCTGTTCGGCAACGGCGGCTACGTGGTGATCCGCAGGCCGAACGATCTGCCCAAACGCCTGCCTTTGCTATATGCCCAGTTGACGGCTTGAATTACGGGTGCGGCGAAGAAGTTAGAAAGGCGCCAAGATCACTGTTGCGGTCAGCCTGGAAGGAAACAGGCCGGACCGACACCGCTCGGTGACGATCACCGATCCACCGGAACTTCCGTGCCCGGAGCACCGCGCCGCAGGCGCAGTAATCCTGGTCCCAGAAAATGCCCCCGACCGCGCCACCCGGGAACCAGAAAGATCGAGAACAGGCCCAAGGCCAACCATCAGCGGCGAATTTTCGGTTGTCTGAGTCCAAATCGGCCCTGAATTAGACGGCCAAAATCAACTTTGCGGATTTGACTAAGGTCAAAGCCAAGCCCCGCACAAAACCCAATACTTTTCATTCCAGTAGAAGTAGCTGGCGCGCGGCGCTTCGGGAAGAGCCGAAAGCCATCGGCTCCGGAAGCGACGCCCAGTCTCAGCTTTGGGCGCTTCCATGCCACGCGGCTACACACGGCGGGACCTTTGCGACTCGTCGAAAAGAGTACTTTCCATACAACGGGGGATGCAATGAAAGCTAACAGCAAGCGCAGCCTGGGGCTGCTGATCGGGGCTGTAGTGGGGCTTGGCGCGGCCGGCAGTGCCTGGTCGGCGGAGTCCCTGGACGAGGTGATGAAACGGCGCGGCCTGTCCGAGAAGGACGTCCTGGCAGCCGCCAAGACCTACACCCCCACCGGCGGCCGCGACGAGTACATCGTGTTCAGTTCCGGCGGCCAAAGCGGGCAGGTGATCGTCTACGGCATCCCGTCCATGCGCATCCTGAAGTACATCGGGGTATTCACCCCCGAGCCCTGGCAGGGCTACGGCTTCGACGACGAGTCCAAGGCGGTGCTGGACCAGGGCAAGATCCACGGCAAATCCATCACCTTCGGCGACACCCATCACCCGGCCATCTCGGAAACCGACGGCGAGTACGACGGCCGCTACTTGTTTATCAACGATAAGGCCAACCCCCGGGTTGCGGTGATAGACCTGCATGACTTCGAGACCAAGCAGATCGTGGTCAACCCGGTTTACAAGTCCCAACACGGCGGGGCCTTCGTCACCCCGAACACCGAGTACGTGATCACCGCGGCTCAGTATGCAGCCCCCTACAGCAACGAATTCGTACCCCTGGAGGAGTTCAACGCCAAGTACCGGGGCGGCGTCACCTACTGGAAGTTCGACGCCGCCAAGGGCCGCCTGGACGAAGCCAATTCCTTCACCGTCGAGGCGCCTCCCTACAGCCAAGACCTGTCGGACGCGGGCAAGGGCCCGAGCGACGGCTGGTCGTTCACCAACTCCTTCTGTTCCGAGCGCTACGTGGGCGGTATCGAGCGCGGACGCCCACCCTTCGAGGCCGGTTGCTCGTCCAAGGACACCGACTTCCTGCACGTAATCAACTGGAAGAAGGCCGCCGAGCTGATCGCCGCCGGCAAGGGCGTCAAGATCAACGGCGGCCATGTGCTGCCGATCGACGTCTCGGTGGCCGAAGGGGTGATGTTCCTGATCCCCGAGCCCAAGAGCCCCCATGGCGCTGACGTGACCCCGGACGGCAAGTATCTGGTGGTATCCGGCAAGCTGGACAGCCACGCGTCGGTATACAGCTTCGAGAAGATCCAGCAAGCCATCGCCGCCGGCAAGTTCGAGGGCAAGGACCCCTATGGCATCCCGATCATCGCCATGGCCGACGCCCTGCACACGCAGGCCGAACTGGGTCTCGGCCCGCTCCACACCCAGTTCGACGCCGAGCCCTGCATTGCCTATACCTCGCTGTATGTGGACTCCATGGTCGCCAAATGGAACTACTGCGAGGGCCGGGTGCTGGACAAGATCTCTATCCACTACAACATCGGCCACCTGATGACGATGGAAGGCGATTCCGTCACCCCGGACGGCAAGTACCTGGTTGCGCTCAACAAGCTGGCGATCGACCGCTTCAACCCGGTGGGCCCCCTGCATCCGCAGAACCATCAATTGATCGACATCAGCAACGACAAGATGCAGCTGCTCTACGACATGCCCCTGCCCCTGGGCGAGCCCCACTACGCGGTGGCGATCCGTGCCGACAAACTCAAGCCCGGCGTACGCTACAAATCCGGCTGGAACAGCCGCACCGACTCACGCTCCGAGTTCCGCACCCGCGCCGGCCGCGAAAAGACCGAGCGCAACTGTGACGCCGAGGGCAACTGCACCGTGGAGGTGTTCGGCACCACCATTCGCTCGCACATCACGCCGGAGATTATCGAGGCCGAGGCCGGCGACACGGTCAAGATCCACCTGACCAACCTGGAGCGGGCCGAAGACGAGGTACACGGCTTCGCCATGTACGGCCAGAACGTTCAGCTCTCGATCGAGCCGGGCAAGACCGCTTCGGCGACCTTCGTCGCCGACCGGCCCGGCGTCTACCCCTACTACTGCACCGAGTTCTGCTCGGCGCTGCACCTGGAGATGCAGGGCTACCTGCTGGTCACGCCCAAGGGCTACCAGGCCACCGCCATGACCATGGAAGAAGGGACCACCTACACCAAGGAGGACTATGAGAAGCAGGTTGCCACCAACGTGGAGACCCAGGGGGTGATCGATCAAGTGGTGGCCTATATCACCAGCCACAACTTCAAGGACTTCCCCACCGTGGTGGCCCTGGTTGAAGACGCCACCGACCAGCTCGGCTTCGCCACCGGCGCCAAGGAAAAGGCCGAAGCTGCAGCCGCCAAGGACGACTGGCAGAACGCCATGCTCTGGGCCAACCAGTGGTGGCAGTATCAGGTCAAAACCGCCGACCTCGGTCTGCGGGCAAAGACCTATCTGGAGCAGAACGGCGCGGTCAAGATGAAGTAACTGCGTCCCCCGAACGCCGGGAGGCCAGTCTTCCCGGCGCTTCCTCCCCGTCCCCCGGTTTCCGCTAGAGGCATCGCCATGAAGATAACCCAAGCACTTTCCCTTTCCCTGCCGCTCCTGGGCACCCTGGCCGCCGGCCCAGTCTCCGCGCTGGACGGGCAGCAGCTGTATATGACCAAGACCTGCTTTGCCTGCCACGGCAAGGACGCCAACACCCCGATTATGCCGAACTATCCGAAGCTGGCCGGGCAGAACGCCGACTATGCCTACAACCAGATGCTCGACATCAAGAGCGGCGCACGCAGCAACGGCCAGTCCGCCGCCATGAAGGGGGTCATGCACCTGGTCGCCGACGAGGAACTGCGGGCCATCGCGGACTGGTTGGGTGGGCTCGAATAACCGCTTATAAAACAGGGGTGAGAGCTTGATTCTAGTCAAGGCCGGAGGCCCCGCCGGGAACTAGACTGAACGGGAATCCTGGCAATCGCCATTGGGCCGATTTTTGGAGGTATCCCATGACTTACTACAAACTGCAAGGCGGACTGCTGGCCTGCGTCGCCCTTGCCCTGAGCGGATCGGTTTGGGCCTGGAACGAAGGCGGGGGCGAACAGGACGAGGCTCTGACCCTGACGCCGGACCTGGAAAACGGCATGGACGTCTACGAGGTCTGTTCCGCCTGCCACCTGCCCGAGGGCTGGGGCCTGGAGGACGGTACTTTCCCGCAGCTGGCTGGACAGCACGCCAGCGTCTTGATCAAGCAGCTGGCGGACATCCGCTCGCTCAACCGCGACAACCCGACCATGTATCCGTTCGCCCTGGAACGCTCCATCGGCGGTCCCCAGTCGGTGGCGGACGTGGTGGCCTATACCGAAAAGCTGCCGATGAACCCGGAATGGGGCAAGGGTCCCTGGGGCCCGGGCACCCCCGAGCACGCGGCAGGAGAAAAACTGTACGCGGACAATTGCGTGAAATGCCACGGCGAGACCGGCATCGGCAGCGCCGAGAAGTTCTACCCCCGCATCAACGGCCAGCACTACAAGTACATGCTGCGCCAGTTCGAGTGGATCCGTGACGGCAAGCGGCGCAATGCCAACCCGGACATGGTGGCCCAAGTCAAGGCCTTCACCGACGCCGAGATGCAGCAGGTAATCAACTACACTTCCTGGCTACCGGTAGCTGCGGAAGACCTAGCGGCGTCGGCCGACTGGCAGAATCCGGACTTCCAGTAGCCCCCCCCGGCGGCCGGCCGCGCAGGGAGCGCGCGGGCACCGCCGAACCCTTTCCGCCCCGATCCCCCAGAGCCCGCCATGCACGCCACCGCCCGCAACAAGCCCAGTCCGGCCGTATTCATCCTGATCCTGGCCGCGCTTGGGCTGCTGGGGGCGGTTTACTACTCGCCCGTCTGGTGGGTGTCGCTAACCGCCCCCAACTATCCGGAAGAAGCCTTCCCCGACGGAGTGCGCATCCACTTTCACATGAACGGGGTGTTCAATGGTTGCCGCCGGGTCGAGAAGACCGAGATCCAGGAAGATGAGGCCCTGGACTGCGTGCACGAAATGGACACCATCAACCACTACGTGGGCATGTACCCGATCGCTGCCGGCGGCGTCATCGAGCGCGCCTTTTCGCCCTTCCTGCTGAGCCTGCTCGGCGTCATGCTGGTCGGCTTTGCGATCCGCTCGGCGCGGCTGCGACTGCCGCTGATGGCCCTGGGTTTCGCCGCGGTCGCCGGCTGGATGGGGCTTTGGTTTTACGGCGCCGACGGACTCCGGTATCAGAACCAAGGCTATCTGTCGTCCCTGGCCAGCGCCCTCGACCAGAGCGCGGAGGAGGAGTCGAAAGAACCTTTATCCTCGGGCCAGGCCCTGATCGCCCGCCTGAAAGCCGAACTGGCTGCGACCGACGCCGAGAGTGAAACACCCGAGCCCGCGGCGGAGAAACCGGGCAAACTGCGCTATATCGACAGCCTGCGGGTCAGCTTCGAAAAGGACCAGGAGCGCAGGCCGGCCGCCGAACGCGAGCGCTGGAGCGGGAGCGGGACCCAGATGCTGCGCTGGCACTACGAAGAAAGCCTGGGCCGCTACTTCAACAACCCCGAAGAAATTCGGCCCATGGCCGCCACAATGAGCGCCGCGGCCCAGGTAGTCTTCTGGGTGCTGATCGGCATCATGCTGATGCTGCTTTGGGGGGCGCGCCGCGAGCGCGGCGTCCTCTACTGGCTGCTGGTGCTGGTGCCCATGGCGCTGCCCCTGTTCTTCCTCGTCGACTACTCGGCGTGGCTCTGGTGGTACGGCCACAGCTTGAACGATATGGGCGCCTTTACCGTCAAGCCGTTTATGCCCACGGTGTTCGGCGACGGCAAGGTGGCCCAATTCTCCACCCACTCCTATCCCAATCTCGGCTTTGGACTGATGCTGGTAATGGCCGCTCTGCTGGGCCTGGCCGCCCTGCTGCGGCGCAAGGAACTGAGGGGGGGCGATTGAAGCCCCTGGCGAGCGCTCGCCTCCGGTTGGCTCGCGGCTTCTGGCTGGCCCTCGCGCTATGCCTGTTCCAGCCAGGAACGGCCGGGGCCGCTGGCTACCCCTCTTTCCAGGCCCTGATCGATGCGGCTGCCCCGAACGCCACCCTGGTCCCGGACGCGGGCACCTATGCAGGCCCGGTCATCGTCGACAAACCGCTAACCATCGACGGCCGGGGCAAGGTCACCATCGACGCCGGCGGCAAGGGTACGGTGGTACTGCTGGATACCGACGGCGCTACCCTGAAAGGCCTGCATCTGACCAATTCCGGCAGCTCCCACAACGATATCGACGCGGGCGTTCAGGTGCGCGGTAACTTTAATGTGGTCAAGGACAATGTAATCTCCGACTGCCTGTTCGGCGTCGACCTGCAGCAGTCCGAAGACAATCTGGTCCGCCGCAACCGCATCTCCTCCAAGCCGGTGGATCTGGGCCTGCGCGGCGACGCCATCCGCCTCTGGTACAGCTTCCGCAACCAGATCACCGACAACCGGATCCGCGACTCCCGGGACACCGTGGTCTGGTACTCGGCGGACAACGTCATCTCCGGCAATGACGCCCGCCGCGGCCGCTATTCCCTGCACTTCATGTACTCCCAGTA
>CBDUCL010000078.1:0-11561 GCA_965365625.1 uncultured Chromatiales bacterium | reverse complement strand
TCCTTGAACAGGGCGATGAAGGTATTGACGATGCCGGGGATCACCAGCTTCAGGGCCTGGGGCAGCACGATCAGCCCCATCATCCGCCAGTAGCCCAGCCCCAGGGCCTGGGCCGCCTCGTACTGCCCCTTGGGAATGGCCTGCAGGCCGCCCCGCACCACCTCGGCCATATAGGCGGACTGGAACAGGGCGATCCCGATCAGCGCCCGCAGCAGTTTGTCGAAACTCACTCCCTCGGGCAGGAACAGGGGCAACATCACCGAAGACATAAAGAGCACGGTAATCAACGGCACCCCGCGCCAGAACTCGATGAACCCGATACTCAACGCCTTCACCAGGGGCAGCTCGGAGCGCCGGCCCAGGGCCAGGAGTATTCCGAGCGGCAGGGCCGCGGTAATGCCCACCGCGGCCAGAATCAGGGTCAGCATCAGGCCGCCCCACTGGGCCGTCTCCACCGGCGCCAGCCCGAAGGCGCCGCCGTGGAACAGGTAGAAGGCGATGACCGGGTAGCCGAGCAGGATAAAGGCCCCGAGCCAGCCTTTGCGGGGAAAGCGGCGCAGGAACAAGGGGATCGCCAACAACACCAGCAGCCCCAAAGCCAGGTTGACCCGCCAGACCTCTGCCTGGGGATAGAAGCCGTAAAGAAACTGATACAGCCGCACCCGGACGAACACCCAGCAGGCGCCGCCGCTGGTGCAGGCCGCACGGCTGTCGCCGGCCCAATCGGCGTCGATCAGGGCCCATTGGATCGCCGGTGGAACAACCAAGTAAAGCAGGTACAGGGCCAGCAAGGTCAGCGCCGAATTGAGCCAACCGGAGAACAGGTTCTGCCGCAGCCAGCCAATAGGGCCGATGCTGGTAATCGGGGGTGGAAGTTCGGATCGAGCCATGGATCAGCGCTCCACCAGCGCGGCGCGCTCGTTATACCAGTTCATCAGCAGCGAGATGCCGAGGCTGATCAGCAGATACACAGCCATGGTCATGGCGATCACCTCCACCGCCTGGCCGGTCTGGTTCAGGGTGGTGCCGGCGAATACCGATACCAGGTCGGGGTAGCCGATGGCGGTGGCCAGCGACGAGTTCTTGGTCAGATTCAGGTACTGGCTGGTGAGCGGCGGGATGATCACCCGCAGGGCCTGGGGGATGACCACCAGGCGCAGGGTGAGGCTCGGGCGCAAGCCAAGGGCAAAGGCCGCCTCCGTCTGGCCATGGCTCACCGCCAGGATGCCGGAACGCACGATCTCGGCAATGAAGGCCGCGGTGTAGATCGAAAGCGCCAGCAGCAGGGCGGTGAGTTCCGGGATGATGGGGATGCCGCCGCGGAAGTTGAAGCCCTTGAGCTCCGGCAGTTCCCAGGCCAAGGGGGAGCCGGCGGCGAAAAAGGCCAGCAGCGGCAGGCCCAGAATCAGACCCAACCCCGCATAGAAACTGTGAAACTGGCGCCCGGTGGCGGCTTGGCGGCGGCGGGCCCAGCGCGCCAGCAGCCCGCTGGCCACCAACCCGGCCAGCAAGGCCGCCGGCACGAGCCAGAAACCGGGCTCGAACAAGGGCCGGGGCAGGTAAAGCCCCCGCAAGTTCAGGTACACCGTGCCCCCCAGATCCAGACTCTGGCGCGGCCCCGGCAGGGCCCGCAGCACGGCGAAGTACCAGAAGAAGATCTGCAGCAACAGCGGGATATTGCGAAACACCTCGATATAGGCCGCCGCCAGGCGGGCGATCAGCCAGTTGCGCGACAGCCGCGCCACGCCGATGACGAAGCCGAGCAGGGTCGCCAACAGAATGCCCAGGACCGATACCAACAGGGTATTGAGCAGCCCGACCACAAAGGTGCGGCCATAGCTGGAGGTCTCGCTGTAGTCCACCAGGCTCTGGATAATGCCGAACCCGGCCTGGTCATCGAGAAAGCCGAAGCCCGTGGTAATACCCCGACTTTCCAGGTTGTGCAGGGTATTGCCGAGCAGGTACCAGCCCACGGCCAGCACCCCGGCCACCAGCGCCAGCTGCAGCCCCAGGGCCCGGATGCGGGGGTCGTTCCACCAGCGGGGGGATGGGGCACTCGGGCTCAAGACTGCCAATCCAAGGCCGAGGGCACCCGGACTCGGGTAAGTTCGCTCTTGATCTGCCCTACCCTTTTGCTGCGTCGAGCACCGCAGACCCGAGCCGGAATAGCCCGCAGGGGGCGCGCAGGGATGCGCGACCTCGCCAGTCGGCACAGGGGCGTGCCGTCTGGCGAGCCCGGCTCGGGGCGAGGAGCGCAAGACATCAGCAGCAAGGGGCGGCCTTTTCTTTGGTTACTTTCTTTTGGCCGAGCAAAAGAAAGTAACCCGCCCAGGGTGCGGGAACCCGGTATGAACCAGTCGTGGCGCAGCCACTCCGAGGCTACCACTGAAGCACCTGTCATCGATGGTCTCAGGGCTCGCGCGCGATTCACCATAACGGCTGTCGGCGAGCGTAAAGATAGCTAATACCTCGCAACCCCATGGCGGAAGACGCTTCGCTTTTCCGCCCTACGCTGAATGGCATCAACGGATCGGCGGCGCGTACTGCAGGCCACCCTGATTCCACAGGGCGTTTAGGCCGCGGGAAATACCGAGCGGCGTGGCCTGGCCCAGGTTGCGCTCGAACATCTCGCCATAGTTGCCGAGCTGCTTCACCGCCTGGAAGGCCCAGTCGGCGCCCAGGCCCATGGCTTCGCCGAAGTTGCCCTCGGCGCCGAGCAGGCGGCGCACATTGGGGTCTTTGCTGCCGGCTTTCATCGATTCCACATTGGCGGCGGTGACGCCCAATTCCTCTGCATTGACCAAGGCGAACAGGGTCCACTTGACGATATTGAACCACTGGTCGTCACCCTGACGCACCAGGGGCCCGAGGGGCTCCTTGGAGATTACGTTGGGCAGAACCATGGCGCTGGACGGGTCCGCCAGCTTGATGCGCAGGGCATAGAGCTGGGACTGGTCGGAGGTGAGCGCATCGCAGCGCCCGGCGGCGAAGCCCCCCACCACCTGATCGGCGGTATCGAACACCACCGGCTGATATTCCAGGCCGTGGGTGCGGAACCAGTCCGCCAGGTTCAGCTCGGTGGTGGTGCCGGACTGGATGCAGATCGAGGCCCCATCCAACTCCTTGGCGTCGCTGATTCCCAGGTCCTTTTTCACCATGAAGCCCTGGCCATCATAGTAGCTGACGCCGGTGAAATTGACCCCCAGGCCCGCGTCCCGACTCAGGGTCCAGGTGGTGTTGCGCGACAGCAGATCGATCTCGCCGGACTGCAGGGCGGTAAAGCGCTCCTTGGCGGTGAGGGGGATGAACTTTACCGCTTGGGCATCGCCCAACGACACCGCCGCCCCCGCCCGTCACACCTCTACCTCCATGCCAGTCCACTTGCCCTTGGCATCGGCTACCGCGAAGCCGGGCAGCCCGGTATTGACACCACATTGCAAATGGCCCTTGCTCTTCACCGCCGCCAGGGTGGACTCGGCCTGGGCCCCCAGGCTGGCCAGCGCCAGTGCGGCGACCGCGGCAATACGTGCGGAATTAAACATGGAATTACCTCTTGGCTTTATCGGAATGAGCGGGATCTGATGCCCAGGACTTTACCCGTCCCCTACCGCCCGGGGCAAGGGCTTCCAGAATCGGTGAGGGTAATCCCGGGCCCGGTCCAGCACCGCCAACCGCTCCAGGCCACGGGCGGCGAAGAAGCCCTCGGCCCCGGGCTGAGCCTTGACCAGAAGGCCGTCGAAACCGCCCTGCTCCGCCGCCCGCTCGGCCGCCGCCAGCAGCCGACTGCCGATGCCGCGGCGATGTTGGGCGGCGCGCACGTAGAGGCCGTGCAACAGCAAGGCCCGGGACCCCGGCGGGGCATCCGCCGGATCCGCCGGCTCCCAGGCCGCCACCCCCAACGGCCCCTCCCCCGACGCCTCCGCCAGCAACAGTTCCAGATGCTCCAGGTCGTGGGCCTGGTAGCTGTAGCTCGGCAGCGCCAGGCGCTTGACCCGCTCCGGCAGATCCCAGGTGGCGATGGCATCGGCCACCACCTGGTTGAGCGCTTCCAGGTCATCGGCTTGGGCTGGGCGCAATCGGATTTCGGTGTCATTCATAGGGATCAAGGACTGAGTTCGTCAAAACAGGCACTACCGTTCTCCAGCCGCTGCGCGAGCGCCGACTGAACGCTGGCGCTTGGCGCATCTATCCTGGCATCGGCCGAATTACCAGCGGCGTTTTCGGCGTTGGATGCTTGGCACCAACGCAGTCTGATAATAGCGCGCCTGCGGGACGCGCGTCGTTTTCTGCTAGAGTTGGATCAAACCCCAGGGATCCAGGGGTTGAGCCGAACCCTGTTTCCAACGCCAGATCTCACATCATGCCGCCAGCCCTCGCCATCCACGAGCTGATGCCCCTGCTGGTGGGCCTGCTGTTGTTGGCGGCGGCCACTTCGATGGTGAGCAGATGGTCGCGGCTGCCATTCAGCGTGCTGTTGGTGCTGGCAGGCATCGCCCTCGGCCAGCTTGCCGAACAGGGGCCGGAGTGGCTGCAGACGCTGCATCGGCTGCCCATCTCTTCGAACCTGATCCTGCTCATCTTCCTGCCCACCCTGGTGTTCGAGTCGGCGTTCAATCTGGACGGCCGCCAGCTACGGCACAACCTGCTGCCGGTGCTGATCCTGGCGGTGCCGGGGGTGGTGCTATCCACTTGCCTGCTCGGGGGGCTACTCTGGCTAGCCACGCCCCTGGACCTGAGCACGGCGCTGATCCTCGGGGCCATCCTCAGCGCCACCGATCCGGTGGCGGTGATCGCCCTGTTCCAGCAACTGGGGGCCCCGAAGCGCCTGACCGTGCTGCTGGAGGGCGAGAGCCTATTCAACGACGCCACCGCCATCGTGCTCACCCGGCTGTTGGTGGGCGTGGCCTTGGCCGGCAGCCTCGGAGCCGGAGACATCGGCGCCGGGGTGGTCGAATTCTGCGTGGTGTTTATCGGCGGCGTGCTGGTGGGCTGGTTGCTGGGCCTGGCGGCTGGCGGATTGCTGGGTCGACTGGACAACGCACCCCTGCTGGAGATCCAGCTCACCCTGATCTTGGCCTACGCCGCCTTCCTCCTGGCCGAAGAGGTGCTGCATGTCAGCGGGGTGATGGCCACCGTAGCGGCCGGGCTCACCCTCGGTGGCTGGGGGCGGCCCAAGATCTCGCCCGCGGTGACCGAGCAGCTGGGCCAGATGTGGGAATACCTCGCCTTTGTTGCCAATGCCCTGATCTTTCTGCTGGTCGGGTTGCAGGTCCAGCCCGGGGACCTGCTCGGATCCTGGGACCTGCTGGCCTGGACCATCCTCGGCATGCTGGTGTCGCGCCTGCTGGTCGTATTCGGGCTCACCCCCCTGCTCAACCGCCTGCCGGAGAGCCAGCCGGTGGGCCGCCGCTATCTGACGGTGATGTACTGGGGCGGCCTGCGCGGGGCCATCGCCCTGGCCCTGGTTCTGAGTCTGCCGGAACTCCCTTTCCGCGAACAGATGCTGGCGGTGGTGACCGGGGCGGTGCTGTTCACCCTGCTGGTGCAGGGCCTGACTATCGGCCCGCTGATTCGCCGCCTGGGTCTTGACCGTCCACCCCTGGGCGACCGACTCGCGCAGCTCGAGGCCGACCTGGAGGCCAGCCGCGAGGCGGCCCAGCGCATCCCCGAGTTGCAGCAGGGCGGGCTGTTTTCGGCCCGCATCGCGCGCGGCTTGCAGGACCAATACCGGCAGCATCGGCGCCACCTGCACGAGCGGCTCGACGCTTTGCGCGAAGCCGAGCTGGACCGGGAGCAGGAGCGGCGCATACTCTTTCTGCGCGGTTTTGCGGTGGAGAAGGACAGGTACTACCGACTCTACGCCAAGGGGCATCTTTCGGAGGCGGTGTACCGAGACCTGAGCCTGTCGCTGGCGTTGCAGGGCGACAGCATTCGCCACACTGGCCGGATGCCGACCTACACCCTGGGTTCCCGCAGCAGGCGGGAGCGCATCTGGGCGCTGCTCGCCTGGCTGCGCCGGCTGCCCGGGCTGGCCGCCTGGGGAGAACGCCTGCACCGCCAGCGCCTGGCCCGCGACTACGAGCGCTGCTGGGCCCAGTACCAGGGTGCCAGCAAGGTGCTGCGCGAGTTGGGGATGCTGAGCCGCATCGACGTGGTGCGGCCCGAGGTGTTCGAGGAGGTGCGCGGCGAGTTTCTGCGCTGGCAGCAGACGGCGCGCCGGCACCTGGACGCCACCGCCGAACAGTTCCCCGAGTTCGTCAACGCCATGCACGAGCGCCTGGCCCAGCGCATACTGCTGCACCAGCGCCACGCCGGCCTGTTGCCCGCCGGGGTGGCCCAGACCTCGCTGCAGGAGCTCGACACCCAGCTGCGAGGCCTGCGCGGCTACCTGGTGCGACCGCTGCGCCTGGAGCCGGAACAGCTGCTGCGTCAGGTGCCCTTCTTTAGCGAGCTGCCGGCTGCCGAGCTAAAGCAGGTAATAGGCTGCCTGCGCAGCCTGACCCTGGGGCCGGGCGAGACGGTGATCCAGGCCGGGTCCACCGGCAACTCCCTGTTCCTGATCGGCCGCGGGCTGGTGCGCATCAGCCGCAACGGCGAGGATCTGGCGACGCTGCTGGCCGGGGATTTCTTCGGCGAGAGCGCCCTTCTGTACGGGGCACCGCGCAATGCCAGCTGCGCCACGGTCGCCCCCAGCTTGCTGTACGAACTGCAGCGAGCGGATCTGGATCGGGTGTGCGGCCTGTGTCCGGCCATGCGCCAGGCCCTGGAGCAAGCGGCCGCCGATCGCGAGCACGATGACCGGGGCGAATGAGTCTCCAGCCGGGAACACGCGGTAACGCGGTGTTCCGGGAGAACCGGGAGGCGAGTCTCGCAAGGCCTGCCCCTCGACCCGAAAGAACTATTCCCGCCCCGCTCTTCCCTGCTCCAAGCGCTGGATCTCGGCGGCGATGTCGCGGCTCAGACGTTCCAGGGCACGGCTTTGGGCCGCCACCAAGTCGGTGACTTCGGTTCCGCCCACCGCTTCCCGGATCAGGGAACGGCCCTTGCCGCTGGCCTCGGCGGCGTCCGCGGCCTCTATGCTCCAGCGGGCATCGAGTTCCACCTCGGAATCGGGACCGCCGTCGAAGCGGCGCACCTCCATGCGCACCTGGTAGTCGGGCTGCAGGGGGTCGTCCCAGGGGTAGACCAACACCTGCTCGCCGCCCAGCAACAACGACAGATTCTGAGCCAGAACCAGCAGCAGGTTGTCCTGCAGCGAACCGCCCCAGCGATGCACCTCGCTCACCCGCAGCCGGTTCGGCACCTCGCGGGAGACGATCTGGGGACGGTCCAGGTAATCGGCCAGGCGCACCGGGCCGACACCGACGATCAGCCCCGAATCCGGGACCGCCGGCGCCGCCTTCATCGGGGTCAGCAGGTAGAAACTGGACGGCGGGCTGCTGGCGCAAGCGCCAAGCAAGAGTGCGCCGGCTCCAAGCAGGAGGCCAGGAAGGTATATGCGGTTCATTTGACACCCCGTTTGCCGGAGACCAGGGCCTCCGGGTGGCGTTCCAGATAATCGGCCAGGTTGCGCAGCGAGCGCGAGGCGCGAGTCAGCTCGTCCAGCAGTCGGCCAAGGTCGGTGTAGATGCGGGAATCCTTGCCGGTGTAGTTGGCCTCGATCGAGTGCAGAGTGCGGCCGATCTGGTCCAGGTTGCCCTGGATCCTGGGCACGGCGGTGTCATTGAGCTGGCCGGCCAGGCTGCTGGATTCCTGAAGCGTCCGGTTGAGGGCAGTGATGGCCTGGCGCAACTCGGCGGAATTGGTCAGCTCCCGGGCGCCGCGGATGGTGGTCAGCAGCTCGTCGGCGATTTCTTTTAACGGCAGCTGCTGCAACCGCGCCAGGGCACGCATTACGTTGCCCCGCAGCTCGTCCAACGCCCCAGGGACCGTCGGGATCACCGGATATTCCCCGTGTTCACCCAGCTCCGCCGGCTCCGCATCGGGGAAGAAATCCAGGTCCACAAAAAGCTGACCGGTGAGCAGATTGCCGGTCTTCAATTGGGCACGCAGGCCCTTTTTTACCAGTGCGCGCATCGTTGCGATGTCTTGGGCTTCGTGAACGGCTCGACCGGGCCCCTCCACTTTGATGCGGTCGGGTTCCAACTCGATGAGAACCGGAATCTGGAAGGCCAGGGACTCGGGGTCTCCTTCCAGGGTCAAGTCCAGCACCTTCCCCAGGCGGATGCCGCGAAACTCCACCGGAGCGCCCCGGGACAGGCCCCTTACCGAACCGTCGAAATGGAGCACATGGCGTTTTTTGCGCTGGTAGTGCGGCTCAGCGGCCTGCTCCAGACTATCGAACAAGCGGAACTCGTGGCCCTCGTCTACCGGCCGCTTCGGCTCCAGGCTGACGGGGTTAACGAAGCCAATGCCACCTATCAGCAAAGACGCTAGGGACTCGGTTCGCAACTCAAAGCCGTCGGCGTTGAGTTCGGCGGTAATGCCGCTGGCATTCCAGAAGCGGGTGTTTTCATGCACCAGATCATCGAACGGATCTTGCACGAATACCTCCACGGTGATGCCGTCCCCGTCTTCATCCAGCTCGTAGCCCGCCACCCGCCCGGCCTCGATCTGGCGGAAGTAGACCGGGGCGCCCACGCTCAGCGAGCCCAGGCTGTCGGCCCGCAGCAGGAACTTGCGGCCGTTTGCTTCGCCGGTGACGATGGGCTTGTTGCTCAGGCCACGAAAACGGCGCTTGGACTTGCCCTTCTGCCCCGGGTCCATGCCGATATAGACCCCGGACAAGAGGGTGGCCAGACCGGTCACCCGCCCCGCGCGCACCTCGGCCTGAACCACCCAGAACCGGGTCTCCTCGGTGAGATAGGGCTCCAGCTCCTTGGCCAGGGTGGCGGTGACGATCACCTGCTGCAGGTCGTCGCTCAACTCCACCCGCTCCACCAGGCCGGCTTCCACCTGCTTGTACTTGATGCGGGTCTTACCGGCGACGATGCCGGCGGCAGAGTCGAAGGCGATAGTAATGGTCGGCCCCTTCTCGCGCAGGGCCTGGTAGACCAGCCAGGCACCGATAAGCACCGCTACCAGGGGCACCAGCCAGACCAGCGAGGGGCCGCGCCGGGTCTCGATCAGCGCCTCGGCGGCAGTTGGTTTCGCGGTGGGTTCGGAGGTCGGCATGGTTCAGTCCAGGTTATCCCAGATCAGCCTGGGGTCAAAGGTCATGGCCGCGAACATGGTGATCACCACTACCGCCGCGAAGTAGAGGGCGCCGGGACCGGCCTCGATGCTGGCCAGGGCCCCCAGGTGCACCAGGGCCACCAGGATAGTGACCACGAAGATATCCACCATCGACCAGCGCCCGATGGCCTCGGTGATGCGATACAGCTTGGACCTATCGCGGGGGCGCCAGCGGGAACGCCGCTGCACCGAGATCAGCAGGTAGACCAAAATCACCAGCTTGAGCAGGGGCACAAACACGCTGGCGACGAAGATCACCAGCGCGATCGGCCAGGAGCCGGTCTGAATGAAGTAGATGACCCCGCTCATAATGGTATCCGACTGCACATGGCCGAGGGACGTGACATGGGTGATCGGCAACAGATTCGCCGGTACATAGAAGATCACGGCGGCGATCAACAGGGCCCAGGTGCGGGCCAGGCTATCAGGCTTGCGCAGGTGCACCGGGCTGCCGCAGCGCGGGCAACGGGCCCGGCTGTGCTGGGGCGCGGCGGGCAGGCGCACCAGCAACTGGCAGCAGTGACAGCTGGTGAGCCCGGATCGGATCGCGCTGCCGCCCCTCACCCCCGGCTCTCCACCCGTTCCCAGACCGCGTCCGCATCCATGGCCGCGCTCGCCGCCGCCAGCACCAGGATCAGAAGCATGAACGACCAGAGCGCCAGCCCCGGGATGATCTCGGCCATCTTGGCCAGCTTGACCAGCGACACCAATATGCCGAGCATGAATACCTCCATCATGCTCCAAGGCTGCAGGCGCTGCAGAAAGCGGAACGCCGCCGCCAGCTTCCAGGGCACCCGGCCGAAGTACAGCTGGCCGAACACATAGAACATGGCTGACAGGCGCAGAAAGGGTGCCAGGATGCTGGTCAACAACACTAGCGCGGCGAGCGCCCAGTAGCCGCCCTCGTAGAGCCGCTGCACCCCGGTGATCAGGTTGGTATCGGTACGATTGCCATTGAGATCGAAGGCGAGGAAGGGAAACGACACCGCCACCGCGAACAGCACCAACCCGGCCACGGCCAGGGCCAGGGTGCGCTCCACCGCATTCGGGCGCTGCCGGCGCAGCAGGGCGCCGCAGCGCGGGCACTTGGCGCTGGCGCGCGGCGGCAGCGGCGGTATCTCCTGCAGCAGGTCACAATCGTGGCAGGCGACCAACATCTAGCGTCTCGAAACCTCTCGGGTTGGGTTGCCCGCGGCGGCCCGTCGCGAACTATAATGCCGGGATGCCCCCGGCGGCCACAGGGTTCAAGATTAGTCGCTTCCCGCGCCAATTCCCACCACCCGCTGAAACATGCTGCCCTACCTCTGGATCAAATGGACCCACGTTGGCACGGTGACCCTCACCGGCTGCCTGTTCCTGCTGCGCTACCTGTGGATGCTGCGCGGCTCGCCCCTGCTACAGCGGCGCTGGGTACGCACCCTGCCCCACGTCAACGACACCCTGCTGCTGATCAGCGGTCTGGCCATGGCCCAGCGGCTGCAGCAATATCCTTTCACTCAGCCCTGGCTCACCACCAAGCTGGTCGCCCTGCTGGCCTATATCGCGCTCGGTAGCATTGCGCTCAAGCGGGGGCGGTCCCGGCGCCAGCGGGCGCTGGCGGGGGTGCTGGCGTTGGGGTGTTTCGGGTATATCGCGGCGGTTGCTTTGGAACGGTCGGTGCTACCGGGCTTCTGAATGGCCCCGGGGAACTGGGTTATATCGGCATTGGCATCCGTGCCAAAAAGTTACCGGCGGTAGACGTGCACGCTGCAACCCTGCCACCGAAAAAGACACGACCGTTCAGTCCAGCCAGGCTTAATTCAAGCCAGACATCCAACCCTTATGTCTGCCGGGCTGGGTAAGGGGGGTTCGTCTGGGAACGCGGCGAAACCTATCAAACAGTGACTGGCCGGTCAGACCCAGAACTCGACGCGAGACAACACAGCTCACCGACCTGCTCGCCGCGCCGCTGTGCCAATATGTCCTTTACTGTAAAACAGATTAGTATACGAGAATACCGCCAATGGACACTCCCAAGGGTTTTCCTCACTCCAGGGCCCCCATCTGACCTTATCGACTCCTATGCTTAGCGTTTCTTGCCGCTGTTACCGGGCCGCTTCTCATACTCCCATCTAAAACGCCGCGCCTGTCCATTCATTACAAACGCGTAACTGCCACTGGTATCCGGTTCTATTACTTCCCCAGCATCTAGGTCAGTCAGCCAGGACATACCAAGCACATCCGCCGGACCGGACCAGCGGAGAATCACGTCCCGCATGGGATCCACCATTAGGTGGATACTCACCGCCTACATATGCCTTAACCTCTTTTTGATCAATACGGATTTC